>NZ_CP088930.1:1200000-1500000 GCF_027594825.1 Serratia liquefaciens | reverse complement strand
CGCGAAGGAACGGATCCGTACGTGAAAGCGGGCGAAGCGGTGCGTTTCTACGGTAAACCTGACGGCAAGGCGGTGATCTTTGCGCTGCCGTTTGAACCGGCGGCGGAAAGTCCGGACGGCGAATACGATCTTTGGCTTTCCACTGGCCGGGTGCTGGAACATTGGCACACCGGCACCATGACCCGACGGGTACCGGAACTGCATCGCGCCTTCCCGCAGGCGGTGCTGTTCATCCATCCGCTCGATGCCAAAAGCCGTGGCCTGCGACGTGGCGACAAGGTCAAGGTGCTGTCGCGTCGTGGTGAAGTGCTCAGCTCTGTCGAAACCCGCGGCCGTAACCGCCCGCCAAGAGGGCTGGTGTACATGCCGTTCTTCGATGCGGCACAGTTGGTGAACAACCTGACGCTGGACGCCACCGATCCGCTTTCTAAAGAAGTCGACTTCAAGAAATGTGCCGTGAAGTTGCAGAAGGTGTGAGGCTGACCCATGGCCAATGAAGACCCCATTTTATTACCCGGGAGCCAAATAAAAATGAAAAGCCCTGTTATGAAAAAGACGCTTGCCCTGTGGGTGACCTTATTGTCGCTGGCGTTCGCCGGTCTGGCGTTTGCCGCGGGTGATGTTGATCTCAGCAAGTCCCCGGAAGTGTCCGCCTCGGTCGGCGGGCCGATTTCGATGCCGAAACAGCAGGAACGTATGGCGCTGAACTACGTCAATCAGCCGCCGATGATCCCGCACAGCGTTGACGGTTACCAGATCAGCAAGAACACCAACCGTTGCCTGCAGTGCCACGGGGTGGAGCACTACCGCACCACCGGCGCACCACGCATCAGCCCGACGCACTTTATGGATCGGGACGGCAAGGTGCTGAGCGATGTCGCGCCGCGTCGCTACTTCTGCCTGCAGTGCCACGTACCGCAAACCGACGCGGCGCCGATTGTCGGCAATGACTTCCAGCCCATGCCGGGCTTTGGGCGCTAAGCGGGGGAGCTATGAGCGAACGCAAACACACCACGACTGAGAAAAAGCCCGGCCTGCTGTTGCGGCTATGGCGCTGGTGGCGCAGGCCGAGCCGCCTGGCGTTGGGCACGCTGCTGTTGCTGGGCTTTGGCGCCGGGATTATCTTCTGGGGCGGTTTCAATACCGGCATGGAGGCGGCAAATACCGAACAGTTCTGTATCGGCTGCCATGAAATGCGTGAAAACGTCTACGAGGAGTACATGGGCACGGTTCATTACAACAACCGCAGCGGCGTGCGTGCGACCTGTCCTGATTGCCATGTGCCTCATGAATGGGCGCCGAAAATGCTGCGCAAGATAAAGGCCAGCAAGGAGCTGTACGCCAAGGCGTTCGGCCTGATCGACACGCCGCAGAAGTTTGACCAGCATCGGCTGGCGATGGCGAGCAACGAATGGGCGCGAATGAAGGCCAACGATTCGCAGGAGTGCCGTAACTGTCACAACTTCGAATATATGGACTTTACCGCACAGAAAACCGTGGCGGCGAAGATGCACGACAAGGCGGTAACGGAAGGCAAGACCTGTATCGATTGCCACAAGGGGATTGCGCACAAGCTGCCGGACATGCGCGACGTTCCTAACGGGTTCTAAACCCTTTGCGGCCAAAAGCCCCGTTTCTCTCCATGAGTCACGGGGCTTTTTGTTGCAAATCCATTGCCCCTTTGGCGTTTAATCGCGGTATCATTTTTGCGTTTCAGCTAACGGAAAAGAAGAAGGGTTCATGTCGGCGAAAATTGAGAATGTGAAGAAAGAGCTGCTTTCGGATAACTGGTATGTCCTGCACAAATATACTTTTGATCTGAAGCGTAAGGATGGCGGCTCCGTTCAGCAGATGCGCGAAGTCTACGATCGTGGCAATGGCGCAACCATTTTGCTGTACAACCGTGCCAAAGGGACCGTGGTGCTGACCAATCAGTTCCGCATGCCGACCTACGTGAATGGCAACGACAGTGGCATGCTGTTAGAGGCTTGTGCCGGCTTGTTGGATGCCGATTCTCCAGAGCAATGCGCGCGTCGCGAAGCGGTGGAAGAAACCGGTTTTCAGGTCGGTGACGTGAAGAAGATTTTCGAAGCCTATATGTCGCCGGGCGGCGTGACCGAGATCGTCCATTTCTTTATTGCCGAGTACCATGACGACGAGCGCAATGCGGCCGGCGGCGGTATCGAAGACGAAGATATTGAGGTGGTAGAACTGCCCTTTACCGAAGCGGTGGCGATGATTGCCGACGGCCGTATTAAAGACGGCAAGACCATCATGCTGCTGCAGTACCTGCAAATTCATCGGATTATGGGCTGATGCCGATGGATCATCTCGCCGGCGAACGGCGAGGTGATCCCAGGTTCGCTAGCCATGCTTGTGGGCGTTAGGCGGGCCCGTCGGGATTTTTTGTGGCATCGTCGGCATGTACAAGGAATGACAGAGCCGCTTATTGTTTAATTGCTTGCTTCTCCTCAACTCACCTGGCGTGGTCTTTAGCTGTTTCTTGAATATTCGGGTAAAAACCTGCTGAGAGTCAAAGCCATAGTCTAGTGCGATATCCATGATTTTTCTGTCGGTGAATCTTAGTGCGATCGCCGCCTCGGTGACTCGTCGCATTCTGATATATTGGGCAATGGTCAGTCCGGCATGCAATTTGAAAAGCCGCTGAATGTGAAATCGACTGTAGCCGGATTTCTTGGCAATCGTCTCTATATCCAGCTCTGCGCCCAAATTGCTTTCTATCCATTTAAGCATGTCATTAATAAAAATCTGCATATTAATTGCCATGGAAAACTCCTTTTATTGCATCGGCTTTTTGGGGGGCATGCTTTGTTACGTGGGTGAAAGGCCTCTGATTTATAAAAAGAACGCTGGCAGCGTGTGGGATGGGCTCCTGATATCATTCCGGCTGACAGGGAAAGATGCCGTCGAACAGGAGATCGATTTCATTAGGGGTTAACAGGGATGAAATATCGGCGCCGCTGACATACCAGTAGGACAGGGAGTGAAAACTGTTTTCTTTGAACAGGGTGTCCAACGTGCTGGTAGCGATGGTGATCGGGACGTAAACCAGGTTGTTCTTTATCATGGCGTGCAGCTTATGTTGCCCTAAAATCAAACCCAGTTTGAATGCATAGTGAATGATGGCATCCGAATGGGCGCAAAGCAGGCGCTGCAGGTTAATCACCATAATGTCGTGCGAGATGACCTTCACGATAACGGAGTTTTTCGTCTCTTCATCCCAGATTAAAATGTCTCCGTCCGCCAGCGCGCTGTTGGGGGGCATAAACACGGCCAGCCTCAGCCCATCATGGGTGGATTGTTGATGACATTCCTTTTCCAACTGCGCCGCGTCCAGAATAAGGTAGTCTGGCGTGGTTCCGCGGATCTTGTCTTGCCACTCTTTGTTCTGATTTATGTTTCCAAGTGTTTCACTGATAATAATCATGACGCCTCCCTCATGTTGGATGTAAATATCCCTATGTCATTTCTCGGGTGATTCTAAATGCGGAAGGAAACATTTTTGTCTTATGCTTTTTTATTTTATTCCTTTGCGGTTTTAAAATAGGAATGAAAATTACACGCTATAATCGTATCGTTCAATCTATTAATTTTTATCTTTTGATCGGTCAAATCTATCGGCGCTATCGATCGAAAAATAATTATCAATAGTTACTGTCTATTGAATTATTCTGAATTTATTTTTAAATTATTGATTATATTCGGTGTTTTTATTTTGTTGCTTAAATGTATGCGAATTATCTTAAGAAGCACAGACTCATTGGTTATATGAGATGTTTACCTATATTCCGTTTTGCAATAAAAATAATAGCATTAAAAATCAATAAATCTCCCTGAAACTAATTTCCTAATAAACTATCGCGGAGGTTATTTTGTTTTAATTATGCCATTGTGATGGGGTGACGCCGTTTAAAATAAAACAAAGGTATAAGCTACCCGATTGTAGTTAACTCAATCGAGGGTGGTGGAATATAGAATTTAAAGCGAACAGCTGCCCAAATGAAAAAGCCCGGCAAGGTGCCGGGCTGGGGTAACGCGACGCGAGATGCCTTATTTCAGCAGTGCTTGCGCCTTGGCCACCACGTTATCCACGGTGAAGCCGAACTCTTTGAACAGCTGCTCCGCCGGTGCCGACTCACCAAAGGTGGTCATGCCCACGATAGCCCCGTTCAGGCCCACGTACTTGTACCAGTAGTCCGCGATACCCGCTTCCACCGCCACACGGGCCGTCACCGCCGCCGGCAGCACGGATTCACGGTAAGCCGCGTCCTGCTTGTCGAAGGCGTCGGTAGACGGCATCGACACCACGCGCACCTGGGTGCCCGCCGCGCTCAGCTTGTCTGCCGCTTCCACGGTGATGCCCACTTCCGAACCGGTGGCAATCAGGATGACGTCCGGCGTACCGGCACAGTCCTTCAGCACGTAGCCGCCGCGGTAGACGTTGGCCAGCTGCTCCGCGGTACGCGGCTGCTGGGTCAGGTTCTGACGCGAGAAAATCAGCGTGGTCGGGCCGTCGTTGCGCTCGATGCCGTACTGCCAGGCAATCGCCGATTCCACCTGGTCACACGGACGCCAGGTGCTCATGTTCGGGGTCACGCGCAGGCTGGCAATCTGCTCAACCGGCTGGTGCGTCGGGCCATCTTCGCCCAGACCGATGGAGTCATGGGTGTAGACGAACACGTTGCGGATTTTCATCAGCGCCGCCATGCGCACCGCGTTACGGGCGTATTCCACGAACATCAGGAAGGTCGCGGAGTACGGCAGGAAGCCGCCGTGCAGCGCGATGCCGTTGGTGATGGCGGTCATGCCGAACTCGCGCACGCCGTAGTGGATGTAGTTACCCGCCGGGTCTACGTTCAGCGCTTTCGAGCCGGACCACATGGTCAGGTTGCTTGGCGCCAGGTCAGCGGAGCCGCCGAGGAACTCAGGCAGCACCTTGCCGAAGGCTTCCAGCGCGTTCTGTGAGGCCTTGCGGCTGGCGATGTTGGCCGGGTTGGCCTGCAGCTGCTCGACGAAGGCTTTGGCGTCGGCTTTCCAGCTGGCCGGCAGTTCGCCGTTCATGCGGCGTTTGAACTCGGCAGCCAGTTCCGGGAAGGCCTTGGCGTAGGCAGCGAACTTGTCGTTCCAGGCCGCTTCTTTCGCCTTGCCGGCTTCTTTGGCATCCCACTGGGCATAGATGTCCTGCGGGATTTCGAAGGCGGCGTATTTCCAGCCCAGAGCTTCGCGGGTGGCAGCCACTTCGGCGGCGCCCAGCGCAGCACCGTGCACATCGTGGGTACCGGCCTTGTTCGGGGAGCCGAAGCCAATCACGGTTTTGCACATCAGCAGGGACGGCTTGTCGGTGACCTTGCGGGCTTCTTCAATCGCGGCCTTGATGGCGTCAGGGTTGTGACCGTCCACGTGACGCACCACGTGCCAGCCGTAAGCTTCAAAGCGCTCGGCGGTGTTGTCGGTGAACCAGCCTTCCACGTGACCGTCGATGGAGATGCCGTTGTCATCGTAGAACGCGGTCAGTTTGCCAAGCTTGAGGGTACCGGCCAGGGAACAGACTTCGTGAGAGATGCCTTCCATCATGCAGCCGTCGCCCATAAAGGCATAGGTGTGGTGGTCAACGACGTCATGGCCCGGGCGGTTGAACTGCGCGGCCAGGGTACGTTCGGCAATGGCGAAGCCGACGGCGTTGGCGATGCCCTGACCCAGCGGGCCGGTGGTGGTTTCCACGCCTGGGGTGTAGCCGTATTCCGGGTGACCCGGAGTTTTGGAGTGCAGCTGGCGGAAGTTTTCCAGCTCGCTCATCGGCAGGTCGTAGCCGGTGAGGTGCAACAGGCTGTAAATCAGCATGGAGCCATGGCCGTTGGAGAGGACGAAGCGGTCACGGTCAGCCCAGTGCGGGTTGGTCGGGTTGTGGTTCAGGTAGTCACGCCACAGGACTTCGGCGATGTCCGCCATGCCCATAGGTGCACCCGGGTGGCCGGAATTTGCTTTTTGTACGGCGTCCATGCTGAGTGCGCGGATGGCGTTGGCAAGCTCTTTACGAGAGGACATGTTTTACTCCAGAGTGATTACAGTTCAGCGACCAGCATGTCTTCCAGCTTTTGCTGGTCAACGGCGAACAGGCGGATACCTTCGGCCAGTTTTTCAACGGCCATGGCGTCCTGATTATGCAGCCAACGGAATTCGGCTTCGGCCAGCGGGGCAGGCTGGTGGAAGGCTTCGGTGGATGGCGTCAGTTTGCGTTCTACCGGTTGCTCGCTTTGTTTGAGCTGTTCCAGCAGGTTCGGCGCGATAGTCAGACGATCGCAACCGGCCAGGGCCAGGATCTGCTCTACCTTACGGAAGCTGGCACCCATGATCACGGTCTGATAGCGGTGCTGCTTGTAGTATTCATAAATGTTGCGCACCGATTTCACGCCCGGATCCTGCTCTGCGTCATAGTCTGCGGCAGGCTGTTTGGCCTGATACCAGTCATAGATACGGCCGACGAACGGGGAAATCAGGAACACGCCGGCTTCGGCACAGGCGCGGGCCTGGGCGAAGGAGAACAGCAGCGTCAGGTTGGTGTTGATGCCTTCTTTTTCCAGTTCCTCGGCGGCTTTGATGCCTTCCCAGGTGGAGGCCAGCTTGATCAGAATACGCGATTTATCAATACCTTGTTCCTGATACAGGCCGATCAGCTTGCGCGCCTTGGCTACGCACATGCCACGGTCGAAGGACAGGCGGGCGTCCACTTCGGTGGAAATGCGCCCCGGCACGCTTTTGAGAATTTCGACGCCGATGTTGACCGCCAGTTTGTCGCTGGCGTTGATCAGCTGGGTTTCTTTATTGCCGCCTTGCTGGCGGGCATAGTTCAGGGCTTCGAGGATCAGTGGCTTATATTGAGGCAGCGCAGCAGCTTTCAGGATCAGGGAAGGGTTGGTGGTGGCGTCTTGCGGTTCGAACTGGCGGATGGATTCGATATCGCCGCTGTCGGCTACCACCGTGGTTAGCTGCTTGAGTGCGTCTAATTGGTTCATTAATAAGCTCCTTGACCAAACGTCAATGTAGGGAAATGAGAACGTTTTTCATCGTAGGCTGAACACACTGCATCAGATGTCCGATGATTAAAATGCGCTTTTTCTGATTGTTGCGATGGATAAGAACAATGGATCCCGAAACGAGCCAGGCAGGGCGCGGTTTTGCAGCCGCTTACCGCACCTGGGAAGGCGCTGTCAGTATGGGCTGAGCGAGGGGAAAAAGATGTGGCATAGCGCACTTGCAATAAAAAAGGGTTCAGCACCTGGCTGAACCCTGTGGTATTTCCCTTCCTTATTATTTGGTCAAGTTAACGTCAATCGCCTGATAGAAGGCATTGGTCGTGTCTGCTACATCCCACACGGCGAGGATCACGTGCGAACCGCTACGGTCTGCCGGTATGTTGCACTGGTGGGTGACCTGCGCGGCGGGAATGGCGCCACCGTCGTTCTGTTGACAGAACGGCGTCAGGTCAAAGGACGCACGGGTCAGCGGCTGCGACGCGTCCCAGTTCGGCTTGGTAATGAAATAACGCCAGCTGGTGGTGCTGTGGCGGGCGGTCAGTCTCCAGGTGAAGGAGTTGGCGCCGGTGTGCAGATTGATCTTGTTCCAACGGGTTGGCGTTTGCTGATCCAGTTCGAAGAAGGTGGATTTGTCGGCGCTGGCGATATGCCCATCAGCCGGGCCCGCCAGCGGGAAGCCTTTCAGCCCTTCAACGCTCTGCGGCTCATATTGCACGCTGCCGCATTGGGTATTGAGCTGCAGTTTGCACTGATAAGAGCGGCTGGCCGGTGTTTCGACGTAGCCGTGGGCGGCTGCCTGTTGCGATACGCCAAACAGCGCGGCGCTCAGCAGGCCAAGAGACATAAGGGTACGGGAAGTATTGTTCATAAGTCACTCCTGACTGAAGTTGTATTGTAAGTTGGGATTATTTTCACCGACGAAACGAGAGGTTATTAAAAAATTAAAAACATCATTCCCGGCGGCTTGTTTTATTTTTACCCTTAGTCTCGGCTGTCAGGGTGGAATGTTTTATAGGCTATTAACTAAAATTATTATGATGATTGTCTTTTATTTCTTGATTGAATTTATTTAAACGCTACTGTCTAAAAAAACGGCGTCATGATGAATTTTATTTAAAGTATTGATGAATAGTCTTTCAGATGATGCGCTGCAATATAGAGTATATTGCTTGTGGTTTTGCTTACTCTTGTGTGACTTGAACGACTTTTACGCGCCAACCACTTGGGAATTTAGTGTCATTTTTTTCTTATTTTATGTCAAAGAGGAATTTGTATGACTAGATTATCCCTGGATGCGATTAAAATAATCAGCACCATCAAAAGTACCGGCTCATTCTCAATGGCGGCGGAGGCGTTGCATAAAACCCCTTCGGCGATATCTTACCGGGTTTCCAATATTGAAAGTAAACTCTGCGTGAAACTTTTTCATCGTAATGGCCCGATGATTACCCTGACGGATGAAGGGGAATTCCTGCTGCAGGAAGGGAGCTGGATTTTAAATGCGGTACAGGATCTGGAGAGTAGGGTAAGAAACATCCCAAAGTTCGATAATAATATCCGCATCGTGGTTGATAATTTCTTTCCGCTGGAAACGCTCACCCAGGATATCCGCGACTATATCCAGCACAGCCCGAACGCCAACATTTCCGTGCAGCGTGAAGCGCTCAATGGCACCTGGGATGCGTTGAAGAACAACCGGGCGGATTTGATTATCGCCATCGGCCAGATCCCGGACAGCGTGCAGGCCAAGACGCTGATGCTCGGCAAGCTGAATTTTGTTCTGTGCGTTTCACCTTCTCATCCCTTTGCGGCGCAGAAAAAGCCGGTGGATAAAAACCAGCGCTTGAACGATATCGTGGTGGGCATTGCCGACAGTAGCCACGAGCTGCCCAAGCGTAACCACGGCGCCATGCCGTTGCAGCGCCAACTGATGGTATGCGACGTCGAGAGCAAATTGGCGCTGTTGAAGCGGGGTATCGGGCACGGCTTTTTGCCGCCGGCGCTGATAGAAAAAGAGTTGGCCAGCGGCGAGTTGGTGACGGTGCCCGTCGATATGCAAAAAGGCGATGAAATGATTTGGCTGGCCTGGCATCCGGCCAGCAAAGGGGCCGGTTTTAGCTGGTGGCATGAGCGGCTGACGCGCAAGAGCGATGTCTTCAGCCTGATGGGGCGGGAAGTGATACGTGATGGGGGTTATCCTTGGTGTAACAACTGAGGGAGTGACCACGAAGGGATGCGAAAATTAAACTTTTAAAACAGTAAAAACCCCGTCGCCATCAGCCACGGGGTTTTTTTATGTCGTCGCTTACCGTTACGCCACGCGACCCACTTTCAGCCAAGCGGTATCGGAGCCTGGCACGGACGTGATATAGCCCCACTTGGCCTGCCAGACATAGCCCTGATAGGACACCAGTGCTCCCTGATTATAGGTGGTGCCGGCAACGTAGGCCGGGGCGCTCATGACGGGCAGATTACCTGGACCGACGCCGGTATAGCGCAAGCCGGTGCCCATATCCAACTGGCTGTCGTCATAGTCCGGTGCGTTGAAGTAACGGTCCAGCGAGGCCAACAGATCGCCATTGCGGTTGTCCTGACCCAGGTGCCAGAACATCACGCCGCCCAACTGCTGTTGTTTGATGTACTTCGCCTTGTACTTGAAACTTTCGGCGTCGTCATAGGTGACGAACAGGCCCTTGGCCGCGTGGTACAGGTATGGCGTTTTGGTTTTATCGTTCCACAGGCGCTGATAGCCATAGTTGCCCAACAGCATTTGCTCCAGTTGGCGGTAAGAGGCGATGCGCGGATCCTTGTCGCGGACGCACTCTTCGCAGCCGACCAGCCAGTAATCGGTACCAGGGAAGGGATCTTCCCCCGGCGTGCTGTGGTTGCTGTACTGGCCGCCGTTAGTGGCGCTGACGCCTTTGAACGCCCGGCCATAGAACGGCACGCCCATGACGATTTTGCTGCTCGGCACGCCTTCCAGCATCAGATGTTGCTGTACGGCGGCGTCTACCGTCAGGCTGAACGGGCTGGGGAAGGCGCGGGTCAATTCTTCCCAACTCCAGCCGAGATTGGCTTCACGCAGCGCGTTATAGAAGGTTGGTCCGGCGCTGTCGCCAAACAACCCCGCCTGATGGTTGGTGATTTTCTCCCATGGACCGGCCAGATCGTAAGTCATCAGGTTAATGTAATCGAGTGAGGCGACGATCTGCGGCAGCTTGCTGTAGTAACGCGACAGGAAGAACGCGCCGCCGGCACCGGCAATGGTCAGTTGATAAGGCAGCGCCTGGCGGCCGTCGGTCTGGGTCTGCTGATTGAGCAGGGTGCGGATTTCCTGTAGCGCGGCGACAAAACCGTCGACCTCGCTGCTCTGCGGGTATTCCCAGTCAATGTCTACACCGTCAAAGCCATAGTCTTTCATGATGCGGACGCAGGATTGGGCAAATTTGGTTCGTGCCGCCGGGGTTTTGACCGCGTTGACATAGTTGGCGTGGGACACCCCCAGATCGTTGGAGTAATACCAGCCGCCGATGGAGAACATGATGCGCAGATTCGGGTTATGCGCCTTCAGCGCAGTCAACCGGCTAACCACATCGCGCGCCTTGGCATCGTTGGTTTCCGGATCCCAGGCGCACTCTAGATTGCTGTTGATGTCGAGGAACGAGAAATTAATGTGGGTCAGTTGCCTGGCCTTGGCCGGTGTAATATTGGACACCGGGAAAGGTACGATTGAAGTATCGGACTCGGTATAGTGATTAATTTGGTTGGTAGGAATGAAATAATAACCAATAACGGCTTTACGTTCTGACATGGTATTTCTCCAGAGTTAAGGTTTTTGTCATTGAGAGTGAATCTCCCGCCGCTATTAATGTTTATTTCCCGAGGAAAGAGAAGTCGAAAAAAATCACAGTAAAGATGAATTTTTTATCGACCCATGCCGTTATTTGATTGGCGGCTGTTGTGTCAGGGTTGAGCGTGAATGAATTTGACTTTAGAGGCTGTATTTATTCATTTGCTTTGTTATAGCATCCTTCACTAGATTCTGAAGGTACCGATATTTCACCGGCCGTGATTGGCGTTTAATTAAAATAAAATAGGAGTGTAGCTATGTCCAGCTTAGAGCCAGACGCTGTTGGCTTAATTATCCAGCGAGCATGTGAATATCTTCAGCCGGTGATGAATGCCATTTTGGCAGGCCTCATGGCGTTATTACACGGAGCGTATCGCAATGTCGGTATGCGGCGGCGGTTATTAAATGCAGCTATGTGCGCATTATTGGCTTGGACGGTACGCGATGCGCTGGCGCTGACCGGACTGGAATTAAAATGGGCGAACCTTGCCAGCGTACTGATTGGTTTCCTTGGGGCTGATTATATCAGCGCATTAATTAAAAGATTCATTGGCAAAAAAACGGGGCTTAAAAATGATAAATGAAATTGAAGACATTCGTTTTACCGCACGCAGCGAGACGAATTTACTGGGCGTCCACCCGGATCTGGTGCGGGTGATGCGGCTGGCGCTGCATTATTCGCTGGTGCCTTTTTCCATCACCGAAGGGCGGCGCAGCATGGCGCGTCAGCGTGACCTGGTGCGCGGTGGGCAAAGCCAGACGCTGAAAAGCCGCCATTTGACCGGCCACGCGGTGGACGTGGTGGCCATGCCGGCGGGCGTGGTGTCCTGGGAGTGGGATTACTACGCGCAAATCGCGGTGGCGGTCCGTCGCGCAGCGCGAGAGTGTGCGGTTACCGTTGAGTGGGGCGGGGAATGGAAGACGCTGAAGGACGGGCCGCACTTCCAGCTTTCCTTCAGGGATTACCCCGCATGAGCGGCTGGCTGAACAGATTGGCGCAGGGCGGATTGCTGCTGCTGTTGTTGGTAGCCATCTGCCTTGGCGGCTATAGCTCGCTGTTGTCGCACCGGCTGGAGCTGGCGCGGCAGCAGGCGGGAGAGCAGCAAAAGACCCTGGCGCAGCAAGCGGGGTTGATTGCCACGCTGCAAACCCAGGATGCACAGAATCGCGCGCTGATGGCAGCCCAACAGCAGCAGGAGCAGCAGCTGCGGCAGCAAAGCGATGTTTATCAGAGGAAATACCGTGAAGCGATTAAAAATGACGCCTGCGCTGGGCAGCCTATGCCTGGCGCTGTTATTGAGCTCCTGCGCCCAACCGCCGCAGCCGGCAGTACCGGTGGTGCTGTTACCCCCTGAAACGGTGTTTATCCCTTGTGAACAACCGCAGCTGCCGGGCAATACCTGGGGGGATGCGCTGAGTTATACCCTGGCGCTACAAACCTCGTTACAAATTTGCGCAGGCCGTGTGGCCACGCTGAATGCCTGGCGCGCCAAACTGCCGCCGCACTGACGGCAGTGTTTTTCTTCTTCGTCCTGTGGTACTTCTTTTTTTACTTTTATAAAACTATTTCGATCAAGGTTATGGCCCGCTTCAAAGTTTGTGACGTTTCTCTCACTATACTTAAAGGCTGTGCCCTGCCATTGTACGTGAGCGCCGCTGGCGGTCATTTGGACGCGCAGCAAGGCGCGGGTCGTGAGGTTTGGTGGGCCAAATAAGCGACTCGTAACACAGATGCGCGTTCAAATGGCCCCAGCCCTTCGGGTCGCGCCCCAAAAGCCCGTACTCCGCGTTGTCGGGTTTGAACATAGGCCCGCTATGCTCTGCTCCCTCCGCCTTGATTACGGGCTTTTGGGTCTGCGACGGCGCCACGGACAATGACAGGACGCAGCCTCATAGCCCCATAGCTTTACAAGCCTTACCTCAACATAAAAGCAAAAAGCATAGGAACCTACAATGGACGAACAGCTCAAACAGAGTGCGCTTGATTTCCACCAATATCCGGTCCCAGGGAAGATCCAGGTATCCCCCACCAAACCACTGGCAACGCAACGCGATCTGGCGCTGGCCTATTCGCCGGGCGTCGCGGCACCTTGTCTGGAAATTGCTGCCGATCCGCTGGCGGCCTACAAATATACCGCGCGCGGTAACCTGGTGGCGGTGATTTCCAACGGTACGGCCGTGCTGGGCCTGGGCAATATCGGTGCGCTGGCCGGTAAGCCGGTGATGGAAGGGAAAGGCGTCCTGTTCAAGAAGTTTTCCGGTATCGACGTGTTTGATATCGAAGTCGATGAGCTAAACCCTGACAAGCTGATCGACATCATCGCCGCGCTGGAGCCGACATTTGGCGGGATTAACCTGGAAGACATCAAGGCGCCGGAGTGTTTCTACATCGAGCAGAAACTGCGCGAGCGCATGAAGATCCCCGTCTTCCACGACGATCAGCACGGTACTGCGATCATCACCACTGCCGCAGTGTTGAATGGCCTGCGGGTAGTGAAAAAGAATATTTCCGACGTGCGGCTGGTGGTTTCCGGTGCCGGTGCTGCGTCGATCGCCTGTCTGAACCTGCTGGTGGCCCTGGGGCTACGCCAGCAGAACATTACCGTCTGCGACTCCAAAGGGGTGATCTACAAAGGCCGTGACGCCAATATGGAGCAGACCAAGGCGGCTTATGCGATTGAAGATAACGGCCAGCGCACGCTGGGTGACGCTATCCCTAACGCCGATATTTTCCTCGGTTGTTCCGGCCCGGGTGTCTTGACTCAGGATATGGTGAAAACCATGGCCAAGGATCCGTTGATCATGGCGCTGGCCAACCCGGAACCGGAAATCCTGCCGCCGCTGGCGAAAGCCGTGCGCCCGGACGCCATTATCTGTACCGGCCGTTCCGACTACCCGAACCAGGTAAACAACGTGCTGTGCTTCCCGTTCATCTTCCGCGGTGCGCTGGACGTAGGGGCGACCACCATTAACGAAGAGATGAAGCTGGCCTGCGTGCATGCGATTGCCGATCTGGCGCTGGCCGAGCAAAGCGACGTGGTGGCATCGGCCTATGGGGATCAGGATCTGTCATTTGGCCCTGAATACATCATTCCCAAACCTTTCGACCCGCGCCTGATTGTTAAAATTGCTCCGGCAGTGGCCAAGGCCGCGATGGAGTCTGGCGTGGCGACGCGTCCGATCGAAGACTTCGATGCCTATATCGAGAAACTGTCTGAATTCGTCTACAAAACCAACCTGTTCATGAAGCCGATCTTTGCCCAGGCGAAGAAGGAAATGAAGCGGGTGGTGATGGCGGAAGGCGAAGAGGAAAGGGTACTGCACGCCACTCAGGAATTGGTGTCGCAAGGCTTGGCCTATCCGATTCTGGTAGGGCGCCCGAGCGTGATCGAAATGCGCCTGAAAAAACTCGGTCTGCAGCTGACGCCGGGTAAAGATTTTGAAGTGGTGAACAACGAGTCCGACCCGCGTTTCAATGAATACTGGGGCGAGTACTACCAGATCATGAAACGCCGAGGCGTTTCGCAGGAGCAGGCGCGCCGAGCGGTGATCGGCAACCCGACGCTGATTGCCGCCATCATGCTGCATCGTGGCGAGGCGGATGCGATGATCTGCGGCACCATCGGCAGCTATCACGAGCACTACGACGTGGTCGAAAAAGTGTTTGGCTTCCGTGAGGGCGCCCATGTCGCCGGGGCGATGAACGCGCTGCTGCTGCCAAGCGGCAACACCTTTATCGCCGATACCTATGTCAATGACGATCCGACGCCTGAGCAACTGGCGGAAATCACCCTGATGGCGGCGGAAACCGTGCGTCGCTTCGGCATTGAGCCGAAGGTCGCGTTGCTGTCCCATTCCAGCTTTGGTTCTTCCGATAACCCGGCGGCCTGCAAGATGCGTAAAACGCTTGAGCTGGTGAACCAGATGGCACCGGAGCTGGAAATTGACGGCGAGATGCACGGTGATGCCGCGTTGGTTGAAAGTATTCGTAATGATCTGATGCCGGACAGTCCGCTGAAAGGCTCGGCCAACGTGCTGATCATGCCGAACATGGAAGCGGCGCGTATCAGCTACAACCTGCTGCGCGTGTCCTCTTCCGAAGGGGTTACCGTAGGGCCGGTGCTGATGGGAGTAGCGAAACCGGTACACATCCTGACGCCAATCGCCTCGGTGCGCCGCATCGTCAACATGGTGGCGCTGGCGGTTGTGGAAGCACAGACCGAACCGTTATAAGCCTTTGGCATTAAACCGCCCCCTGACGCCTTGGCGCAGGGGGCTTTTTTATGCCTTGCAGAGTGCCGCGATCTGGCGAATATCCTTTGGCGTAGTCCGGCAGCAGCCGCCAATCAGCCGTGCGCCGATGCGTTGCCATTCTCCTACCTGATCAATCAGGCTGCCGTGCTCACCGCCGCAGGCGTGCCAGGTTTTGCTCACCGCGTCGTAATGCTCGCCTGAGTTTGGGTAGACCAACAGCGGTTTGTCAGTCAGCGCGGCAAACTGGCGCAGCGCCGGGGCCACATTTTCCAGCGCAATGCAGTTGATGCCAATCGCCAACGCCTGCGGATTGCCGTGCAGCGCTGCCAGCACCTGCGTCAGCGGCGTGCCGTCGCTGAGGTGTTGGCTGTCTCGCAGGGTGAAGGCGAACCAGGCGCCGAGCGTCGGGAATTCTTGCAACACAGCAAGCAGCGCCTGCAGCTCGCTGAACGAGGGCAGGGTTTCACAGGCCAGCAGGTCTACGCCGGCCTCGGCCAACGCACGGATCCGTGGGCGGTGGAAGGCGATCATTTCTTCCTGCGGCAATGCGTAATCGCCGCGATATTCAGACCCGTCGGCGAGATAAGCGCCATAGGGGCCGATTGAGCCGGCGACCAGCAAGGGCGTTGCCTGTGGGTGCTGAGCCAGATAGTCGCGGCGCGCCTGCTGCGCCAGGTGCACGCTTTTGGCGATCAGCGCCAGTGATTGAGCTTGATCCAGACCGCGGCGCAAAAAGCCCTGCGGCGTGGCCTGATAGCTGGCGGTGATGGCGCACTGCGCCCCCGCGTTGAAATAGTCGAGATGAACCTGATAAATCAGCTCGGGGTTTTCGATCAGCACCTTGGCCGACCATAGGGGATCGCTGAGGTCACAGCCGCGAGCCTCCAGTTCGGTCGCCAGCGCGCCGTCAAGAATCAGCGTGCCGTGGGTGGCCAACAGCGTGGCGATGGGGTTGTTAACCGACATGATTTTCTCCCAAAGATGTTTTTTGCCCGCTGCGGCGGGTCAGATAATAGGCGGCGTAGCACAGCGCGACGAACGGCAGCCCGCAGTAAAGCGCGATGCGCTGCTCCGGATCGAACGCCAGTCCGATACAGGCCAGCAGGCACAGGGAAAAGCCGACGATCGGCGTTAACGGATAACCCGGCGCGCGGTATTTCAGGCCGGCGATCGGCTGGCCGCTGCGCAGATAGTGGCGGCGGAAAGCGTAGTGTGAGGCGCAGATGCTCAACCAAACCGCCACCACCGCAAAGCCGGAAATGGCCGACAGGGCGACAAACACCGTGTCCGGCGCAATCACGCTGGTTAACAGCGCCAGTACGCCGCCAAGCATGCTGAAGGTCAGCGCATTGATCGGAATGCCGCGTTTATTGACGCGAGAAAAATAGGCCGGCAGGGTGCGCTGATTAGCCAGCGACCACAGCATGCGGCCCGAAGCGTACAGGCCTGAGTTGGCGGCCGACAGGATGGCAGTCAGGATGACGAAGTTGAAGATATCGGCGGCATAGGGCACGCCGATACGTTCAAACACCAGCACAAACGGGCTTTTGACTATCCCGGCCTGATCCATCGGGATCAGTGCAGCCAAAATAAACACCGTACCGATAAAGAACAGCATCAGGCGGATCACCGTGGTGCGTATCGCCCAGGGCACCACCTTTTCCGGGTTTTCGGTTTCGCCTGCGGCAATGCCGATAAGCTCCGTGCCGGAGAAAGCGAAGTTGACCGCCACCATCGTCATCAGGATTGGCAAGGTGCCGTTGGGCAGCCAGCCTGAGGCGGTCAGGTTATGCAGGAAGGGGGCCGGGGTGCCGTCTTTCATCGGCAGCAGGCCAAACATGGCTGCGCCGCCGAGGATAATAAACGCCAGAATAGTGATCACCTTGATCAACGAGAACCAGAATTCGCTCTCCGCAAAGAAGCGAGTGGTGACTACGTTGAGCAGGAAAATGGCCGCGCAGAAGATCAAACACCACAGCCAAACCGGCGACTGCGGGAACCAATACTGCATGCAGAAACCGGCGGCGGTCAGGCTGGAACCGAGTGCGACTGTCCAGGTGAGCCAATAGAGCCAGGCCACGGTATAACCGGTCGCCGGACCAAGGTAGCGGGAGGCGTAAACGTGGAAGGCGCCGGTTTCCGGCATCGCCACCGAAAGCTCGCCCAGGCACAGCATGACCAGATAGACCACCAGTGCGCCAATCAGATAGGCCAGCAGGGTACCCAGGGCGCCGGTAGTGGAAATGATATAGCCGGTGTTGAAAAACAGCCCGGTGCCGATCACGCCACCCAGCGACAGCATCACCAGGTGCCGGGCCTTCATGGTGCGTTTGAATTGCCCTTCGGCGGGAACAGGTGAGTGCATGGTATTTTACCCGTATAGACGTCTAAGCTGCTAAATGGCTATTGGTTATACCCGCAATACCTCATGAAATCAATGCGCGTTCAGGGATCCTAAAGTAAAAAAATAGTTATCGATATCGCAGGAAAGGGGGTTCTCTATATGCAAATGATAATTATTATCTATAATGTCGCCACTTTTTATGACAGGGCAGCATCATGAGACTTTTGATTTTATTGGCCGCGCTGGCGCTCGGCGCCTGTAGCCAAACCCCGGTTTCCTCGCCAAAAAATACCCTTGATAGTTTGGGCAAAATTACGGATTTACGCAGTGGAGAAAGCCTGTCACCTGACCAGCTTCTGGCCCGTTTGGCCGCTCAACCCCGGGTCATCGTCGGCGAAAAACACGATAACCCCTATCACCATCAGATTGAACTGTGGCTGGTGCAAAACCTGCCACAGCAGCGTCCCCAGGGCAGCGTGCTGATGGAAATGATTAACCCGAATCAGCAAGACAAAGTTAATCAGGTGAAACAGTGGCTGCAGGGGGAGCCCAGCGTTCGTGACGGACGCGTAGCGGAGTTGATCGGCTGGCAGTCGGGGTGGAAATGGTCACTGTACGGCGATGTGGTCATGGCGGCGATGCGTGCACCCTATCCGCTGTGGTCGGCTAACCTGGATCGCGATGAAATCATGGCTTTTTATCAGCAGCCAAGTTTCCCGCAGGGCCAGCTGTCGGTGCGTCCGGTGGTGCAGAAAGCGCTGGAAGAAACCATCCGCACTTCGCACGGCGGCAAGATTGAACCTCAGCAATTGCATGCGATGCTGGCGATCCAACAGCAGCGCGACCGACGCATGGCTGAACGCTTGCTGGCCGCGCCCACTCCCGCGCTGTTGATTGCCGGTGGCTACCATGCAGCCAAATCCGTAGGAGTGCCACTGCACGTGCAGGATTTGCAACCGGCTGCGTTGCCAACGGTACTGATGCTGGCGGAACCCGGTGTGCAGGTCGATAAACAGGTGGCCGATTACCTGTGGATCACCCCGGCAGTAAAATGAATGTGTTAAGGCAGTGAAAAGGGCTGTTAATAATAATTACAAATGATTATCATTAGCAAATGTGATCTGCAATCATTCGCAATTAAGTAATCTAATGTCCCTATGCTAAGTCAGTCTTTCTCTTTTTCGGCCCCTGCGATGCCGCAACCGAGCTGGGCGCGCGGTTTTTTGTGCGCTATCGCGGCACATGTGGCGCTGGTGCTGTTGTTTTACTGGCCGCCACGGTCGCTGCCGCCGATGTCATTGCCGCCTCCGGCGGTGATGATGAGCTGGGCCGCGCAGATTGAAGCGCCGGAAAGCCCCAAACCCTTACCCTTAGGTATACAGCAGGCGCAATCCTCCGCGGCACAGCCGGCCGAACAGCAGGAACAACCCGATTTGCCGAAGTTGGCGCGGGCTGAAAACACCAAGATTGCCGTGGCTGAAAAAAAGCGAACTGAGCGGCGACCGCCGCAGAAAGCCCAGCCAAAGCCGGAGGAGCAGGCGAAAGAGACTAAACGTGCCGCCGCTTCCAGCGCCGCCGCACCGAAAGCGTTGAATATTGCCCAGCAGGCGGCGGCGCCGCTGAGCAGCGATTCTGCCAGTCAGCTGCAGGCCAAGCTGTCGTGGGAAAGCCAGGTAAAGGGGCAGTTGAATCGCATCAAGCGTTATCCGCCAGATGCGCAGCGCCGTCGCCGTAGCGGCATGCCGCAGGTGACCTTCACGGTGGATGCGCTGGGGCGGGTGTCTGATTTGAGATTGCAGGCGTCATCAGGCACCGCCTCGCTGGATCGGGAGGCGCTGTCGGTGGTGACTCGGGCGCAGCCCTTGCCGCAGCCACCGGTTGAGATGCTTCAGCAGGACAAGGTTCGGGTGACGATGCCGATTGATTTTAATCTGGCGGCGTTCAACGCCGTCCAATAGTTTATGCCGACGGCAGCGGCCTTTTGTTTGCTGAAACAAAAGAAGGCGTTGCCGATGTAAAACCATCGTGAGGGACTATGAAATATCCACTTTTGCCGGGCCGTTGTTGGCGTGCGGCAACCTCTGTCGTGATTTCATTAAGCTTAATGGGCCAGGCCGTTCAGGCGGCACCGCAGGCTCCCAGTGCGGAAATCATCCCGAAAAAATTGACCGCCCAGGGTGAAACCCGGATGGATGATTACTATTGGCTACGCGACGACAGCCGCCAGAATAAAAAGATGCTGGATTATTTGACGGCGGAAAACCATTACACCGAACAGATGATGCAGCCGTACAAAAAACTGCGCGATACGCTGTACCAGGAAATGCTGGGCCGCATGAGCCCGGAAGATCGCTCGGTGCCTTATCAACTGAACGGCTACCGCTATCAGGAAAGCTATGCGGTGGGCAAGGATTTTGCTTTGTACCAGCGTCAGGCTCTTACCGCCGATGCACCATGGCAAACCTTGCTGGATGCCAACCAGCGCGCGGCAGGGCAGGCTTACTACCGCGTCGGCGGCCTGGAGATCAGCCAGGACAATCAGCGTATGGCGATCGCCGAGGATTTCCAGGGGCGCAGGCAGTACCGTATTTCGTTGCGTAATGTCGACAGCGAGCAATGGGCACCGGAAGTGATTGAAAATACCTCTGGCGACATGGTGTGGGCCAACGATGGCAAGACGCTGTTTTATATTCGCAACCATCCGCAAACCCTGTTGCCGTATCAGGTTTATCGCCATCAGTTCGGCACGCCGGTCGCGGACGATAAACTGGTGTATCAGGAAAATGACGCGGCGTTTTATCTGAGCCTGGCCCATTCCTCCTCCCGCGACTACGTCATTATTACCGTCAGCGGCAACACTACCTCTGAGGCGCGGCTGATCGATGCCAACCAACCGCTGAAAGCGCCGGTGCTGTTTGCCGCTCGCAAGAACGGCCATGAATATTACCTCGACCATTATCGCGGCGAGTTCTATTTGCGCTCCAATCACCAAAGCCCGCATTTTGGTCTGTATCACACCGCAGCGCTGGATAAACCGTGGCAGACGTTGATTGCGCCGCAGGAAAAACGCGAGGTCGAAGGCTTCACCCTGTTCCGCGACTGGCTGGTGGTCAAAGAGCGCGGCGACGGCCTGGTGCAGCTACGGCAAATCAGTTGGGACGGCAAAACCCAGCGCAGCATTCCGTTCGATGACGCCAGCTACATGGCCTGGCTGGGCTATAACCCCGATCCGGACAATCAACACCTGCGCTACGGCTATTCGGCGATGACCACGCCGACCAGCACCTACGAATGGGATCTTGATAAAGGCACTCGTACCCTGTTGAAACAGCAGGAAGTTAAAGGGGTTGATCCCAGCCAGTACCACAGTGAACGGGTATGGATCAGCGCGCGTGACGGTGTGAAGGTGCCAGTCTCGCTGGTCTACAACCGTGCGATGTTCAAACCGGGACACAGTCCGCTGCTGGTGTACGGCTATGGTGCTTACGGCATGAGTATGGATCCGGCCTTCAGCGCCAACCGCATCAGTTTACTGGATCGCGGTTTTGTTTATGCGCTGATCCACGTGCGTGGCGGCGGTGAGCTGGGGCAGAACTGGTATCAACAGGGAAAACTGAGCCATAAACCCAACACCTTCAGTGACTTTATCGATGCCACCCAGGCACTGATAAAACAGGGGTACGGCCAACCGGGGCGTATCTACGCCATGGGCGGCAGCGCCGGGGGGTTGTTGATGGGCGCGGTGATCAATCAGGCGCCGCAGCTGTATAACGCGGTGGTGGCGCAGGTGCCTTTTGTGGATGTTTTGACCACCATGCTTGACGACAGCATTCCACTGACCGTCGGGGAATATGAAGAGTGGGGCAACCCTAATCAACCAGAAGCCTATGCGCTGATGAAGTCTTATAGCCCCTATGACAACGTGCGCAAGCAGGCGTACCCGAACCTGTTGGTGACCAGCGGCCTGTATGATTCGCAGGTGCAATATTGGGAACCGGCAAAATGGGTGGCCAAACTGCGTCGCTTTAAACAGGGGGATTCACTGCTGCTGCTGGCCACCGATATGACGGCCGGGCACGGCGGCAAATCGGGCCGTCTGACGCGGCTGGAAAATAGCGCCCTGGAATACAGCTTTATTTTGGCGGTGGATCAGAAAACGCGCAAATAACCCTTCTGGCCGCCGGGCAATAAACCCGGCAGCTTATTAAAATAATAAAAAATAAATACCCTATAGCTTTTAAATTGCAGCTAGGCGGCCAGCTCGCTCATCCCCAGGCGCTTACTTTAGTAAGTAACTGGGGTGAGCGAGTGCAGGTAACAACGCTGCAACTTGAAAGATGACGGGTATATTTACCGTCGATTTCGGTGGGCTTTATGCTGGGCATTGTCGGCCATAAAATCTTTTTGGTTATTTCTGGGGACCTATGAAAATTAAATTACTGGTAAGCCTGATCGGGGCGGGAATAGCGCTGATCGGGACGGCGACGGCTGCGCAGGATGGGGCGGACAATGGCAACGGCAAAGTGGTGTTTAGCCCGTTGAACGTTTCTGCCGCGACGGAAAGCGACCGTAGCGAAAAGGAGGCGTTGGAAAAACCCGGTGCCTTCAGCTCACGAGGGGAAAATAAGAACCTCGAATCGGTAGACAGCATTTTGCGCAGCATGCCGGGCACCTATACCCAAATCGATCCGGGCCAGGGATCGGTTAGCGTCAATATTCGCGGCATGAGCGGTTTTGGCCGGGTTAATACCATGGTGGATGGCATTACCCAGAACTACTACGGCAGTTCGCCGAGCGATGCAGCACACGGCGGTTTACCCACCAGCCAGTTTGGTGCACTGATCGATCCCAATTTTATCGTCGGTGTTGATGTAGCGCGTGGGAATGCAACAGGCTCCGCCGGAGTGAATGCTTTGGCAGGCAGCGCCAACTTCCGCACCCTGGGTGTGGATGACGTGGTGTTTTCGGATAATCCCTTTGGCGTGCGCACCAAATTTTCCGTCGGCAATAACGGCATCGGCCGCAGCGGCATGATTGCCGTGGGCGGGAAAACCAGCGCCTTTGGCGAAGGCGGCAGCCTGGGGGCAATGGCGGCCATCAGCGGCAGTTCCATCACGTCTAATTACAAGAACGGTTCGGGTTTTGACAGCGAAGAATTCAACGTTGATAAAACCTACCGACAGAACCCTAAATCCCAGTTATTCAAAGTCGATATTAAGCCAGACGCTTTTAATAGTATCGAACTGTCGGCCAGGACCTACCAGAATAAAATAACCCGCCGTCATATCGACAGTAATGACTTCTATATTAAATATCACTATGCGCCTTTCTCCGAGCTGATTGATTTTAACCTGACAGCCAGTACCAGCCGGGGTGAGCAGAATTTTATGTCTGATAATATGGCAGGGTTTAGCGACAGCAAGGCGAAAAATATCTCGGACGCGCTGGACGTCAATAACACCAGCCGTTTCAGCCTGCAGGAGGTCGATTTTGCCTTCAGCTATGGTGGCAAGCTGATTCGTAACGAATATAAGAAGCACGCTTCCGGGCTGGTGACCGATGATAACCAGGCCGAAAGTTCTCCGGTGGGGATCGCGGGTAAACAAAATATCGCCAGCCTTTACAGTGGGCTGCAGCTTAACTACGGCATCTGGCAGAGCAACTTTGATCTGAACTACAGCTCCTATGACATTTCCGGCTATAAACCGGCCTGTGATGATCGCGTGGCCTGCTTCCCGCAGGGGGCCAGCAATATCAATTTGAAAGAGCACGGTTTTAATCCGTCGGTGCTGTTGTCGGCGCAGGTGACGCCATGGTTGCAGCCGTTTGTCAGCTACAGCAAGTCGATGCGCGGGCCGAATATTCAGGAGGTGTTCTTCGCCAACAGCGGCGGGCAGTCGATGAACCCGTTCCTGAAGGGCGAAACCGCCGAAACCTACCAGGCCGGCTTCAACGCCAATGCTCATGACCTGCTGTTCAAGCAGGACAGCTTCCAACTGAAGGCGGTGTATTTTGAATCAAAGATCAAAAATTACATTTCCAGCCAGAGTTACATGGTGTGCAGCAATCGCCAGAAGTGCAACCGATCCCAGGCGACGCAGGAAGAGTGGGATAACGCCGATGTGAATGTCAGTATGACCATGTACAGCAATGCTTATGAGCCGGTCAGAACACGCGGGGTGGAAGTGGAGGCAATGTATGACGCCGGTTTTGCCTACACCAAACTCTCTCTGAGCAAAGAGCACACCAGCCAACCCACCAATCAGGCCAGCAATGTGTTTGGCGCGGGGGATGTCACCGAACTCCCGGAGATGTATTTCACGCTGGACAGCGGGGTGCGTCTGTTGGATGAAAAGCTGACGTTGGGCGGGCTGATAAAGTACACCGGCAAAGCGGTACGTCTTTCACCTGATTCGAACGTCGACGAAAATGAGCAATTGTTGAAAGAGCCTGCGCCGCATATCCCGACGATTATCGATCTGTACAGCACCTATCAGTTCAACCGTAATCTGCTGTTGAAATTCAGCGTGCAGAACCTGATGGACAAAGACTATTCCGATGCGTTGAACAAGATGAATTCCCTGCCATCGCAGTCTAGAGACTTCTCACCGACCAACACCGCCCGCGGCCGAACCTATATCTTCGGCGGGGAGGTGCGATTCTAAGTGGAGTACGGGCGCAATCACTGCGCCCGTTTAGATTGATGGCAAACACCCGAAAAACGGGGTTTTCGGATGTTTGGGGGAAACCTGAAGACATAATTCTTTGTTTTTATTAGCACTGAAAGCAGAACTTTTGACCGCAAAGGACTTTATCAGCAGCCTGACGGGCGCAATCACTGCGCCCGTTTTGCCTGCTGCAACCACTTGTCCAGCTCGTTGGCGAACTGCTGACGGTCGCGCTGGTTCAGCGTATTCGGGCCGCCGGTCTGGATACCGCTGGAGCGCAGGGTGTCCATAAAGTCGCGCATGTTCAGGCGTTCACGAATGGTGTCCGGCGTATAGCGTTCACCGCGAGGGTTCAGCGCCACCGCGCCTTTTTCGATCACTTCGGCGGCCAGCGGAATATCGGCGGTGATCACCAGATCGCCTTTCTCGCAGCGGCGCACGATTTCGTTATCCGCCACGTCAAAACCGGCCGCCACCTGCAGGGTGTGAATATGGCTGGAGGGCGGCGTCCTCAGCGGTTGGTTGGCGACCAGCGTTACCGACATGGCGGTACGATCCGCCGCGCGAAACAGCACTTCTTTGATCACGTTGGGACAGGCGTCCGCATCGACCCAAATCTGCATTATTCCGGCTCCTTCAACCAATCGCGCACCGGCAGGAAGTCACGGTACAACGCCGCTTCCGGGCTGTCTTCCGCCGGTTGATAATTGTATTCCCAGCGTACCAGCGGCGGCATCGACATCAGGATGGATTCGGTGCGCCCGCCGGTTTGCAGACCGAACAGCGTGCCGCGGTCCCAGACTAAATTGAACTCGACGTAACGACCACGACGATACAGCTGGAACTGACGTTCGTTATCGCCCCAACTCAGCGCCTTGCGTTTTTCCACGATCGGCAAATAAGCTTCGAGGAAGCCTTTGCCCACCGCCTGGGTAAACGCGAAACAGCTGGCGAAGTCGGGGGTGTTGAGATCGTCAAAGAACAGGCCGCCGATGCCGCGTGCTTCATTGCGGTGCTTGATAAAGAAATAGTCATCGCACCACTTTTTGTATTTGGGATACACCTGCTCGCCGAAGGGGGCGCACAGCTGCTCGGCGGTGCGGTGCCAGTGAATGGCATCTTCTTTAAAGCCGTAGAAGGGGGTCAGATCAAAGCCGCCGCCAAACCACCACACCGGCTCTTCGCCCGGCTTTTCCGCAATGAAGAAACGCACGTTGGCGTGGCTGGTCGGGATATAAGGGCTGCGCGGATGGATCACCAACGACACGCCCATCGCCTGGAAGCTGCGGCCGGCCAACTCGGGACGGTGCGCGGTAGCGGAGGCGGGCAGGGTGGCACCGGAGACGTGTGAGAAGTTGACGCCCGCTTGTTCGAACACCGCGCCGTCGGTCAATACCCGGCTGCGGCCACCGCCGCCTTCTTCCCGCGTCCAGCGGTCCTCGTTGAAAACGGCGCCGCCGTCGGCCTGAGCCAGCTGCGTGCAGATGCGGTCCTGCAGTGCCAGCAGGAAGGATTTTACTTCTGCGATGGTCGATAAACTCATACGGATTAATTCACAGCGTCTGACTGAACAAGCCGCAGAGTATACCTTTATTCACCGTGGCTGGCAGTATCAGCCGGGTTTTCGTTGGTGTGAATCGTAATAGCTGAAGAAACTGATCACGCCGTCGGCGATGGCGCGGGCGATTTTCTCGCGGAATGCGGTGGTGCCAAGCAGGCGTTCTTCCGCCGGATTGGTGATGAATGAGGTTTCGACCAGTACCGATGGAATCGACGGGGATTTCAGCACCGCGAATGCCGCTTGTTCGGTGCTGTTGCTGTGCAGGTGATGCACCGGACGGATCTGGCCGAGCACGTGGCGGCCGAGCGTCAGGCTGTTGTTGATGGTATCGGTTTGCACCAGGTCGAACAGCACCTGCTGCAGATAGTTGTCCTGGTTTTTGTATTTGCCGCCGGCCACGTCATCGGCGGCATTTTCGCGATTGGACAGATAACGCGCCATGGCGCTGCTGGCACCGCGATTGGACAGGGCAAACACTGAGGCGCCGGAGGCTTCCGGGCTGGTAAAGCCGTCGGCATGGATAGAGATAAACAGGTCGGCCTGATGCTGGTGGGCAATCTCTACCCGCTGAAACAGGGGGATAAATTCGTCTTCTTCCCGCGTCAGGCGCACTTCAACGTGTTCCTGCTCGTGCAGAATGCGACGCACGTGGTTGGCAATCTCCAGCACCACGTGTTTTTCCTGAGAACCTTCTCTGCCGACGGCGCCCGAATCGATACCGCCGTGACCGGGATCGATCATCACCAGCCTTTTGCTGCCGCTGGGTTTGGGGGCGGTTTTAGCGTGTTGTTTGCGCAGCATGCCGCCGGTTTCGGCCTGGGCCGTTTGGCTTTTGCTGCCGAGCAGCACCAGCGCCAGGCCTGAGAGCAGTAATTGGCGCCGCGTGGGGGAAACGGAGAGCGGTTTAAAATTGAGGAAGGGATTAACCTGCTTTTTCATAACGCTACGCTCCATCGACAAATTCTATTTTGCGACGTTATATCGTATTGATAATCATTAATCGACCGGATAACTATGTCCATTTATTACGCGGGTTACCGGGGATTTCTGCATTATTGGCCGGGGAAATCGCAGTTTGATATTGCGTAAGTGAATAATCCCGCGATAATCAGATAAACATCTTAATTAACAGCGGCGAACATCGATGGAAATTCGCGTATTTCGACAAGACGACTTTGAAGAAGTCATTACCCTGTGGGAGCGCTGCGATCTGCTGCGGCCGTGGAACGATCCCGAGATGGATATTGAGCGCAAACTGAATCACGATCCGGATCTGTTTCTGGTCGCGGAAGTGGGCGGGGAAGTCGTGGGATCGGTGATGGGGGGATACGACGGCCATCGTGGCTCGGCGTATTATCTCGGCGTGCATCCGGATTATCGCGGACGCGGTATCGCCAACGCGTTGATCAGCCGGTTAGAGAAAAAATTGATCGCACGCGGTTGCCCGAAGATCCAACTGATGGTGCGGGAAGATAACGACACGGTGATCGAGATGTACGAGAAACTCGGTTACGAGATCCAGAGCATCACCAGCCTGGGCAAGCGACTGATCGAAGATCAGGAATATTGAATGTTGTTTTGGGCGGTGAGACTTCACCGCCCAAACTGCGCGTTAAGGCAGTTTTTTGATGGTTTTCACATCGACTTCCACACTGCTCCAGTCCTTATCCACTTTCCCTTCCAACTGAACTTTATCTTTCGGGGTGATGGTCTGACCGTTCCAGCGTTTTCTGTCGATCTCCACCGTCAGGGTGCCGCTGGCGTCGCGGAAGGTATAGGTGTCGTCACCGACGCGTTGTTCAATGTTGCCTTGCAGCATCACCCAGGTGTCATCACTCATTGATTTGACCTTGTCTACGGTGGTCAACGCGGCGCTAGGGCCGGAGAATCCACCTTGCTGAGCGTTTTGGGTGTGCGTTTGCGGTGCCGCAGGATCGAGGAACCCGCCTTGCTGAGCCAGAACCGGTGCGCTGCACAGAGCAATTAATGCCGCCAGGGTATATTTTTTCATCTTAAGCTTCCTTATCTCAATCTAAAATTAAAGCCCTGCCAATCAGGACTGCTGGTTTGATGGGGTTAAGTAAAGCATGAAAATCTTAAGGGGTTCTTAAGCGCGCGCATTGAAAACAATAAACACGGCACCCATTTGAAAAGTCATCATGATATTGGCAAGGAATCGATGTTGAAGCCACTTCCATCCCGTTTTTCCCCCGACGATTACGATCAGCACGGTGCGTTGCGTTTGCCGCTGTGGTTTTGGGGCGTACTGATTTTACAGGCCCGTACCTGGATCCTGTTTGTGATGGCCGGGGTTTCGCGCCAGCAGGGGGAAGGCCTGCTGTCGCTGTTTTACCCGGACACCCAATGGTTCTGGTATGGCATCGTGCTGGGGTTGCCGGCGGCGTTGGCATTTTTGATTGCTCCGCGTCGTCACCAGTGGCCAAGGCTATGGCGTGCCTGGCGCTGGGTATTGATGGCTTCACTGCTGGCGGCGTTGGGCGGCTCGCTGTTTAGCCTGTGGCAGCAAGACGACAATCCTTCGGCGTTGGACATCGTGCTGGCGTTGCTTGATGCGTTGGCGCTGGCTTACCTGTCGTTGAGTGCGCGCCTTAAGGCTTGTTTCGTTGTACAGGATGAGGTGGGTTAATTGCCGCGCAGTGCGGCACTTTTCTCATTTTCCGCACTCCAAGCTCGCAACCGATGGCGATGCGTGGACAGTTGTGAGAGGCTGGCACGCAACAAAACGCCAAGTGCGGCAGGGCAGAGCAGGCTGTGCCCCGTCATTGATGTTAAGGAGCTAAAAATGAATGTTCGCCCACTGTTGTTAGGGCTTCCGCTGTTACTGACCGGCTGTTCGACGATGTCCAATTTCTCTTGGTCCAGCCTGTCGCCACTTAACTGGTTTGGCAGCAGCCTCGAAGTCAGCGCCAAGGGCGTTGGCGATCTCAACGCCGGTACCCCGATGTCGGAAAGCGCCATTAACGACGGGCTGAACGGCGATTACCGCCTGCGCGGTGGCATGGCCACCAGCCAGGGCAAGATAGTTTCCTACTATCAGGCGATGGACGGCAACGACGTGAAGCTGGTGATCACCGGGGAACCTAAAGGTCACGTGCAGCGCGTGGACGTGATGGACAGCAAAGTCGCGACCGAGTGGGGCAGCAAACTCGGCACGCCGTTCAGTGATCTGTACAGCAAGGCGTTCGGTGCCTGTAAACCGGCCGACGGCGACGATGCCGGCAAGGTCGAGTGCGTCGCGCAGCAGAGCAAGTACGTCACCTATATCTTCGACGGCAAGTGGGCCGGACCACAAGACATCATCCCACCGGATGACACGCTGAAAAGCTGGACGGTCAGCAAGATCATCTGGCACGCCAAGCCGCAATAAAACTTCCCCCCTGGGCGCCCGATCCGCGGCGCCCCTGGTTTATCTGGTTTCCATCCCCGCCGAACGTTAAATCACCGCTACCTTTGGGCGAGATTGCCCGGTTACGGGTAACCCTATTTTCTTTGCGCTGATGCAAGGCAATCCCGTTTTCATCGGGTATGATACTGCGCATTCGTAACAGGAAACCCATGGACAAACAGCTGCCTGTTACTCGATTTCGATTTGAGGATAACGATAATGACCCAGGTTCAGAGCGGTATTTTACTGGAACACTGCCGCTTCGCCATTTTTATGGAAGCCACCGTGCAGGGCGAATTCGCCGATTTACGTCAGGGCTGCAAGCAGTTCTGCCAGACGTTGACCGAGCTGCAACAGCAGTTTCCCGATGCGCATTTGGGCGCGGTGATCGCCTTTGGCTATGACGTCTGGCACGACCTGTCCAGCGGGCAGGGCGCTAAAGAGCTGAAGCCATTCACCCCGCTGGGCAAAGGGCTGGCCCCGGCCACCCAGCGCGATCTGCTGATCCACATCCAATCCCTGCGTCATGACGTTAACTTTACGCTGGCTCAGGCGGCGCTGGCAGCGTTCGGCAACGCCATCAAAATTGAAGAAGAGACCCACGGCTTCCGCTGGGTGGAAGAGCGCGATCTGAGCGGCTTTATCGACGGCACTGAAAATCCGCAGGGCGACAAACGTCCTGAAGTGGCGGTCATCGCCGAAGGTGAAGAAGACGCAGGCGGCAGCTATGTGCTGGTGCAGCGTTACGAACACAACCTGCGCCAGTGGCAGCGTTTCACCACCGAGCAGCAGGAGCAGATTATCGGCCGTACCAAGCACGACAGCGAAGAGTTGCCGCCGGAGCAGCGTCCGGAAACCTCGCATGTCAGCCGTGTCGATCTGAAAGAAGACGGCAAAGGCCTGAAGATCCTGCGTCAGAGCCTGCCTTACGGTACCGCCAGCGGTAAACACGGGCTGTTCTTCATCGCTTATTGCGCCCGCCTGCACAACATCGAAAAACAGCTGCTGAGCATGTTTGGCGATCTGGACGGCAAACGTGATGCGATGCTGCGTTTCAGCCGTGCGGTGACCGGCAGCTATTACTTTGCGCCTTCGCTGACGCGCCTGCTGTCGCTTTAACCTCTTCACCGGGGTCGGCCATGCCGACTCCGGATTAACTTCCTCCTCTGCCATGCCGCTCCGCCCCTGCCTTATAGCGTTTGATGCTTGAAAATCACTAAACGGTATATAAAAGCGTTACAGCTCCGCACCTAGTTATAAATACACTGGTCAACATCAGGGCGAAAGCCCGGCAGATTGATTCAGCTATAAGGTGCACAATGAAACAAACACGGGTTAAAAATTTCATGCTGAAAGGATGGTTGGCGGCGGCGCTGTTAGCCAGCGGTACCGTTTCGGCCGCTGAACTGCTGAACAGCTCCTATGACGTTTCCCGTGAATTGTTTACCGCGTTGAACCCGGGTTTTGAACAGCAGTGGAACCAGCAGCATCCGGGCGACAAGCTGACCATCAAACAATCTCACGCCGGCTCTTCCAAGCAGGCGCTGGCGATATTACAGGGGTTACGTGCCGACGTAGTGACCTACAACCAGGTGACCGACGTGCAGATCCTGCACGATCGCGGCCAACTGATCCCGGCGGACTGGCAGGCTCGTTTACCGAACAACAGCTCACCTTTCTATTCCACCATGGCTTTCCTGGTGCGCAAGGACAACCCAAAAGGCATCCATAGCTGGAACGATTTGGTGCGCGACGATGTGAAGCTGGTGTTCCCGAACCCGAAAACCTCCGGCAACGGCCGTTATACCTATCTGGCTGCCTGGGGAGCCGCCAACCAGGCTGACGGCAACGATCAGGCCAAAACCCGCGCCTTTATGACCCGTTTCCTGAAAAACGTGCTGGTGTTTGACACCGGCGGTCGCGGGGCGACCACCACTTTTGTGGAACGTGGCTTGGGTGACGTGCTGATCAGTTTTGAGTCGGAAGTGAACAATATCCGCAAGCAGTATGGCGAGGACAAGTATCAGGTGATCGTACCGCCGGTCGATATTCTGGCGGAGTTCCCGGTCGCCTGGGTCGACAAAAACGTGGAAAGAAACGGCACTGAACAGGCCGCCAAAGATTATTTGAATTACCTCTACAGCCCGGCTGCGCAGCAGGTGATCACCAGCTTCTACTATCGCGTGTATGACAAGCAGGCGATGGCGGCCGCGAAGGGCCAATTCCCACAGACCAAACTGTTCCGTGTAGAAGATCAGTTTGGTGGCTGGCCGCAGGTGATGAAGACGCATTTCTCTACCGGTGGCGAGTTGGATCAACTGTTAGCGGCAGGGCATAAGTAATGTTGTTGTCCAGCAAACGGGTTCTGCCTGGGTTTGGTCTCAGTCTGGGAAGCAGCCTGTTTTACACTTGCCTGATCCTGCTGCTGCCGCTCAGCGCACTGGTGATGCAACTGGCGCAGATGAGCCTGGCGCAATATTGGGAAGTGGTTTCCAACCCGCAGGTGGTTGCGGCCTATAAGGTCACGCTGCTGGCGGCGGGCGTCGCCAGCCTGTTTAACGCAGTGTTCGGCATGCTGATGGCCTGGATCCTGACTCGCTATCGTTTTCCGGGACGTACGCTGCTGGATGGCCTGATCGACCTGCCGTTTGCGCTGCCGACGGCGGTGGCCGGTTTGACGCTGGCGGGGCTGTTTTCCACCACCGGGTGGTATGGCCAATGGTTGGCGCATTTTGACATCAAGGTGACGTTCACCTGGCTCGGCATCGCGGTGGCGATGGCATTCACCAGTTTGCCCTTCGTGGTGCGTACCGTTCAGCCGGTGCTGGAAGAGCTGGGGCCCGAATATGAAGAGGCCGCAGAGACCCTGGGCGCGACCCGCTGGCAGAGCTTTCGCCGCGTGGTGATGCCGGAGCTGGCCCCGGCGCTGCTGGCCGGCACGGCCATTTCCTTTACCCGCAGCCTGGGTGAATTTGGCGCGGTGATTTTCATCGCCGGCAACATCGCCTGGAAGACGGAAGTGACCTCGCTGATGATTTTTGTTCGCCTGCAGGAGTTCGATTATCCGGCGGCCAGTGCGATTGCCTCGGTGATCCTGGCGGCTTCGCTGCTGTTGCTGTTCAGCATTAACGTTCTGCAAAGCCGCTTTGGCCGACGCATCGGGGGGCACTGATGGCGGATATCTCTGAGTTCAACGGCGTCGAACGCCCGCGCGTCAATTGGGGCAAGTGGACGCTGATCGGTATCGGCGTGCTGTTTTCGGTATTGCTGCTGGTGGTGCCGATCATTTCGATTTTCGCCGAAGCCTTTTCCAAAGGCGCCGGCGCGATGTGGAGCAATCTGGTCGATCGCGACATGTTGCACGCTATCTGGCTGACGGTACTGATTGCCCTGATTACCGTGCCGTTCAACCTGGTGTTCGGCACCTTGCTGGCCTGGTTGGTGACGCGGTTCACTTTCCCGGGCCGCCAGCTGCTGCTGACGCTGATCGACATTCCGTTTGCCGTGTCACCGGTGGTGGCGGGGCTGATTTACCTGCTGTTTTACGGCAGCAATGGCCTGCTGGGCGGTTGGCTGGACGCGCACAATATCCAGATCATGTTCTCCTGGCCGGGCATGGTGTTGGTAACCATTTTCGTGACCTGTCCGTTCGTGGTGCGTGAGCTGGTGCCGATGATGCTCAGCCAGGGTAGCCAGGAAGACGAGGCCGCCATTTTACTGGGCGCTTCCGGTTGGCAGATGTTCCGCCGGGTCACGTTGCCGAACATTCGCTGGGCGCTGTTGTACGGCGTGGTGCTGACCAATGCGCGCGCCATTGGCGAATTCGGCGCGGTCTCGGTGGTGTCCGGTTCTATTCGCGGCGAGACCTTTAGCCTGCCGCTGCAGGTCGAGTTATTGCAACAGGATTACAACACTGTTGGCTCCTTTACCGCCGCCGGGTTACTGACCCTGATGGCGATAGTGACCCTATTTTTGAAGAGTGGCCTGCAATGGCGTCTGGAACGTCAGAATGCACGTCTCGAGCGGGAGGAAAATCATGAGCATTGAGATTAACGGTATCAACAAGTTTTTCGGTCGTACCAAGGTATTGAACGATATCTCGCTCGATATTGCCTCCGGTGAGATGGTGGCGTTGTTGGGGCCGTCGGGCTCCGGCAAAACCACGCTGCTGCGTATTATCGCCGGGCTGGAAAGCCAGAGCGGCGGCAAGCTGGGCTTCCACGGTACCGACGTCAGCCATGTGCATGCCCGCGATCGCCGGGTGGGTTTCGTGTTCCAGCATTATGCGCTGTTCCGCCATATGACCGTGTTCGACAACATTGCCTTTGGCCTGAGCGTGCTGCCGCGTCGTGAACGTCCGAATGCCGCGGCAATCAAACAAAAAGTGACCCAACTGCTGGAGATGGTGCAGCTTGGCCATTTGGCTAACCGCTATCCGTCACAGCTTTCCGGCGGCCAGAAGCAACGCGTGGCTTTGGCTCGTGCACTGGCGGTAGAGCCGCAGATTTTGCTGCTGGACGAACCTTTCGGCGCGTTGGATGCGCAGGTGCGTAAAGAACTGCGCCGGTGGCTGCGACAGCTGCATGAAGAACTGAAGTTTACCAGCGTGTTCGTCACCCACGATCAGGAAGAGGCGATGGAAGTGGCCGACCGTATCGTGGTGATGAGCCAGGGCAATATTGAACAGGTAGGGTCGCCGGAAGAAATTGTCCGCGAACCGGCCAGCCGCTTTGTGCTGGAATTTATGGGCGAAGTGAACCGCCTGAGCGGAGAAATCCGTGGCTCGCAGCTGTTCGTCGGCGCGCACCAGTGGCCGCTGTCGTTCCAGCCGATGCATCAGGGCAAGGTGGATCTGTTCCTGCGGCCTTGGGAAATGGAAGTGGGCACCGAGAGCAGCGAACGCTGCCCGTTGCCGGTGCAGGTGCTGGAGATCAGTCCGCGTGGCCACTTCTGGCAGATGACCGTTCAGCCGATCGGTTGGCACCAGGAACCTATCAGCGTAGTGTTGCCCGACGGCAACGAGCCGCCGGTTCGCGGTGGCCGTTATTACGTCGGCAGCCTGAATGCGCGCCTGTACGCCGGCGATCGGTTGCTACAACCTGTTGCGTTAGCTAAAAGCGCCTGATAGTTTTTACCTCCCAACATCATTTTAAAGGCAACCCCGGGGTTGCCTTTTTACATTACGCACTTCAACACACAGGCAAAGAACGTGACAACGCTCGAACAATGCATCGGCAATACCCCGCTGGTAAAATTACAACGTCTGGCCACAGGGCTGGGCGGCGAGGTTTGGGTCAAACTGGAAGGCAATAATCCGGCGGGCTCGGTGAAGGATCGCGCCGCGCTGGCGATGATCCAGCAGGCGGAATTGCGCGGCGAGATAAAACCCGGTGACCGGCTGATTGAGGCCACCAGCGGCAATACCGGCATTGCATTGGCGATGATCGCGGCGTTGAAAGGTTACGCTTTGACGCTGCTGATGCCGGAAAACATGAGCCTGGAACGTCAGGCGGCGATGCGCGCCTACGGGGCCGAGCTGATCCTGGTCAGCCGGGAAGTGGGTATGGAAGGCGCGCGTGATCTGGCGTTGGACATGCAGAATCAGGGGCAAGGCAAGGTGCTGGATCAGTTTAACAATCTGGACAATCCTTACGCCCACTTCACCACCACCGGCCCGGAAATCTGGCAGCAGAGCCAGCAGCGGGTCACCCATTTTGTCTCCAGCATGGGCACCACCGGCACCATTACCGGCGTGGGTGGTTACCTGAAGAGCCAAAATCCGCAGGTGCAGATCATTGGCCTGCAACCGGCGGAAGGCAGCAATATTCCCGGTATTCGTCGCTGGGCACCGGCCTATCTGCCGGGTATCTTCCGCCCGGAGCTGGTGGATCAGGTGCTGGACATCGAGCAAACCGACGCCGAGCAGACCATGCGTCAGCTGGCGCAGCGCGAAGGCATTTTCTGCGGCGTCAGCTCCGGCGGTGCCGTGGCCGGTGCGCTGCGGATCGCGGCGTCGAATCCGGGCAGCGTTATTGTGGCGATCATCTGCGATCGCGGCGATCGTTACCTCTCCACCGGCGTTTTCGGCTGAGGGTTACTCCCTTTCCAACGCATGTATCGGATCCATCCCGGCAGCTCGTCTTGCCGGGAAGAAGCCAAAAATCACCCCGATCAGCGTCGAACAGATAAACGCGGCGACGATGGACTCGGTGGAATACACCATCGTGAAATTGTCGCTGAATTGGCCGAACACCACGCCGATCCCCAGCGACAGCAGAACCCCCAAAGTGCCGCCCAGCAGGCACACCAGCACTGCCTCAATCAAAAATTGTTGCATGATGTCGCTGGCGCGGGCACCGACCGCCATACGCACGCCGATTTCGCGGGTGCGTTCGGTGACCGACACCAACATGATATTCATCACCCCAATCCCGCCAACCACCAGGGAAATCAATGCGATCATCGACACCAGCAGCGTCAGGGTGGCGGTGGTTTTCTCAATGGTCTGGCGAATGCTGTCGGTATTCATCACAAAGAAGTCCTTGCCACCATGGCGCTGGCTCAGCAGACGGGTCACGCCGTCTTCGGCGCTGGTGAGATCGATATCGTCGTTAACCCGCACGGTGATGCTTTTCAGGTAGCTCTGGCCCAGCATGCGTTTCATTGCGGTGGTGTAGGGGATCCAGACGTTAAGGGTTTCGTCGCTGCCGAAGCCGCTCTGTTTTTTGGCGGCGACGCCGATAATGCGGCACGGCAGCGAGCCGAGCAGGATCACTTCGCCAAGCGGGTTGCCCCCCTGAGGAAACAGTTTGTTGCGGGTGTTTTCGTCAATCACCGCTTCCTGCATCAACTGGTCGACGCTTTGGCGGTTAAACGCCATGCCGCTGTCGATGCTGTAACCGCGCACCAGGAAATACTGCTCACCGACGCCATTGACCGTGCCGCTGACCGACTGATTGCCATAGCGGAAGGTGGTGCTGCTTGAAACGGTCGGCGTGACGCTGTGCACGTAGCCCTGCTGCGCCAGCGCATCGGCGTCGGTGGCCCGCAGCGTCTGCACTGCAGCAGAACGCATATCGCCGAAATCTTTGCCCGGATAGACCTCCAGCGTGCTGGTGCCCATGGCGTTGATGTTGGCCAGCACCTGCTGTTGAGAGCCCTTGCCCAGCGCCACCACCGACACCACCGAGGCGATGCCGATGATGATGCCGAGCATGGTCAGCAGGGTGCGCAGGCGTTGGGAGGCCATCGCCAGCAGTGCCATTTTGAATGCTTCGTACAGGCGATCTCGTTGGGATCGCCAGCGGTTGACGGCGCTATCCGGCGTTTTCGGCAGACGTGCGACGGTTTGGGTGGTTTTCTGCCGGTCGGCGATAATCTCGCCGTCGCTAAGTTCAATGATGCGCTGAGCATGTTCGGCAATCTGCATATCGTGAGTGACAATCACCACCGTGTGGCCGCGAGTGTGCAGGTCTTTCAGGATGCTCATCACTTCTTGCCCGCTGTGGCTGTCCAGTGCGCCAGTGGGTTCGTCCGCCAGAATCACCTCGCCGCCGTTCATCAAGGCGCGAGCGATACTGACGCGTTGCTGTTGGCCACCGGAGAGCTGACTGGGACGATAATTCAACCGTTGCGCCAGGCCGAGCCTTTGCAGCAGATCGGCGGCGCGTTGTCGACGTGCGCCGCGCGCATGGCCGGCATACACCGCCGGGACTTCCACGTTGCCTTGGGCGCTAAGATCTCCCAGCAGATGATAGCGCTGAAAGATAAAACCGAAATGTTCGCGGCGCAGTTCGGCCAGGCTGTCGCGATCCAGCTGAGAGGTACTGCGGCCGGCCACCTGATAATCCCCCTCGCTTGGGCGATCGAGACAGCCGAGAAGGTTCATCAAGGTTGATTTGCCGGAGCCGGAGGAGCCCACGATCGCCACCATTTCACCTTGGGCAATGGTGAGATTGATATTGTTCAGCACGGTGACGTTTTGTTCACCGGCCTGAAAACGGCGGCTGATGCCGCGCAGCTGCAGCAGAGGCGGTAGGTTCATCATCACATCCCCATCGGCGGTGGACCCATGCGCCGTGGGGTGCTTTGGGTCGCGGCATTGACCTGGCTGACAATCACTTTCTCGCCGGCCAATACGCCGCTGATGATCTGTGCGTCGACGTTGTTATTGATGCCGACCTTGACCGGACGGCGGGCGATATTGCCCTGGCTATCGACCACCTGTACCCACTCCCCCTGCAAGGCGGTAGCGGGGATCACCACGGCATTTTCCGCCTTGGCCAGCACGATATACACCTGCGCGGTCATTGAGATGCGGAGTGCCCCATCTGGGTTTGCCACATCGAACAGGCCGTTGTAGTAAATCGCGGTGCTGGAACTGGAAGTGCTGCTGGAACTGCTGGTGCTGGTCGAGGTGGTTTCGTCGTTGATCGAGTCCGGTGCCGGCTCTATGGCCCGCAGCTGGGTGCTGTATCGCTTGCCCGGTTCGCCGAGGATGGTGAAATAGACCGGCATGCCGGCTTTCACCTTGACCACGTCGGCTTCGGATATTTGCGCTTCGACAGTCATGGTAGCCAACTGGGCGACTTTAACGATGGTCGGCGCACTCTGTACTGCGTTCACCGTTTGGCCTTCCTCTACCGGTAACGCGACGATGGTGCCGTCGATCGGTGAGGTGATTTTGGTGTAACCGAGGTTTACCTGCGCGGTGTTGACCGCGATTTGCGCCTGAATAATCTGCGCATCCAGCGCGTTGATGTCGGCGCGGGTGGCTACCAGCGCGGCCTGGGCGCTGTCCAAATCAGCTTGCACACCGACGCCGCGCGCCACTATGGCCTGCTGGCGCTGATAAACCAGCTGATTGTTGCGCAGCGCCGCCATTTTGGACGCGCGCTGCGCCTGAACGTTTTTTAAGGCCGCTTCTGCATCCCTCAGGGCGTTCTGCTGGGTTAAGTCATCAATCTCAGCCACTCGCTGGCCTTTATGCACTTTGTCGCCCAGCGTCACGTACAGGGCCTTTATCTGGCCCGACACCTGAGCGCCCACGCTAACCTGCTTTTGCGCTTCTATCGTACCGTCCGCCAGCACCGTTTGTTCCAGGTCACGGGTTTGCGCTACCGCAGTGATATACCGCGGCGTTTCTGTAGCGTCGTGGGATCGGAAGTAGAGAAATAGGGCGATAGCAGCCACAATAACAGTGGGCACCCGATAGCGTTTAACGCGTTGAAACGATGGCATGACGATAAGCTTCCCTGACATAAAAGCGTGACGAAATTCTGTTGCACTAATTTAGCGCGCCGTCGACCGGGCTGCGGTTAAGTGGCCTTCAGGAATATGTAAGGATTGAGTAAAACCGGCTGCGAAGCAGGCAAATAGGCGTGAAAATGGCGAAAATCCGCGAAGGAGTAAGGCATGAAAATTTTATTGGTCGATGATGACCTCGAACTCGGCACCATGCTGAGTGAATACCTGACTGGCGAAGGGTTCAACGCCACGCTGGTGCTGACCGGCAAGGCGGGCGTGGAAGGTGCGTTATCAGGTGACTACACCGCGATGATCCTCGACATCATGCTGCCGGACATGAGCGGCATCGACGTATTGCGCGACGTGCGTAAAAAGAGTCGAATGCCAATCATTATGCTGACGGCAAAAGGCGACAATATCGATCGGGTTATCGGGTTGGAAATGGGCGCCGATGACTATATGCCCAAGCCATGCTACCCCCGTGAGCTGGTGGCGCGCCTGCGTGCGGTGCTGCGTCGTTTCGACGAGCGTCCGGAAGAAGTGGACGACGAAATTGCCATTAACTTCGGTGAGCTGACCCTCAATCCATCGACCCGCAGCAGCGAATGGCGCGGTAAACCTTTCGATCTGACCGCTTCCGAATTCAACTTGCTGGAGCTGTTGCTGCGCGCGCCCGAGCGGGTGGTATCGAAAGACGAGCTGTCGGAAAAAGGGTTAGGGCGCCCGCGCGAAGCCTATGACCGCAGTGTTGACGTTCATATCAGCAACATTCGCCAGAAGTTGGGGGCGTTGACGGATAACGCGCTCAGCATTGAAACGGTGCGCAGCATCGGCTACCGCATCCGATAATGGCCATGCGCGGAAGACTGTTCTGGAAAATCCTGCTCGGCTTCTGGCTGACGTTTATCATCATGACCCAGGCGCTGTGGGTCGCTTTTTCTTTGTATGGCGATCGCTATGAGCCGCCGGAAAATGCGATGGCCCGCCGGGCGGTCACGCTTCAACTGACATCGGCCGCCACGCAGTTGCGTAATGGCGGGATGCCGGCATTGAACGCCATGCTGAAAGACTGGCCGGATGGCGATCGGCGCTTGCTGTCCGTCACGCCAATGGCTCAGCCGCCTGCACCGGAGGAGCCGGTATTTGAAGGCCGTCGCAGGCTTAAAGAAGTCACTGCATGGGTGGCGGGAGAAGGGGGGGCTGGCTACCTGCTGAGTTACGACATGCGCGCGCTGCGGGAAGAATACAGCCCGAACCGGCGTCCGCACCTATTCAATATCCCTATGCCGATGCTTTGGGTCGGCGGGCTGGCGGGGTTGCTGTTCAGCACGGTGCTGGCCTGGAACCTGACCCGGCCGATGCGCAAGCTGCGCGACGGTTTTGACCGCGTAGCCCAGGGCGACTTATCGGTACGTTTGTTCCCGGCGATGCGCCGGCGGCATGATGAACTGTCTGAAGTGGCGCGTGATTTTGACAGCATGGCCGAGCGGCTGGAGCTGTTGGTCAGCGCCCGCGAGCAACTGCTGCACGATGTCTCGCACGAACTTCGTTCGCCGCTGGCCCGGTTGCAGTTGGCCATTGGCCTGGCACGGCAAAATGAAGGCAACGTCGAGAACTCGCTGCAACGCATTGAGCATGAAGCGGGGCGGCTGGACAAAATGATTGGCGAACTGCTGGCGCTGTCACGTGCCGAGAACAACAGTCTGCCGGATGAAGAGTACTTCGATCTGTACGGGCTGGTGGATGCGGTGGTGAGCGACGCGCGTTACGAAGCGCAGATCCCTGGCGTCGAGATCGTGCTGCAGGCCAGTTCGGACGTGGAGTATACCGTCAAGGGCAATGCCGAGCTGATGCGGCGCGCGGTGGATAATATCGTGCGTAACGCGTTACGTTTCTCCAGCCATGGTCAGCGGGTGACGGTGGTGTTGACGCGAATCGACCAACTGTTCCAAATAGAGGTCAGCGATCAGGGGCCTGGGGTGGAAGAGTCGAAGCTCTCCAGCATCTTTGATCCGTTCGTCAGGGTAAAATCGTCGATGTCGGGCAAGGGTTACGGGCTGGGACTGGCGATCACCCGCAAGGTGGTGCTGGCACACGGCGGGCAGGTTGAGGCACGCAACGGCGAACAGGAAGGTCTGGTGATTACCCTGCGCATTCCACGTTGGAATTGAGTAACGGCTCCCAGGGGCGCTGCATGCTTGCACGACAGACATAAAAAAACGGCGCCAGGGGCGCCGTTCTTATCTCATTCGCAATTACTTCTTGATGCGGATGATTGGGGTCTCACCAACGGTCACGTTACCGGACAGTTTGATCAGCTCTTTGATCTCGTCCATGTTGGAGATAACCACCGGCGTCAGGATAGACTTGGCTTTCTCTTCCAGCAGGGCCAGGTTGAACTCGATAACGACGTCACCTTTCTTGACGCGCTGGCCTTCTTCAGCGATGCGTTTGAAGCCTTCGCCTTTCAGTTCAACGGTGTCGATACCGAAGTGGACAAACAGCTCGATGCCGCTGTCTGATTCGATAGAGAAAGCATGGTTGGTTTCGAAAATTTTACCGATAGTACCGTCAACCGGGGCAACCATTTTGTTGCCGGTAGGTTTGATGGCAATACCGTCGCCAACGATTTTTTCAGCAAATACTACGTCAGGCACATCTTCGATATTAACGATTTCGCCAGAAAGTGGAGCTACGATCTCGATAGTGCCCGTGTCTTTCTTGTCATCAGAAACCAGAGATTTCAGTTTATCGAACAAACCCATGATCTTCTCCTAAGCATTAAATTGGGCGGCGTTCCAGTGTCGTGGAAGTTTAGCAGAGCGTCTTTTCTTCGATGAATTTATTCACGCAATTCATCAGATCTTGCGCCGTTGGCTGTGCCAAGGCTTGCGCTGCCAACGCCTTCACATCTTCGAAATTAGTATTACGAATAATTTTCTTGATGCGCGGGATTGAAATCGCACTCATGCTGAACTCATCCAGCCCCATGCCCAATAACAACAGTGTAGCACGCTCATCGCCAGCCAGTTCACCGCACATACCGGTCCACTTGCCTTCTGCATGAGATGCATCAATAACCTGTTTGATCAGGCCAAGCACTGATGGGGACATCGGGTTATAGAGATGAGAAATCAGCTCATTGCCGCGATCTACCGCCAGAGTATACTGGGTTAGATCGTTTGTCCCAATACTAAAGAAGTCGACTTCTTTCGCCAGGTGATGAGCAATCACTGCCGCGGCCGGTGTTTCCACCATTACGCCCACTTCAATGGTCTCGTCAAAGGCCTTGGATTCTTCACGCAGCTGCGCCTTCAGCGTCTCGATTTCACCTTTCAGATCGCGGACTTCTTCCACGGAAATGATCATCGGGAACATGATGCGCAGTTTGCCGAACGCGGAAGCGCGCAGGATGGCGCGCAGTTGCGCGTGCAGGATTTCTCTGCGGTCCATGGCGATACGAATCGCGCGCCAGCCGAGGAATGGGTTCTCTTCTTTCGGCAGGTTCATGTACGGCAGGTCTTTGTCGCCGCCGATGTCCATGGTGCGGACGATCACGGCCTGTGAGCCCATGGCTTCCGCAACGGCTTTATAAGCCTGGAACTGCTCGTCTTCGGTCGGCAGTGAATCGCGGTCCATGAACAGGAATTCGGTACGATACAGGCCGACACCTTCAGCGCCGTTGCGCTCTGCACCGGCGACGTCGCGCACGGTACCGATGTTGGCACAGACTTCAACCTGATGACCGTCCAGCGTAATCGCCGGCAGATCTTTCAGCTTGGCCAGATCGTTTTTCTCGGTGACGTACTGGTTCTGTTCGGCTTTCAGCTGATCGATAACGTCAGCGGTCGGGTTAACGTAAATTTTATTGTTAACCGCATCCAGAATCAGATAGTCGTCGTTCTTCACCTGCTTGGTCACGTCGCTGGTGCCTACGATTGCCGGCAATTCCAGGGAGCGAGCCATGATGGAGGTGTGGGAAGTCCGGCCGCCGAGATCGGTGATGAAGCCCAGCACTTTGTCCAGGTTCAACTGTGCGGTCTCAGACGGGGTCAAATCGGTAGCGACCAGGATAACTTCGTCCTGGATGGCGCTCAGATCGACGATAGCCAGGCCCAGAATGTTCTGCAGCAGGCGTTTACCGATGTCGCGTACGTCGGCCGCACGCTCTTTCAGGTATTCATCGTCGAGTTCTTCCAGTGCTTTCGCCTGGCCTTCGATGATGGTGTAGGCCGCAGCGTCTGCAGAAGCCAACTCATCTTTGATTAGGGCTATGATTTCCTGCTCAAGCTCTTCGTCTTCCAACAGCATGATGTGGCCTTCGAAGATAGCTTCTTTCTCTTCGCCGAAGGTTTCGCCAGCTTTGGTCTTGATCGCTTCCAACTGCTCGGACGCTTTGGCGCGGCCAGCAAGGAAACGTGAGACTTCCTGCTCTACATCATCTGCAGAGATTTTCTTCCGGTTGATGACAATTTCATCTTCTTTCAGTAGGAGAGCCTTACCAAAAGCGATACCCGGTGATACTAAAATGCCTGAAATCATAACCCTACCTTACTCTTGACTGGTGTTAACTAAGAAGACGGGCCGATTACTCAAGCTCTGCCATCAGTTTTACCAAGTGCTCAACGGCTTTCTGCTCGTCTTCACCTTCAGCGGAGATGGTCACTACGGTCCCTTGAGTCAGCCCCAGAGTTTGCAGTTTGAACAGGCTTTTGGCGCTGGCGCTTTTCCCGTTAGAGGTCACGGTGATGTCAGAAGTGAAGCCTTTGGCTTCTTTAACGAACTGAGCGGCAGGGCGAGTGTGCAGACCATTCGGAGCGGTAATAGTAACTTCTTGCTGGAACATTGATGTTTCCCCAACTTATTGGTGTGTCGTGGAGCTAAAGTTTAGCCCAAGGGTATGACTTTAGCTTGTCTGGTTAGCGCCTGACTATGGTACAGGGGCGAGCATTGATGCAACAGAAAACGACGAGTTTGGCACTTCAGATCAAAAAATTTGGCTTCCGCCGTCGTTTCAATCCGCGCTTCATTATGCCGTGTTTAACGCATCAGCGACAAATGAGTAAATCGATTCAGCCTAAACAAGAAATGAAGGGCGATTAATTTTGCGCATCGAAATAATGCACCGTTAAATACTAAAGCTGACGGGTAAAATCAATCTTTGACTGCTATAAACTTTGATCCAGCCCACAAAAAAGCACCCCGAAAGGTGCTTTTTTAGCGATTTATGCACGGCTGGCACTACTGTTGCAGTTCTTGCTCGGTGAACAAATCGGCGAACAGGGCGGTGCTCAAATAACGTTCGCCGGAAGACGGCAAAATCACCACGATGGTTTTGTCGGCGAATGCCGGTTCTTCGGCCAATTTCACCGCTGCGGCCACTGCTGCACCGGAGGAAATACCTGCCAGAATGCCTTCTTCGTCCATCAGACGGCGCGCCATGCTGATGGCCTCGTCGTTGGTGATTTGTTCCACGCGGTCCACCAGATCGAGATCCAGGTTGCCGGGAATAAAGCCTGCGCCGATGCCCTGAATTTTGTGCGGGCCCGGTTTGATTTCTTCACCGGCCAGCGCCTGGGTGATAACCGGCGAGTCGGTAGGCTCCACCGCCACGGTGGTGATCGCCTTGCCTTTGGTGTTTTTGATGTAGCGGCTGACACCGGTCAGCGTGCCGCCGGTACCGACGCCGGAAATGAAGACGTCAACTTCGCCATCGGTGTCGTCCCAGATTTCCGGGCCGGTAGTTTGTTCGTGGATCGCCGGGTTAGCCGGGTTGCTGAACTGCTGTAGGATGATGTAACGGTTCGGATCGGTGGCGACGATTTCTTCCGCCTTGGCGATCGCGCCCTTCATGCCTTTTGCGCCTTCGGTCAGCACCAGGTTGGCACCCAGCGCCTTAAGCAGCTTGCGGCGTTCGATGCTCATGGTTTCCGGCATGGTCAGCGTCAGCTTGTAGCCACGCGCCGCGGCGACGAACGCCAGAGCGATGCCGGTGTTGCCGCTGGTCGGCTCCACCAATTCTTTACCGGCGACCAAAATGCCACGCTTTTCTGCGTCCCAAATCATATTGGCACCGATGCGGCATTTAACGCTAAAGCTGGGGTTGCGTGATTCAACCTTGGCCAGAATGCGTCCGTTGCCGATACGGTTCAGACGAACCAGCGGCGTATGGCCGATTGTTAATGAGTTGTCTTCATATATCTTGCTCATAGCCCGTCCTTTAACTCTATGAAAAATGTGGGGAACGTCGAAAGCATACGCTAACAGTACCGGCAGGGAAGTAAAGAATTGGTATATCTATATGTTATTAGGAAATAAGTTTTAAGCACAAGGATAAGGGCGCAAATTGCGCGCCCTGTCGAAGAATTAATCGTAATGCGGCCAATAAAACGGCTCAGGAACGGACGAATTGTGGGCGATAACGATCGACCCACATGGCGGTGGCACCGCAAACCGCGACCGGCAGGATCACCAGGTTAAGGATGGGGATCATGGTGAACAGGCTGACCATGGCGCCAAACTGCAGGTTGTCGGTTTTATGCTGGCGCAGCGCGCGGCGCATATCGGCGAAGCTGACCTTATGGTTATCGAACGGGTAGTCACAATACTGGATGGCCAGCATCCAGGCGCTGAACAGGAACCACAGCACCGGCGCCACCGTTTGGCCGATGCCCGGGATGAAATAGAGTATCAACAGCACCAGCGCGCGCGGGAGGTAGTAGGCCAGCTTGCGCCATTCGCGCGCCATAATGCGCGGCAGATCTTTCACAATGCCAAAAATGCCGGTATCCGGCAGCGGTTTGCCGGTCAGGCTGCCTTCCAGCTGTTCGGCCAGCAAGCCACAGAACGGGGCGGCAATCAGGTTGGTAATGGTGCTGAACAGATAGCTGAACACCAACAGCACGGAAATCACTGCCAGCGGCCACAGGACATAGCTGAGCCACTGCAGCCAGGTCGGCACATGGCTCATCATGCTGGGGATCCAGTCGCCAAGCTGACTGAACAGCCACCAGAAGGCGGATCCCATCAACAGCACGTTGACCAGTAACGGCAAGACGACATAGCGTTTAATCCCCGGGCGCGAAATCAGGCGCCAGCCTTCGGCGAAATAATGAAAGCCGCTGGTGGAGTGAGAAGGTGACTGCGAATAGGACATATCTTAAGTTATCTCTTTGTCTGAACAGGCATCGCTATCATATCGGGATGATTTTCTACTGGCTAGGGTGACATTGGCTGAAAAAACAGCAAAAAAAGGCAGAATAATCATCTTTATTGGCATAAAGTTCAGCACGGACTTGCACTTGTGTGCTTGGGCAAATAGAGTTAAAGAGTGAATGTTTGCCGCGGTGGCAATGTATTGGAACAACAGAGATAGCAATGATGCAGGATTTGCGTCTGATATTAATCGTTGTTGGCGCGATCGCCATAATAGCGTTGTTATTGCACGGTCTTTGGACCAGTCGTAAGGAACGCTCATCGCTTTTTCGCGATCGCCCAGCCAAACGTTCCAAAAAGGAACGTGAACAATCCCCGATCGACGATCTCGATGAAGGCGTGGGAGAGGTGCGTGTACGCTCCGCTCACCCGCAAGATGAGCCGTCCTTTGGTCATTTTGATGCCGCTCGCGAAGAACCCGTGGTTGCGCACAAGCCCGCTCCGGCGGCTGAGCCAGCACCGCGTGCCGTTCAACCGGCTGCTCATCAGTCTCCGCCACCGCTGTCTCAGCGACCGGATTATGATGACATCCTGCTGGACAACTACGCGCAGGATGAAGACGACGAGCCGCAGCAGCCTGCGCCGCGCCGTGAACCGCGCGTTGACGATCTGCCGCCAGTGGCGCATGCAGCGGAGCCGGCGTTCCACGCCGAACCTGCTCATCAGCCACAGCCGGAAGAGAAGCCAGCGGTGGTGCACGAGCCTCAGCCTGCACCTGCTGCCGTTAAACCGGCAAAACTGAAAGAAACCGTACTGGTGCTGCATGTTACCGCACATCAGGGTGGCGTGATCGGCGGCGAAGTTCTGCTGCAGAGCGTGCTGCAAGCGGGCTTCCAGTTTGGCGAAATGGGCATTTTCCATCGCCATATCAGTCCTGCGGGCAGCGGTCCTGTGCTGTTTAGCCTGGCGAATATGGTCAAACCAGGGTCCTTTGATCCTGAGATGATGTCCGATTTCTCAACGCCGGGCGTCTCGATGTTCATGATGGTGCCGTCGTATGGCGACGCTAATCAGAACTTCAAGCTGATGCTGCAATCGGCACAGCGGATCGCCGACGACGTGGGTGGTGTGGTGCTGGATGACGAGCGCCGCATGATGACCCCGCAGAAGCTGGAAACCTACAAAGCGCGCATTCGTGAAGTGTTGGATAACAACGACTAAACGGCTGCTACGCGCACTGAACATCCGTAACAACAAAGCCCCCGCCTGCCGGGGGTTTTTTATCTTTGATGGTGAGCCATGGAATCGATAATCCAACAAATCAATCAACTACGAACCTCACTGCGCCATCATGAATATCAATATCATGTACTGGACGCGCCGGAAGTGCCGGATGCGGAATACGATCGCCTGATGCGTGAACTGCGCGAGCTGGAAAGCGCACATCCTGAGTTGATCACCGCCGACTCTCCCACCCAGCGCGTGGGTGCGGCCCCTTTGGCGGCGTTCGATCAGGTACGCCATGAAGTGCCGATGCTGTCGCTGGACAACGTTTTTGACGAAGAGAGCTTCCTGGCGTTCTACAAGCGGGTGCAGGATCGCCTGAAGAGCAGCGATCCGCTGACCTTCTGCTGTGAACTGAAGCTGGACGGTCTGGCGGTCAGCCTGCTGTACGAAGAGGGCGAGCTGGTGCGCGCGGCCACGCGCGGTGACGGTACCACCGGTGAAAACATTACTTCCAACGTGCGTACCATCCGCGCCATTCCGCTGCGGTTGACCGGTGACAACATCCCGCGTCGCCTGGAAGTGCGCGGCGAAGTCTTTATGCCGCAGGCCGGTTTTGAACAGATGAATGAAGAGGCGCGTCGCAAAGAAGGCAAGATCTTCGCCAACCCGCGTAACGCCGCCGCCGGTTCGATCCGTCAGCTTGATCCGCGTATCACCGCCAAGCGGCCTCTGACCTTCTTCTGCTATGGCGTTGGCCTATTGGAAGGGGGCGACTTGCCGCGCAGCCACTGGCAGCGTCTGATGCAGTTCAAAGAGTGGGGCCTGCCGGTCAGCGATCGCGCCAAATGTTGTACCGGCAGCGACGAAGTCCTGGCGTTTTATCGTCAGGTCGAGCAGGACCGCGCGCAGCTCGGTTTTGATATCGACGGTGTGGTAGTGAAGATCGACGATATTGACCTGCAGGAAACGCTTGGCTTTGTGGCGCGTGCGCCACGCTGGGCGACGGCGTTCAAATTCCCGGCACAGGAACAGATAACCCAGGTGCGCGAGGTGGAGTTCCAGGTGGGCCGTACCGGGGCGATTACCCCGGTGGCGCGTCTGGAGCCGGTGCTGGTTGCCGGGGTGATTGTCAGCAACGCCACGCTGCATAACGCCGACGAAATTGAACGTCTGGGCCTGCGTATTGGCGACACGGTGATCGTGCGCCGCGCCGGTGACGTGATCCCACAGGTGGTGGGGGTAATGGCCGATCGTCGCCCGGCGGATGCGCGTGAAATCGTATTCCCGCAACACTGTCCGGTATGCGGTTCCGACGTCGAACGGGTGGAAGGCGAAGCGGTGGCTCGCTGCACCGGCGGGCTGATTTGTGCAGCGCAGCGCAAAGAGGCACTGAAGCATTTCGTTTCCCGCAGAGCGTTGGACGTTGACGGCATGGGCGACAAAATCATCGAACAGCTGGTGGAAAAAGAGTACGTCAAGGATCCGGCGGATCTGTTCCGCCTGTCCGCCGGTATTCTGACCGGGTTGGATCGCATGGGGCCGAAATCGGCACAGAATCTGGTCAACGCGCTGGAGAAGTCCAAGCAAACCACCTTCGCCCGTTTCCTGTATGCGTTGGGCATTCGTGAGGTCGGCGAAGCAACGGCCGCCAATCTGGCGGCGCACTTCGGCACGCTGGAGAAGCTGTTCGCGGCGGATATCGAAGCGCTGAAAGAAGTGCCGGACGTGGGGGAAATCGTGGCGAAGCACACGCGTCATTTCCTTGACGAAGAGCTTAACCAGAAGGTCATCAATGAACTGGTCAGCGACGAAATCGGCATCACCTGGCCGGCACCGGTGGTGATAGTGGCGGACGAGATCGACAGCCCGTTTGCCGGCAAAACCGTGGTGCTGACGGGCTCGCTGAGCCAGCTTTCACGTGATGAAGCCAAAGATCGCCTGACGGCGTTGGGTGCCAAGGTCAGCGGCAGCGTCTCGAAGAAAACCGACCTGGTGATTGCCGGGGAAGCGGCCGGTTCCAAGCTGGTGAAGGCGCAGGAACTGGGCATTGCGGTGATCGACGAAGCGGAAATGATCCGCCTGTTGGGTGCCTGATGGAAAAAGAGAACCTGCTGGAAATCGCCAATACCGTGATGCCATTCGGCAAATACCAAGGGCGGGTGCTGATTGACCTGCCCGAGGAATACCTGCTGTGGTTTGCCCGCAAGGGGGAGTTCCCGAACGGCAAGCTCGGCATGCTGATGGAAATGACGCTGGCGATTAAAATCGAAGGGCTCGACCACCTGGTCAAGCCGCTGAAGAAAAGCTGAGTGGCCGGGCGCGGCAATCGTCGCGCCCGTTTGATTATCCCCGCGCCGTTTCGGCGTTTGGCACCGCCTGTTTTTCCTGCTGTTTCTTTTGATAGCGGCGTGCCAGCACGGCGCAGGTCATCAGCTGGACCTGGTGGAACACCATCAGCGGCAACACCATAATCCCCACGGTAGCGGCCGGGAACAGGATATTGGCCATTGGGATACCGTTCGCCAGGCTTTTCTTCGAACCGCAGAACACGATGGTTATCTCATCGGCTTTACTAAAGCCCAGCCAGCGCGCCATGTAAGTGTTCACCACCAGCACGATCGTCAGCAGCACCAGGCTACCCACCACGATAAACACCAGCGATCCCAGACCGACCTGATGCCAGATACCGTGCGTAACGGCTTCGCTGAAGGCCGCGTAAACCACCAACAGGATCGAGGTCTGATCGGTCTTGCCGATCAGCTTGCGGTTGCGTTCAATCCATTTGCCAATCAGCGGGCGCGACAGGTGACCGGCCACAAAGGGCACTAACAGCTGCAGGACGATGGAACCCACCTGCTGCAGGCTGCCGGTCTCTCCGTGAACGTTCATCAGCAGCCCGACCAGCAGGGGCGAAACGAAAATCCCCAGCAGGCTTGAGGCCGAAGCGCTGCACACCGCCGCCGCCACGTTGCCGCCCGCCAATGAAGTAAAGGCGATGGCCGATTGCACGGTGGCGGGCAGAATGCACAGATAAATAAAACCGGAATACAGCTCCGGACTGACGTTGACCGGCGACCACCATTTAAACAGTACGCCCAGCGCCGGGAAAATAATGAAGGTGCTGAACATCACCCACAGGTGCAGCCGCCAGTTGTTGCTGCCGGCCAGAATGGCTTCGCGCGACAGCTTGGCGCCGTGCATAAAGAACAGCAGGGCGATGGCGGCGATGGTCAACGCATTCAGCCAGCCGACGAACTCGCCGCGCGCCGGCAGGAACGAAGCCAGCAGCACGGTGGCGATCAACGTCAGGGTAAAGCGATCGGGCAAGAATCTCATGGCGGCATACTCGGATGAAAAATCAATGCGCCCATTGTCGCGCGGCGGGATATAATAATTAAATTGATTTATTTAATTCATTTATGAATAAAAAACATGAATTACTCGATTAAGCAGCTCAGGGTTTTTGTCGCCATCGCCCGCCATCGCAGTTTCAGCCGCGCCGGTGAGGCCATTGGCCTGACTCAGTCGGCGGTCAGCCACAGCGTGAAAGAGCTGGAGGCGGAGGTCGGCGTTCGCCTGCTCGATCGCACGACCCGAGAAGTGGTGCTGACCGACGCCGGGCAGCGGCTGGCCAACCGCGTCGAGCGCTTGCTGGATGAGCTGCAGTCGTCATTGCTGGATGCACGCAGCTTCGGCGTGCAGCGGAGCGGTACGGTGCGGGTGGCCTCCAGCCAAACCATCTCCGCTCACCTGATGCCGCAGTGTATTGCGGCAGGGGAAAAACAGTACCCGGATATTCGCATTATGCTTCGCGACCAGGCACAACAGCAGGTTCTGCACAGCATTCGCAACGCCGAGGTGGATTTTGGCATCGTGGTGGATCCGGTACAGGTCGTGGATCTGGACTGCGAGCCTATCCTGCATGAACCCTTCCTGCTGCTGTGTCGTAACGATCATCCCTTCGCCGGGCTGGCCGAGGTGCACTGGTCGGCGCTGAACGGCAGTCGTCTGGTGCTGCAGGATTATGCCTCCGGCAGTCGGCCGCTGATTGACAGCGCGCTGCGTCAGCAAGGGGTGGAGGCGAAGGTGGTGCAGGAGATTGGCCACCCGGCGACGCTGTTCCCGATGGTGGCGGCAGGTATCGGCATCAGTATTTTTCCGGCGCTGGCGTTACCGCTGCCGGAAGGGGGGCAATTGAAGGTGCGTCGGCTGGTGCCGGAAATAAACCGCGCGCTGATGTTGGTGCGGCGTAAAAATCGCTCGCTGACCCCGGCGGCAGAAGTTATCTGGCAGGTGGTGGCGCAGCAGGCGGCGTTACTGCAGCAACAGCGCCGACAGCAAGCGGACTACTGAGTCAGATATACACATCCACGGCATTGGCGGCCGTCGGGCGGTTGATGCCGTCGCCCTTGGCGGAGGCAATGTTCTCGTTGGCTTTAGCCATCTGCTCGGCCTGCTGTTTTTCCATCTCTTCTTTTTGAATGCGCGCGATCTCGGCCTGCAGCATTTTGATCTGCGCCTGAATCAGCTGTTTCTGCTTTTCTATCTCTTTGGGATCGCTGTCCGAATCCTTCAGATCCACCAGCTTTTGTTGCAGAGCCTGAATTTGTTTGTTCAGCACCTTGATCCGTGCCGAAGCGCTGCTGTCGGAAAGATTAACCCGATCGCCAGCGCCAGCCTGTTGGGTTTCTTTGGATTTGTCGCCTTCAGGCTGCTGATGCACCGGCTTGGCCATCAGCACCTGGCCCTTATTCCCGGGGGCACTAAAAACGTTGCTGACGCCGGGTACGGTGTTTTTCACCGGAACAATCATGGTAATGCTGGTCGACATAATACTCTCCCTGAGTCTGAATGCGGCTGCTCAGGGTATCGGCATTCTGCGGGAAAACTTTACTGACGGATTTGCCGCAAGCGCGGCCAGCGCTGCAGCCATCCTTTACTGGCGACCCGCTGTTCATAGGCGTCGATGTCACCGTTTTTGGCATTGTAGGTGATGGTGTCAGCAAACAGCCCTTCGAGACCTAACGGCGCTACCAGCGTGATGCTGTCGTCCGCATTCAGGCGGGCACCTACTGCCGTTTCCACCTCGGTCCAAAAACTGATGGCGTCTTCGCTATTGCGATAAGGGGCTCGACCGCTACGCAAATGCATACGCGCCTGGTTTTTCACAGACCAGGGCTGTGGCAGCCACTCTTGCAGCCGCGTTTCCAGCATGTGGTCACGTTCCGCCTCCGGGCGCTGTGGGTCGAAATGGATCACGTCGATGTCGTTGAGCGGCGTAGACGTAGCGTAACCGTGGCGTTGGTCCCAGACCAGATTGCGCACAAAACCGGCCCCCAGGCACCAGTCATTCAGCCCGAGGCGTCGCGCAGTGCGCAAAGCCATCATTCTTTCATCATCTTGCTGTAACCATTGGATAATTTTCTGCTGCCGGGTCATTACCTCTCCTTTGTTGCGGCTACTGTAACCCGAAGCGCCCGCAGGCGAAATGCCGTGCATGATTTTAGTGCGCCTTGCTCAGGTGCGGACCGCCCGGCGGGAGCGTTAATCGGCTGATTTTCGACAAAAAATAATTTCGCGCCCCGACTGGCTACACTTGGTACAGGGTTTGCAACTTCCACCGACCATTCAGGGCAGAACAGGGGGCGCTATGTATCAGGCCACGCTTAGCCGGCGCAGCTACCGTTTCAGAGATTTACGCCAGTTGTTGGCCAAGGCGTCACCGGCACGTTCCGGCGATTATCTGGCGGAGCTGGCGGCGGATAGCGCAGAAGAACGCATGGCGGCGCGCATCGCATTGGCGGATGTACCGCTGAAAACCTTCCTCCAGCAGCTGCTGGTGCCCTATGAACAAGATGAGGTCACACGGCTGATTGTCGATAGCCACGATGCGCTGGCCTTTGCGCCGATATCGCACCTGACGGTGGGGGATTTCCGCGATTGGCTCCTGAGCGAGCAGGCGGACAGCGCGATGCTGGCACGGGTGGCTGCCGGTATTACACCGGAAATGGCGGCGGCAGTGAGTAAATTGATGCGCAATCAGGATCTTATCCTGGTGGCGAAGAAGTGCCGGGTCATCACGCGTTTTCGCAATACCCTCGGCCTGCCGGGGCGGCTTAGCGTGCGGTTGCAACCGAATCATCCTACCGACAGCCTGCAGGGCATTGCCGCCAGTATGCTTGACGGCCTGCTGTATGGCAGCGGCGACGCGGTGGTGGGGATCAATCCGGCCAGCGACAGCTTGCCGCTGTTGGAAAAGCTCAATTACATGCTGGACGATGTGATCCAGCGCTTCGCCATTCCGACGCAATCCTGCGTGCTGACCCATGTGACCAATACGCTGCGGCTGATGGAGCGTGGTGCGCCGGTGGATTTGGTGTTCCAGTCGATCGCGGGTACCGAAGCGGCCAATCAGGGGTTCGGCATCAATCTGGCGCTGCTGGCGGAAGCGCAGCAGGCGGCACTGAGCCTCAATCGCGGCACGTTAGGCAATAACGTCATGTATTTCGAAACCGGGCAGGGCAGCTGTTTGTCGTCCAATGCGCACCACGGTGTCGATCAGCAAACCTGCGAAGCGCGGGCCTATGCGGTGGCACGTCATTTCTCCCCGCTGTTGATCAACACCGTGGTCGGGTTTATCGGCCCGGAATATCTGTACGATGGTAAACAGATTATCCGTGCCGGATTGGAGGATCATTTTTGCGGCAAGCTACTCGGGCTGCCGCTGGGGTGCGACGTGTGTTACACCAATCACGCGGAGGCGGATCAGGACGACATGGACACGCTGCTGACGCTGTTGGCCACCGCCGGGCTGACCTTCCTGATTGGCGTGCCGGGCGCGGACGACATCATGCTCAATTATCAAAGCACTTCATTCCACGACGCGTTGTATATCCGCGAATTGTTGGGGCTGAAACACGCGCCGGAGTTTGCCGACTGGCTGACCAAAATGCAGATTACCGACGAACGAGGCCAACTGCGTGATACCGCCGCCAATCACCCCTTGTTACTGGCGTTGCAGGGAGAGAATCGATGAGCAAACCGGTGCACGTTAACCGTTGGGACGCATTGCGCGCCTTTACCGATGCGCGCATTGCATTGGGGCGTACCGGCTCCAGCCTGCCTACGGAGGAGTTGCTTAAATTCGGCTTGGCGCATGCGCAAGCGCGTGATGCGGTACATCAGCCGTTTGATAGCGATACGCTGGCCGGGACCTTGCAGGAGCAAGGTTGGCAAACCTTGACGGTGCACAGTCAGGCCGCCGATCGCACCGCCTATCTCCGGCGGCCGGATCTCGGGCGGCGTTTGGCTCCCGACAGCCGCAGCCTGCTGCTGGGCCTGCCGGAAAAACCGGCCGATCTGCTGCTGGTGGTGGCGGACGGCTTGTCCTCCAAGGCAGTGCACCGTCAGGCGCTACCTTTGTTGCAGGCGCTGCGACCTTATCTCGATGAGCTGGGGCTTTCGGTTGCCCCAGTGGTATTGGCACACCAATCGCGGGTCGCGCTGGGGGATGATATCGGCGAGTGTTTGCAGGCCAGAGCGGTGGCGATGTTGATCGGCGAGCGGCCGGGCTTATCGTCGCCGGACAGCCTCGGTATTTACCTCACCTGGGGGCCGAACACCCGGCGGCGCGAGTCGGAGCGCAACTGTATCTCCAACGTGCGTCCGGAAGGCCTCGATCACCCACAGGCGGCGTTTAAACTGGCCTGGCTGCTGGAGCAGGCTTTCCAGCGTCGACTGACCGGGGTGGAACTGAAAGACGAAAGTGACAACCCGGCGCTGCAGGGGCGGGTTTCCCCGCGCTACTCCCAGCTCGGCGGCTGACCGATGCTTTGTTTTAACAGAGTAATAAACAGGTTCAGCCGAGCGGACACCTTCGCCACCGGGCGTAACAGGTAAATGCCCTGTTGCTCCTGGCGAGGGTCTTCCAACACCTGCAGCAAGCGGCCGGCCTGAATATCCGGCCCAACCACCCAGTTGGGCAAAAAGGTGAGCCCCAGCCCCAGCAGCGCCGCCTGGCGCTGAGCCGTAAAGTCGTCACAGCGCAGCACCATGCTGCAGCGGCTCATCAGCGGAACGCTGAGGATTTGCGCCCAACAGGCCGGTTGTTGCTTATGGTAGCGGGCAATCAGCCGATGTTGCGGCAACGCATTGAGGTCGGCCGGCTGTCCGTAACGGGCAATATAATCAGGGCTGGCGCACATCACCCAGCGCTGGGTCGCTATGCGGCTGGCATACAGCCCGCTGTCTTTCTGTTCGCCGATGCGGATGGCGGCATCCAACAGTTCCTGGGTCGGATCGGTTTGGCGTTCGGTCAAATCCAGGTCGACAAACAATTGCGGGTAGCGTTCAGCCAGCGTCGGCAACAGCGGCAGGATATAGGTTTTGCCGAAGGTGGGCAGGCAGCTGATACGCAGCGTGCCTTGCGGCATGTCATTCCACGAAGCCAGTTCGGCGCGGATGTCGGTGATATCCGTCAGCAGCGTGCTTGCTCGCGCCTGCAGCCTTTCACCCGCATCCGTCAGCATCAGACCCCGCGTGGAACGGATAAACAGCGTAGTGTCCAGGGCGTTTTCCAGCGCATCAATGTGGCGCACCAGCGAAGAAGGCACCCTTCCCAGCTTGCGAGCGGCGGCGGAGAAGCTGCCCAACAGGGCCACCTCGAGAAATATCGGCAGATGTTCAACATAGCGGGCGTCATTCATCTTTGCATTATATGCAAAAGCGTTTCTTATGAATACCAGGTTCTCCGTCCGTCGCAATGCGGCTACTCTTTTTTCGGGCTTACGGAAAGCGATGGCGTGCCGTTCCCCCTGCCGCACAGAGAAAAAACGTATAAAACTCGCGGTTTTTAGAACTTTAAATACAGTATTTCCCTCAGGCACCGCTGTGCGCCTGCGGTATTGATGATGACTTCAACACCAGATTAACCGTTCAAATTGATGCCCTGTTTACCAACAATGATTAGTGAATCTAAACCGTTGTTGACATTGGGCATCGCCGGCCTGCCGTGCCGGTTTTTTTGTCGCCGTTGGCTGAATCGTTCCACCTGAACGCGTTGCCGGCGACATCTTTGTTCACCTTCGGGTGGGCATTTTTGAACGCGCGGGGCATTTCACTCCGCGCTGGTGGAGGAGAAGTTATGAACGAAGACCAAGGGTGTTCCTGCGCGCAGCATTTGGCGCAAGGGTTTGCCAGGCAGTCGCTGAGCGTTGGGGAGGGCGAGATCTATCAAATCTCGCTGATGAGCGCATTAATCAGCGGCGTTTACGAAGGGGAGGTCACCATTGCCGAATTGCTCAAACACGGCAACTTTGGCCTGGGAACGTTCAATCACCTCGACGGTGAGCTGATCGCCTTCGACCAGGAAATTCACCAGTTGCGCGCCGACGGTAGCGCACGACCGGCCAGCTTGCAGCAGAAAACCCCGTTTGCCGTTGTCACCTTTTTCCAACCTAGCGTCACCCAACACTTCGACCGTCCGATCACCAAGGCGCAGTTGCACCAGTGCATCGATGAGCAGGTGGCTTCGCCGAACCTGTTCTGCGCGCTGCGGGTCGACGGCGAGTTCAGCCATGTGGAAACCCGCACCGTGCCGCGCCAAGAGCGGCCTTATCGTCCGATGCTGGAGGCGATAGAAGAGCAGCCGACCTTCGCCTTCCAGCGACGTCAGGGCACCCTGGTGGGCTTCCGTTCGCCTGATTATATGCAGGGCGTTGGCGTGGCCGGTTATCACGAGCACTTTGTCACCGACGATCGCAACGGTGGCGGTCACGTGCTGGATTACCAACTTGATCATGGTCGCCTGCAATTTGGCGTGATCACCCGCCTCAATCTTCAACTGCCGCATGATGCGGATTTTCTGCGCGCCAACCTCTGTCCCGAGGATTTGGATAGCGCAATTCGTTCTGCCGAGGGTTAATTCCGCGACAGTCCTGGGTGTATTTTCAGGAGGTATTCCATGAACAAGGCAAAAACAGACAATAACTGGGCATGTGGCGCAGATTTGGTGGTGAAAAATCTGGAGGCGCAGGGGGTAAAACACGTATTCGGTATTCCGGGCGCCAAGATTGACCGGGTATTCGATTCGCTGGAAGACGCGCCGTCGATAGAAACGGTGGTGGTGCGCCACGAGGCCAACGCGGCGTTTATGGCGGCGGCGGTGGGGCGTTTGACCGGCAAGGCCGGGGTGGCGTTAGTGACCTCCGGGCCGGGCAGCTCCAACCTGATCACCGGGCTGGCGACCGCCACTTCGGAAGGGGATGCGGTCGTGGCGTTCGGCGGGGCGGTGAAGCGTGCCGACAACCTCAAACAGACTCACCAGAGTATGGACACCGTGAGTATGTTTCGACCGGTGACCAAGTATTGTGCCGAAGTGCATGCCGGTTCGGCGATTTCCGAAGTGATCGCCAACGCTTTCCGCCATGCCGAGTTCGGCCGTCCGGGGGCGTCTTTCGTCAGTTTGCCGATGGATATCGTCAATGAGCCGGTCAGTGCGCCGGTGCTGGCGGGGTGCCGGCTGCCGCGAATGGGGGCCGCCGCTGCCGAGGATATTCGCGCTGCGGTTAAGCTGATCCAACAGGCGAAATGCCCGGTGCTGTTGCTGGGTCTGCAGGCCAGCCGCCCGGAAAACAGCGAGGCGGTGCGCCAACTGCTGCATCGTACCCATATGCCGGTGGTGGGGACCTACCAGGCGGCAGGGGTGATCGACGTTAATCATTTTGCGCGCTTTGCCGGCCGCGTCGGGTTGTTCAATAACCAACCCGCCGACCAGTTGTTACAGAAGGCCGATTTGGTGGTCAGCGTCGGCTATGGCCCGATCGAGTACGATCCCTGCATGTGGAACAGCCAGGGGCGATTGAAACTGGTGCATATCGACGTGCTGCCGGCGGACATCGATACCTGCTATCGCCCGGACGTTGAGCTGGTGGGCAATATCAGCGCCACACTCGACATGATGACCGAAGCCTTTAACAGCGTGGTGAGCGTGCCGGCCGAAGTGGAGTCGATCCTCAGCGATCTTGGTCGTCAGCGTACCGAACTGGCGGAACGTGCCGCACGGCGCGGCGGTATGCCAATCCACCCGCTGCGCATCGTCAAAGAGCTGCAGGATATCGTCAGCGACGACGTGACGCTGTGCGTGGACATGGGCAGTTTCCACATCTGGATTGCGCGTTACCTTTACAGCTTCCGGGCGCGCCAACTGCTGATTTCCAACGGCCAGCAGACCATGGGGGTGGCGCTGCCGTGGGCCATCGGCGCGGCGCTGGTGCGGCCGGGCGACAAAGTGGTGTCAATTTCCGGCGACGGCGGTTTTATGCAGTCGAGCATGGAACTGGAAACCGCCGTGCGGCTGAAAAATAACATCGTGCACGTGATTTGGGTGGATAACGCCTACAACATGGTGGAAATGCAGGAGGTGAACAAATACCGGCGCAAATCCGGGGTGGAATTCGGCCCTATCGATTTTAAAGCCTATGCCGAAGCGTGCGGGGCGGTCGGGTTTGCGGTGCAGTCGGTGGATGACCTGCGGCCCATGCTGCGCAAGGCGATGGAAATTCAGGGGCCGGTCGTGGTGGCCATTCCGGTCGATTATGCCGACAACTACAAGCTGATGGCGCAGATGAACTTCAGCCAGATGATTTAATTTCAACAGGCGTAAAAACCACGGGGAATGCCGTACGCGGCGCTCCCCGTTTTTTATGCCTAAAATTTGTTCTTTACATCCCTAACTTCATGATTTATTGGTATCCATCGAGTCTATTTTCTATACCGGGGATGGCAGAATGAAAACAAAAGCAATAACAATGACGCTGGGATTATTGGCTTTGACGGTGATGGGCGGTGCGCGCGCCAGTACGCTGGTTTATTGTTCCGAAAGCTCACCGGAAGGGTTTAACCCGCAGTTGTTTACCTCTGGACCGACGGTGGACGCCAGCTCGGCGACGATCTACAACCGATTGGTGGACTTCAAAACCGGCACCGTTGAGCTGCAGCCCAGCCTGGCCGAAAGCTGGCAGGTAAGTGAAGACGGAAAAAATTACACTTTTCACCTGCGCAAGGGGGTGAAATTCCAGAGCAATAAATACTTTACCCCCACCCGTGATTTCAACGCCGACGACGTTATCTTCTCCTTCATGCGGCAAAAAGATGCCAATAACCCTTATCACAAGGTTTCCAACGGCGCTTACACCAACTTTGAGTCGATGGAGTTTGGCACGTTGATCAACAACATTGTCAAAGTGGACGATAACACCGTGCGCTTTGAGCTTTCACGCGCTGAAGCCCCGTTTGTGGCCGATCTCGGCATGTATTTCGCCACCATTCTCTCCGCCGAATATGCCGACGCGATGCTAAAGGCCGGTACCCCGCAGCGGGTGGACAACGACCCGATCGGCACCGGTCCCTTCCAGTTGGTGCAGTACCAGAAGGATGCGAAAATCCTCTACAAGGCGTTCGACCACTATTGGGAAGGCAAACCCAAGGTTGACCGCCTGGTGTTCTCAATTACCCCGGATGCGGCGGTGCGTTATGCCAAGCTGCAAAAAAATGAGTGCCAGGTCATGCCGTTCCCTAACCCGGCGGATCTGACACGGATGCGTCAGGATCCCAATATCCAGGTGATGGAGAAATCCGGTCTGAATATCGGTTTTCTGGCGTTCAATACCCAGAAAAAGCCGCTGGATAACGTCAAGGTGAGGCAGGCGCTGGCGCTGGCGGTGAACAAACCGGCGATCCTCGAAGCGGTGTTCCACGGCGCGGGCCAGCCGGCGAAAAACCTGTTGCCGCCGACCCAGTGGGGCAGCAATGACAAGATTGAGGATTACCCGTATTCCCCGGAGAAGGCCAAAAAGTTACTGCAAGAGGCAGGGCTGGGGCAGGGTTTTGCGATAGATCTGTGGGCGATGCCGGTACAGCGGCCCTACAACCCGAATGCCAAACGCATGGCGGAGATGATCCAGTCCGACTGGGCGAAGATTGGCGTGAAGGCCAAAATTGTCACCTTCGAGTGGGGCGAATATCTGCAGCGGATAAAAAATGGCGAGCATCAAACGGCATTGATGGGCTGGACTACGGCCAATGGCGATCCGGATAACTTCTTTGGCCCGTTGTTTACCTGCGTTTCGGCCAACGGCGGTTCGAACTCGGCCAAGTGGTGCTATCCGCCGTTCGACAAGTTGATTTCGCAAGCGCGTGAGGAAAACGATCACGCCAAGCGGGTGGCAATGTATGAACAGGCGCAGGTGATGATGCATGACCAGATGCCGGCGTTGATGATTGCCCATTCGACCATTTTTGAACCGGTGCGCAAAGAGGTGAAAGGCTACGAGATCGATCCCTTCGGCAAACACATCTTCAAACAGGTTTCGCTGGAGAAATAATAAAAAAGGGGCTGCATGGCAGCCCCTTAGGTGGTTGGCAATCGGCTCTGCTTTTTAATGGTAGGGGCGCTGCATGCTGCGCCCAGTTGCATAAACACTGGGTTAAATCGGGTCGAACATGTTCGACCCCTACCGGTTTAGCCCCCTGGTGGGGGTTAGCAGTCTTGATTAAGCTGGTTGTTTAGAAATGCGTGTTGATGCTCATATAGTAAGTACGGCCCGGTTCGTTGTAGGTGGCGGCGCCTGCGCCGGCAATGTTAATGGCACCGGTGGTTGGGTCACCCACGTTCTGCGAGTTACCTTCGCGGAACTGACGTTTGTCGAACAGGTTGTCGATACCCGCCGTCAGGCTGATGTTTTTAGTCACATCATAAGTCGCGCTGGCACCTACCACGGCGTAAGGGCTGACTTCCTTGGTTTCCGTACCGCTGACCGGTTTACCCTGGTAGTTGTACTTCTTCGGTTTTTGACGGCCATACCAGGTCAGTGTCGATTGCATCGACAGGTCCTGGGTCGCTTGCCAGCTCAGCGTCGAGTTGATGGTGAACTTAGGGATCACCGACAGGTAGTCGCCGGTGCTCTTGTTCTTGTTCTCAATCATGTAAGTGGCGTTGTTGCTCCAGGATACGGTCTCGCTGACCGGCACGTTCAACGTACCTTCCAGACCCTGAACTACCGCTTTCGGCACGTTTTCCCACTGGTAAACCGCTGTGCCGGTGCTGCTGGTACCGATACGGCTATTGCCCGCTTCGATTTTATTGTGGTAATCGTTGCGGAAATAAGTCACGCCGGCCAGCCAGCCTTCATTATGGAATTCCAGCCCGACTTCTTTGTTGACGCTGGTTTCCGCTTTCAGATCGTCGTTACCCAACAGGTAGCAGCCATTTTTGACATCGCTGGACGAACAACCCTGACCTTTGCTGTACAGCAAATAGTTCTGGTTAGTCTGGTACAGGTTAGGCGCTTTGTAGGCACGCGCGATACCCATTTTCAGGGTGAAGTTGTCGCCGAGTTCCTGTGACAGGTTCAGCGACGGGCTCCAGTTGTTGCCGGCTTCGGAGTGCAGATCGTAACGCAAGCCCGGCGTCAGCATGGTGCTGTCGGTCAGCTCCATGTTGTCTTCGGCGAACAGCGAGAAGATATGGGCGGATGCGTAAGGGCTACGAGTACCGCTACCTTGACCGGGTATGGTGCCGCCCATCATCGTCTGGCTGGTGGATGAACCGTCCTTCATGCGTTGCTGGTTCCATTCGGTACCCAGGGTGGCAGTTTGCGTCACGCCCAGCTCGAAGGGCACGCTGACTTCGCTGTGCGCCAGGAAATCGTCCAGCTTGGTGGTGCCGAAGCCTTCGTTTTTGGCGTCGAAGATACCTTCGGTACCGCCGGCCAACCCTTCGTTCAGGCGCGTATTGCGGGTGCGCTCGAACTGAACGTAGTTGTTGGTGCTGACCCCGTTATCCCAGGCACCACGGTGGTTAAGGCCGAAGGTCTCGCGATAGATACGGTTGGTTTCTTTGCCATAGTTGCTCTGGACCAGCGCATTGGTGTTGGTGTTCTGAGTGTCACCGGCGTACAGGTTGCCCTGGCGGCCATAGGAGTATTCAAACTCCAGCGACTGCAGGTGAGCGAAGTCCCAGTGCAGCAAGGCGTCGATATTTTTATCTACCACCCCTTCACGGCCGGAAGGAATGCTGCTGGCATAGGCCCCTACACGCTCGGACTTATGCGATTCGTTAATGTCCCAGGCATCGGCCTGAGTTTTGCTGTAACCCCCGAACAGCCGGAAGCTCAACTGGTCGGTCAGCGGGCCGGACAGGCTGAAGTCGGTACGCTTGGTCGAGCCTTCCTGCTTGTGCTCCGGCACGTCGAAATAGGTATTCAGCGAGCCGTGCAGCTCTTTGGTGTTCTTCTTGGTGATGATGTTGACCACGCCGCCGGCGGCGCCGTTACCGTAACGTGCCGCCGCAGGGCCGCGCAGCACTTCGATACGTTCAATCATTTCCGGCGGTACCCAGGCGGTATCGCCACGGGTATCACGCTCACCGCGCCAGCCCTGACGCACCGAGTTGCGGCTGCTGGCCGGTTTGCCGTCGATCAGGATCAGGGTGTTTTCCGGGCCCATGCCGCGGATATCGATCTGGCGATTGTTGCCGCGTTGGCCGCTGGTGGAGTTGCCGGTCAGGTTAACGCCGGGCATGGTGCGGATCAGCTCGCTGATATCACGGGCAGGTGGGCGTTTTTTGATTTCGTCGGCGGTAATGGTAGAAACCCCCGGCGCCTGCAGGTTCTGCTTGGCGGCGGTGACGACAATGGTGTCCTCGGTGGCTTCTTTCTTGCTTGTGGCGACGTTGTCTGTTTCTGTGGTGCTGTCAGTTTGCTGTGCGGCGTGGGCAAAAGCGGACGCGCCTAACCCTAACCCGATGAGTGTGGCTAAGGAATAACGTGATAGTTTGCTGTTCATCTGAGAGTTCCTACCTTGCTGCCTTTCTCGGGGCACCGAAGCGGTAGCTCTCCAGGTGTGAGAAGGGCGGTTGTAGTTTTTTGTTTTCGGAAAGAGAAACCCAATCGGCCAAGACGCAGTGGCCACGACATTGGATTCAGCGCTAAAATTCGGTATCCGTCCCTGTTGAAGAATACCTGCCCTGTTTACGAGCCTACACACACTATTGCAAACGCAAATAATTATCAATAGTATTCGACTTACCGTTTTCTTGGGCAGCGCCTCGCGCCGTGAATCTACCGGCTTTCCTGAAGCTGCCAGCTAAATAGTGAATAGGCGTTTTGAAAACAAAATCCGAGTCAGAAAGCAGCAGATTATTATCGAGCAAGCACGCCGGGCGCCATGGATGGTGGCTGAATATCGCCAAACGCGGCACGCCGCTGGTGGAGCTGCAAGGGGATGGACGCGGGAAGGTCACCTTTTTATGGCGTGACCCTCAGGGATGTGAACTCACTTCAGCCTATCAGCGGGTCTGGATCCACATCAATTGCCTGACCGACCACCATCAGTCGTCGCCGCCGCAGAGCCTGCAACGCCTGGAAGGGACCGACGTCTGGTACTGGCAAACCGAACTGAGCGCCGATTGGCGCGGCAGCTACTGCTTTATTCCTTGTATGGACGACCGTCCACTGATCCAAAACGATGAGGATACGCACGCCAATATGCATTCGGTCCGTCATTGGTGGCATCAGGTGTTTGCCGGTGCGACCCAGGACCTGCTGAATCCCCATCGTTCCTGGGCAGGTGTCGGCGGCCACGTGTTGTCGGGGCTGCATATGCCGGAAGCGCTGCCGCAACCGGCCTGGCAGGATTTCGATCGCTATGCGGTCGCCAGCGGTCGCTGTACCCCAGCGCCACCCGCGCGTTTACAGCGCCACCGTTGGCACAGCGAGCGGCTGGGCAATACCCGTGACGTCTGGGTTTATACCACCGGCGAAGGTGATCCAACACAACGTCCGCTGGCGATATTGCTGGATGGTCAGTTCTGGGCGAGCAACATGCCGGTCTGGGATCCGCTGATGCAGTTGACCCGCGAGGGCAAGCTGCCGGAAGCGGTTTATCTGCTGATTGACATTATCGATCTCAAACACCGTTCCCGGGAGCTGGCCTGCAATGAAGATTTCTGGCTGGCGGTGCAGGAAGAATTGCTGCCGCAGGTCGCCGAATGGGCGCCGTACCAACGCGATCCTGCCCGTACTCTGGTATGCGGCCAAAGTTTTGGCGGCTTGTCATCGTTGTATGCCGGGCTGCACTGGCCACAGTGTTTTGGCGGGGTTATCTGCCAGTCCAGCTCTTTCTGGTGGCCACGTCGCGACATGTATCAGCTGGCGGAAATCCCGACCGACGCCGGTTGGTTACTGCATCAGGTTGAGCAGGGCGTTGGCAAAGGCAAGCTGAAGGTGTTTATGGAAGCCGGCGTGCATGAAAAAGTGGCGCGTCGGGTCAACGATCGGATGGCAGACTTGCTGCGTGATGCCGGTCACCGGGTGCAATACCGGGTGGTAGCCGGGGGGCACGATCATTTGTGCTGGCGTGGCGGCCTGATAGACGGTCTGCAGGCACTGTGGGCGGATCAATCTTTTTCTCCCTCGATCAAGCTAACCTTCACTGCCCAAGGAGTCCGCGATGGAAACTCTGAACCCGTTCGATGACGAGCAACAAAGCTGCCTGATTGTGCAGAATGATGAACTGCAATACAGCCTGTGGCCGGACTTCAGCGCAGTGCCGGCGGGGTGGACGCCGGTGTTTGGCCCGGCGGCACGGGCGCTGTGCGTGATTTGGCTGGAACAGCATTGGCAGGATATGCGGCCCGCTTCGCTGCGTAAGGCGTGATGACGCCAATACCGATAACAGGAGTCAGTACTTTGTCAGACAGCACCGTATTACCGACCGAACAGCCGTTCGCCACTGAACTGCCGTTGGTCGCCGCGCAACCCGGGATCTGGGTTGCCGATCAGATTTCACCGCATGCCAACGCTTATGCGGTTTCCCACTATATTGAGTTGAACGGCCCGTTGGATCAGGCGTGCCTGCTGCGGGCGATTGAGCAGGGGCTGTCCGAAGTGGACACCCTGCAATTCCGCTTTGAAGAGCGTGATGGCGTGCCGATGCAGTGGCATGATCCCGCGCTGGCAGTCCTGCCGGTGGAACTGATCGATCTCAGCGAGTCTCCGGATGCCGCTGCGGCGGCGCGTGCCCTCATGGAACTGGATATGTCCGGCGATCTGCGCATTGGCAGCGGCAATGCGTTGTATCGTCATATGCTGATCCGCCTGTCGGAGCAGCGCTGGTTTTGGTATCAGCGTTATCACCATATCCTGGTGGATGGCTTCAGTTTCACCGCCATTGCTCGCAGAATTGCCCATATTTACACCCGGACGTTGCACAATGAGCGGCCGGGCCCGACGCCTTTTAGCGCATTCAGCGACGTGGTCGAGGAATATCAACGCTACGCGCAGTCGCCCACTTGTCAGCGCGATGCCGCCTTCTGGTTGAATAAGGCGCAGCAGTTGCCGACGCCGGCCACCCTTTGCCCGCAGCCGCTGGCCGGCCAGACGCCAACCACCCGAATTCACCGTTTATCGCAGCTGTGCGATCGCCAAGACTTCACTCAGCTGGTGAACGCCGGTCAGCAGCAGTTCAGCGTCGCGGATATGGCGCTGGCGCTGGTGGCGCTTTGGGTTTCTCGCCTGAGCGGGCATGCCAGCTTCAGCGCCGGTTTTATCTTTATGCGCCGTACCGGTTCGGCCGCCCTGTGCGCCAACGGACCGGTGATTAACGTCTTGCCGATCGAAATGCACCTCGCCCCTCAGGCGACGCTGAGCGAGGTCGCCGGCAATATCGGTCGCGAGTTGAAAATCGTTCGTCGCCATCAGCGCTACGAGGCGGAGCAGGTGCAGCGCGATTTGGGGCGGATTGGCGATGCCCAGCCGCTGTACGGCACCGTATTCAACTTCAAGATGTTCGATTTCCAGTTGGACTTCGGCGGTATCGAAGGCATCACCCATGAGCTGGCCTCCGGCCCGGTGCGCGATCTGGAGATCGCACTGTACCTCGATGAAGCCGGTACGCTGAAGGTCGATCTGCTGGCCAATGCCGAGCGTTATCAGCGTGATGAGCTGGCGGCGCATCTGCAACGTCTGCCCCTGCTGCTGCGCCAGTTTGCCGCACAGCCACAAATGCCGATCGGTGACGCCGATTTACTCACCGAGCAAGACTGCCAACTGTTGGCCCGTGTTAACGACACGGCACATCCGGTGCCGGCGCAAACCCTTTCCGGCCTGCTGGCTGAACAGGCGCAAAAAACGCCTGATGCCCCGGCGCTGGCCGATGCGCAATACCAATTTACCTATCGCGAAACTCGTGAACAGGTTGCCGCGCTGGCGCGTCAGTTGACGGAACAGGGCGTACAGCCCGGTGATATCGTCGCCGTCGCCTTGCCGCGCTCGGTCTTTTTGTCGCTGGCGTTAATGGCCATTGTCGAAGCCGGGGCGGCCTATTTGCCGCTGGACACCGGTTACCCTGACGAGCGCCTTGGCATGATGCTGGAAGACGCTGCGCCGCGCCTGATTATCACCGAACCGACCCAGCAGGCACGCTTTGCCGGCAAGGGCGAGATCTTGCTGTATGACGCGCCGTTGCCGAAAGACAGCGCAGCCAACGTCACGCTCAACGGGCCTACGCCGCATCACCCGGCCTACATTATCTTTACCTCCGGTTCGACCGGGCGACCGAAAGGCGTGTTGGTGGGGCATCAGGCGATCGTCAACCGTTTACTGTGGATGCAGCATCAGTATCCGATGGCGGCGGGCGATGTGGTGTTGCAGAAAACGCCTTGCAGCTTTGACGTTTCGGTATGGGAATTTTTCTGGCCGCTGATGGTGGGTGCCCGGTTGGTGATGGCCCCGCCTGAAGCGCACCGCGATCCGGAACAGCTGCTGCAGCTGGTTGATCAACACCGCGTCACCACCATGCACTTTGTTCCTTCGATGCTGGCGGCCTTTGTCAGCGCGCTGGACAGCCCTCAGGCGGTAGCGTGCTGCGCGCCGTTACGCCAGGTATTTTGCAGCGGCGAAGCCTTACCGGCGGAGTTGTGCCGACTGTGGCAAAGCCGCACTGCGGTACCGCTGCATAACCTCTACGGGCCGACCGAAGCGGCGGTGGACGTCAGCTGGCATCCAGCCTGGGGCGAAGCCTTGGCTGCCGTTACTGGCGCCAACGTGCCTATCGGTTTGCCGGTTTGGAATACCGGTTTGCGCATCCTCGATGCGCGGCTGCGGCCAGTACCGCCAGGCGTGGCCGGTGATTTGTATCTTACCGGCGTCCAACTGGCGCAGGGTTATCTGGGGCGACCTGAACTGACCGCCAGCCGCTTTGTCGCCGATCCTGAGGGCGATGGCGGGCGGATGTACCGCACGGGTGACGTCGCCCGTTGGTTGCCGGGAGGCGAGGTGGAATACCTTGGCCGCAGCGACGATCAGTTAAAAATTCGTGGGCAACGCATTGAATTGAGTGAAATCGATCATGCCTTGCTGTCGCTGCCAGGCATCAAACAGGCGGTGACTCATGCGCTGGTGCTGGAAAATACGCCAACCGATCCTGGCGGTGGCGATGCCCGTCAACTGGTGGGTTATCTGGTGGCCCAGCCCGGTGTCCGCCTTGATCTGGACGTCCTGCGTGCTGCATTGGCCGATCGCCTGCCGCCGCATATGGTGCCGGTGGCACTGGTCGAGATGGAGGCGTTGCCGCTGAGCGCCAATGGCAAGCTGGATCGTAAAGCGTTGCCGCAGCCGCAAGGCGCAACCCGCGCCGCAGGACGTGAACCGCAAGCGGGGCTGGAAACGGCGATCGCGGCCGTGTTCGCTCGTCTGCTGCAACGCGAAACCGTGTTTGCCGACGATGACTTCTTTGCCCTCGGCGGGCACTCGTTGCTGGCGATGCGCTTGGCGGCGGAGCTGCGGCGTGAGCTGGGCAAGGCGGTGTCGGTAGGGCAGGTGATGGTGGCTTCCCGCGTGGAACAGCTGGCGCAGCTGTTGGCTGAGGAACGCACTCAGGAAGAAGCTGACAAAACCGGTTTTGACAGCGTTCTGCCGCTGCGCACCACCGAAGGGCCAACGCTGTTCTGCCTGCATCCGGCTTCCGGTTTCTCCTGGCAGTTCAGCGTGCTGCCGCGTTACATCGATCAGCATTGGTCGCTGGTAGGTATTCAGTCGCCACGGCCGGATGGCCCGCTGGCGCTCAGCGAGAATATGGATCAGGTGTGCGACGCGCATCTGGAGACGGTCTTGCAGGTGCAGCCTAAGGGCCCATACCACTTTATCGGCTACTCGCTGGGAGGCACGCTGGCGCAGGGCATCGCCGCGCGACTACAGGCGCGGGGCGAAGAAGTGGCTTTCCTTGGGTTGCTGGATACCTATCCGCCGGAAACGCAAAACTGGGACGTCATGCTGGATGACAACGTGTTGAAAGAGGTTCAGCGCGAACGTCAGCAGTTCCTGGCGGTGTCTGAGGATGCGCTGGATCCGGCGTTGGGCGAAACCCGCGTGGCGATGTTCGATAATATCGAAGCCAACTATGCCGATTCGGTTCGTCTGCTTTCCGCCACCCACACGGCAAATTTCAAAGGGCAGGCGACGCTGTTTGTCGCGCGTCAGACGTTGCAGGAAGGGATGGATGTTCAGCAGACCTGGTCGCAGTATGTAGATGCGCTACAGGTTCATGAACTGGACTGCGCGCACGTGGATATCGTTTCACCAACGTCGTTCAAGGTATTAGGACCGTTGTTGAACCGCATACTTCGAGCGTTGTAATACCCGTCGTATTTCAAGCTGCAGCGTTGTTACCTGCACTCACTCACCCCAGTTACTTACTGAAGTAAGCGCCTGGGGATGAGTGAGCTGGGCGCCTAGCTGCAACGTGAAATCCATAGGGTATAACTTGATAATATACTTAGGACTCTGATGTGTTGTCTTACTTACCCAGCGGCACTACCAACGGCGTGTGCGAGACGGGATCGTCAATGATCATGCAGCGCAGGCCGTAGACCTTTTCGATCAATTCCGGCGTCACAATATCCTTCGGTGCCCCCTCGGCCACCACCTTGCCGTCGCGCATGGCAATCAGATGGGTGGCGTAACGGCAGGCGTGATTAAGGTCGTGCAGCACCACCACCAGCGTATGGCCGTTTTCACGGTTTAGCTGACGCATCAGCTCCAGCAAGTCGATCTGATGGCTGATATCCAGCCAGGTGGTCGGCTCATCCAACAGCAGCAGCGGCGTTTGCTGCGCCAATACCATGGCAATCCAGACCCGTTGACGCTGTCCGCCGGAGAGCGTATCAACCGGCTGTTCAGCCAGTTCAAACACGCCGGTGGAGCGCATGGCCTGTTCGACCGCCTGTTGGTCTTCCTCGCGCCAGCGGCTGAACAGACGCTGATGCGGATAGCGGCCGCGTGCCACCAGATCAAACACGGTAATGTCACCCGGCGCGGTCGAGCTTTGCGGCAGCAGCCCCAACTGGCGCGCCACCTCTTTGGTGGCATAGTCGCTAATGTGTTTGCCGTTGAGCCAGATAGCCCCGGCCTGCGGTTGCATCAGGCGGCTGAGGGTGCGCAGCAAGGTCGATTTACCGCAGGCATTCGGCCCGATAATGACCGTCAGTTCGCCGTGCGGAATAGAAACGGACAGGTCGCGCGCGACGATTTTTTTGTCATAGCCGAGCGTCAGGTTTTCGGCGCGTAACGGCGCGGGCTGCAAAGGTTCAGCATTCATTTTTTTCGTGACTCACGGATTAATAGCCAAATCAGATAAATGCCGCCCAGGCTGACGGTCAATACCCCGACCGGCAACTGATAAGGCATAAACAGGCGTTGCGCTGCGACATCGGCGAGCAGCAGTAACAGGGCCCCCGTCAGGGATGTCAGCAACAGGACGCTGCGGTTGGCGCACAGGCGTCGTGCAATCTGGGGGGCCACCAGCGCAATAAAGGAGATGGGTCCGGCTACGGCGGTGGCGGCGGCAGTCAGCGTGACGCCGACCAATAACAGCAGCACCCGTGAGCGCTCCACCGGTACGCCGAGCGCGCAGGCGGTGTCATCACCCATTTCCAGCAGCCGCATGCGGCGGGCCAGCATCAGCAGCAACAGGCAGCACAGCGCAATCACCGCCAGCACCGGCAAACTTTTTGCCCAGGTCACGCCGTTGAGCGACCCGGCGCTCCACAACCCGGCGGTCATGGCGGACTCCAGTGAGGCGCTGATGATCAGCCAGGTATTACCGGCCACCAGCAGAGCGCGCACGGCGATACCGACGATAATCAAGCGGAATGACTCAACGCCGTTGCGCCATGCCAGCAGATAAATCAGCGAGGCGGTCAATAGGCCTCCGGCCAGCGCCCCGGAGGTAATGCCGAAAACGCCGCCGTTAAACAGCACTATTGCCACCAGCACGCCGCTGTAAGCGCCGGTATTAAAACCGATGACGTCGGGGCTGCCCAGCGGGTTGCGCAGCAGCGATTGGAAGATGGCACCGCTGATGCCGAGCGCTGCGCCCAACAACAGTGCCATTACCACGCGTGGCAAGCGCCACTGGGTGACGATCACCGCCAGGTTGGCCGGGCCTTCACCGCGCAAGGCGTCGATCACCTGCAGGGCGCTGAGCGAAAGAGCGCCTGAACCCAGGGCATAAATAGCCAGCGCCAGGGCGGCAAGCAATAGCAGTAACGCGGTTAGCGCCGGTCGCGACAGGGCGCGCATTTTGTGGTTGGCCATTTGGCGGGCTGCGGACATCGACATTAGCGCTGCCTCCTGAACATATGGCGTTGACGAACCAGCATGATCAGCAGCGGTGCGCCAATAAGCGCGGTGACGATGGAAACGCGCAGTTCGCCGGCGACCAGGAAGCGGCCGATCAGGTCGGCGCTCAATAGCAGGATCGGGGTCAATACCAACGTCCATGGCAGCATCCAGTGCAGCTCGGAACCGGCCAGCCGCCGGGCAATGTGCGGCATCATCAGGCCGACAAAGGCTATCGGGCCGACGGCGGCGGTGGCGCCACCGCACAGCAGGGTGATCGCCAGCAGTCCCAATAGCTGGGTGCGGACGATGCCGGTGCCCAGCGCGGTGGCTAGCTCGTTGCCCATACTCAGGCTGTTCAGCGATTTGCTCATCCACAGCGTGATTGCAGTGCCCAACAGGATCGGCAGGGCGACGGTGCGTACCACCTGCATATTTTGAATATCCAGCGAACCGGCCTGCCAAAAACGAAGCTGATCGAAGACCAGCGGGTTCAACAGGGAAATACCGGAGGTCATGCCTTCCAGCACCGCCGCCAGCGCGACGCCGGCCAGCGTCAGGCGGACCGGGTTCAGGCTGCTGCCGCCCAATGCGCCAATCAGCGCGACCAGCAGGGCGGCAAACATAGCGCCGGCAAAGGCGAACCACAGATAGTCGCCGACGTGAGCGGCACCAAAGAAAGTGATGCCCAGCACCACGGCAAAACCCGCGCCGGCGTTAACGCCGAGAATGCCGGGGTCGGCCAGCGGATTGCGGGTGAGGGTTTGCATCAGGACGCCGGACAAGCCCAGGGCGATGCCCGCCAACACGCCAACCAATGTGCGCGGCAGTCTGGCGTTGGTAATGATGGTGCAGTCGGCACCGCTACATTGGCCGTTGAGCGCCTGGATAACCGTATCGAAGGGGATAGATTTGGCACCGAGCGACAGGCTGAGCAGCATGACGACCAGCAGGGCGCAAACCGCTATCAGCAAGCCAAGCAGCTTGCGACGAAATGAGCGGGGAGTGCCACCCGCAAGACGGTCGCTGGGCAGCGGAATGGACGGTGTGCAATTGCGTGTAATCCGTAACATAACAATCCATTATTTTATTGAATATGAATGAGTTTTATTATCATTATTGATTGTTTTCATCTATGGTACCATGAGTCCCTTCGCTATTGCAGCACAGACGCTGCCCCTTTTCTTTAGTTGTGGTGAGAAAGCTAATGAGTAAGCCCTCTATTTTGCTTGATTTTGGCCTGCTTAAGACCAATAGCGCCTTTCGCGCTGTGTTCTGCGCGCGTTTTATTTCCATTTTAGCGCTCGGGCTGATGGCCATTGCAATCCCGGTACAGATCCAGACCCTGACCGGGTCGACGCTGCTGGTCGGGTTGTCCGTGACGCTGGCTGGCAGCGGCATGTTTGCCGGCTTGCTGATGGGGGGCGTACTGGCCGACCGCTATGAGCGTCGCCGTCTGATCCTCTTCGCTCGTTCCACCTGTGGCATTGGCTTTATCGGCCTGTGCCTTAATGCCGCCTTGCCTGCGCCCTCCTTGACGCTGATTTATCTGCTGGCGGTTTGGGACGGGTTCTTCGGGGCGGTGGGCGTGACGGCGTTACTGGCGGCGACGCCTGCGCTGGTCGGGCGTGAAAATATCGTTCAGGCCGGTGCCATCAGCATGCTGACGGTACGTTTTGGCTCCATTCTTTCCCCGGCGATCGGCGGGTTGGTGATTGCCAACGCCGGCGTAACGTGGAACTACGCTTTGGCGGCGTTCGGCACCTTGCTGACGTTGATCCCTTTGCTGCAGCTGCCGCAGCTGTTGCCGCCACCTCAGCCACGCGAGCATCCGTTGCGCGCACTGGCCGGGGGTTTTGGCTTCCTGTTTCGTAACCGGGTGATTGGCATGGTGGCGCTGATCGGCGCGTTGCTGACCATGGCCAGCGCGGTGCGAGTGCTGTACCCGGCGATGTCCGGCATGTGGCAGGTCAGTGCGGCGCAGCTGGGCTTTATGTATTCCGCCGTGCCGCTGGGCGCGGCAATTGGCGCCTTCACCAGTGGCCGTGTGGCGCACGTGGCGCGACCGGGTTGGATGATGCTGATGACGGCGATCGGCGCGTTTGTCGCTATCGGCCTGTTCGGTCTGATGCCCTGGTACGGACTGGCACTGTTCTTCCTGGTGGTGTTTGGCTACCTGAGCGCATTGAACTCCTTGCTGCAGTACGGGCTGATTCAGAACCTGACGCCGGATGCTTTCCTGGGGCGCATTAATGGCCTGTGGACGGCGCAAAACGTGGTGGGGGACGCATTGGGTGCCCTGCTGCTGGGGGCGATGGGGGCGTTTATGCTGCCGGCCATGACTTCTACCAGCTTCGGTTTTGGCGTGGCGATACTGGGTGTGGTGCTGGCGTTCGCGATGAAAGGGCTGCGTCAGGTGAGCCTTGGCGGGCAGGAAAGCGATCTCCAGCCCGCCGCGGGAACTACTGAGAAATAAACTGTTTTTCCAACAGCGTCAGCAGGTTGCTGGCGCTGTAATAGTCCAGTCGGAAGGTGTCATTGCCCAGCGCATAAACCCGCTTGTGTTGTACCGCCGGCAGGTGCGCGAGGAAAGGATTGGCCATCAGTCGCTGTGCGTCGCTGTCGTTGTTGGCAAACAGCATCAGCGTCTGGCCGTTCAGACCTTCTGCCAGGTTTTCCCCGGCGAGCTGAATGATATCTTTGCGCATTCCCATGCTGCGGCTGTTGTTCAGCTTGTCTGACGGAACCGCCAGGGTGAAGCCCAACTGCTTGAGCATTTGCCCCTGGGAAGATTCGGCGGTCCACAGGTTGGCTGATTTGCCGTCGGCGCTGAAGACCAGGGCGGAGGTCGGTTGTTCCGGCAGCGTCATGCGCTGCTTAAGCGACTTTTCGCGGCTATCGAAATCATCAACGATTTTTTGCGCCCTGGCTTCGTGTCCGGTGGCCTGGCCCAGCTCGATCGCCAGCGCCTGCCAGCTTTTGTCGTCGTAATTGACCACCAGCACCGGGGCAATGGCGGACAGCTGATCGTACAGGCGCACGGCGGAGTCGGCGCCGGTAGCGGAGATGATGATCAGGTCGGGCGCTTCACCGGCAATGGCTTCTGCGTTGGGTTCACCAATGTACAGGCGCTTTACGCCGCGCTGTGCCGCGATAGCGCTCCATTGGTGGAAGAAACCTTGTGAGTCCGCCAGACGGCTGCCGGGCGTGGTGGCACCGCTGGCGATCACTGGCGCATCAATCGCCAGCAGGGTGCCGGTGACGGTAACGCTGGTGGAAACGATGCGGGCAGGGGGCTGCTGCAAGGTGATCACGCCGTGTGAAGTTTCGATTTTGCGCGGCCAACCGGCATCTGCTGCCTGGGCTGCACCCATGGCCAGCAGGCCAAACAGCGCGAAGCCGAAGAACAGGTTCTTCTTCATAAAGCATTCCTTAGAAGTTAAATAGTAATACTTATCATTTATATAATTAAAACTGCTGGTTTTATAGCACGATAATGAATAGAAGAACTGTTTACATTTATTGACATAGAATATTCACGAGGGTAATTTAACGCGATTCAATACAAATGATAATCATTATTATACAGGTTATTGTTCATGATACGAAAGGGAGAACCGATGAGCGTGACAGTAAAGGGTACCGGGCAGAAGAAGCCGCACAGCAAGGATAGCGAATCGTCCGTAGCAGGCGTGTCGCCGACCTCCGGCTTTTTCTTTACCTCTCCTTTCCGTAGCCTGAGCACCCAGGGCTGCTTCGCCAAAATCACGCTGCCGGCCCAGAACGGGGACCAACTTAACGGCGAGTTCCAGCAGGCGGTACAGCATGCTTTTGCCGAAGCCAAACTGGCGGGGGTGAAAAACCCGGTTCTGTGTGGCGCGATCCCGTTTGATACTCATCAGCCCTCTGCACTCTTTATTCCTCAGCACACCCAGTGGTTTGAGCGCGATGCCTTTTTGGCCGGCGTAACCTCACCGCAGGAAGCCCTGCCGGAAATTATCAGCCAAAAGGAAGTGCCTGCACAACAGCCTTTCATGCAGATGGTGGCAGATGCGGTGGAAGCAACCCGTGGCGACCAACTGGATAAAGTGGTGCTGTCACGCCTGCTGGAGATTGAAACGCGTGAACCGGTAGACAGCCACGCGTTGATGGCGCGTATCATCGCCCAGAACCCACACGGTTTCCATTTCCATGTGCCGTTGGAGCAGGGGGCATTGCTGGGCGCCAGCCCTGAGCTGCTGCTGCGTAAATCCGGCGCACAATTTTATTCCAACCCGCTGGCAGGCTCCGCTCGCCGTGACGCCGACCCGCAGCGGGATCGTGAAGTCAGCCAACAGCTGTTGGTTTCCGAAAAAGATCTCTATGAGCACCAGTTTGTTACCGAAGGCATGCGGCAGGTGCTGGCCGATCGCTGCAGTTATCTGAATATCCCCACCTCTCCCGAATTATTGAGCACCACCACGCTGTGGCACTTGTCTACGCCAATCGACGGCGAGGCCGCCAGCCGCGCGGAGAATGCGTTGTCGCTGGCCTGCCTGCTGCACCCGACACCGGCGCTGTGCGGTACGCCAACCGCCCTGGCGCACCAGGTGATCAAGCAGTTGGAGCCTTTCGATCGCGGCCTGTTTGGCGGCATCGTCGGCTGGTGTGATGCCGAAGGCAACGGGGAGTGGGTGGTGACCATCCGCTGTGGCACGGTGCAGGGCAACCAGGTGCGTCTCTTTGCCGGGGCCGGCATTGTGCAAGATTCTTCGCCGGAATCAGAATGGCATGAAACCGGCACCAAACTCAGTACCATTTCGCGGGCGTTTGGCCTGAACCAAGGATAGATATTTTCATGAGCATTGCTTTTACTCCCTGGCCTGAGGCATTAGCCCGTCGCTATCGCGAACGCGGATATTGGACCGATCGGCCATTGACCGACATCATCACCCGCCAGGCTAAAAATGACGCCATAGCGCTGATCGACCCGCAACGCAGCCTGAGCTACCGCCAGCTTAATCAACTCTCCGATCGGCTGGCCGCGGCCTTGCTGCGTCGGGGCATTCACAGCGGCGATACCGCGCTGGTGCAGTTGGGCAACGTGGTTGAGTTCTATGTGACTTTCTTTGCGCTGTTGAAAATTGGCGTGGTGCCGGTAAATGCGCTGTTCAGCCACCAACGCAATGAGCTGAACGCCTACGCGGCGCAGATCAAACCGGCATTGCTGATTGCAGACCGCCAGCATGGCCTGTTTGACAACGACGAATTCCTGACGGCGTTCCGCGCCGAGCATCCTTCTCTGCGCCTGGTTGGCTTGCGCAGTGAGGACGCTGGCGAGCAGTCGCTGGCGAGCTGGCTGGAAGAAGATTGCGGCGATTTTGTTGCCGCACCCACTCCGGCCGATCAGGTGGCTTTCTTCCAGCTTTCCGGGGGCAGCACCGGCACGCCGAAGCTGATCCCGCGTACCCATAACGACTACTACTACAGCATTCGCCGCAGCGTAGAGATTTGCCATTTCGATGACGAAACCCGCTACCTGTGTGCATTGCCGGTAGCGCACAACTATCCGATGAGCTCACCGGGCGTGTTGGGGGTCTTTTATGGCGCCGGGCTGGTGGTGTTCGCCAGCGATCCGGATGCCGGGCAATGCTTCCGTTTGATCGACCAGCATCAGATTAACGTGACGGCGCTGGTGCCGCCGGCGGTGACGCTGTGGCTGCAGGCCATTGAAGAATGGGGCGGTTGCCAGCAGTTGGCCAGCCTGAAGCTGTTGCAGGTGGGCGGCGCCAAGCTGGGGGAAACTTTGGCCGCGCGCATTCCGGCCGAAATCGGCTGTCAGCTGCAGCAAGTGTTCGGCATGGCGGAAGGCCTGGTGAACTACACCCGGCTGGACGATGACGACCAGCATATTTTGACTACCCAAGGGTGTCCGATGTCACCGGATGATGAGCTATGGGTCGCCGATGACGAGGGCAATCCGCTGCCGGTCGGAGAGACCGGTCGTCTGATGACCCGTGGCCCCTATACCTTCCGCGGTTATTACCAAAGCCCGGAGCATAACGCTGCCGCCTTTGATAAAGACGGTTTCTACTGCTCCGGTGACTTGATTAGCCTGACTGAAGACGGCTATGTGAAGGTCGAAGGGCGGCAGAAAGACCAAATCAACCGCGGTGGGGAGAAGATCGCCGCCGAGGAGATCGAAAACCTGCTGCTGCGTCACCCGGAAGTGATCAATGCGGCGTTGGTTTCGATGCCGGACGAGCTGATGGGCGAGAAAAGCTGTGCCTACATTATCGGCACCAGCCCATTGAAGCCGGTGGTGCTGCGTCGCCATTTACGCGCCGAGGGCGTGGCCGAATTCAAATTACCCGACCGCTTTATACAGGTTGAAACGCTGCCGCTCACCCCGGTTGGCAAAGTGGATAAAAAACTGTTGCGCCAACGCCTGGAGGCGCAACAACTGACTCAGGTCCAGGGAGAATAAGTCATGGCCATTCCAAAACTTAATGATTACGCGTTGCCGACTCAGGCTGAACTGCCGACCAACAAAGTAAGCTGGACGGTGGAACCGCAGCGCGCTGCACTGCTGATCCACGATATGCAGCAGTATTTTCTGAATTTCTGGGGTGAAGACAGCCCGTTGATCAAACAGGTAGTGGAAAACATCGCCAACCTGCGTCGCTACTGCAAATCCCAGGGGATCCCGGTGTTCTATACCGCGCAACCTAACCAGCAGAGCGATGAAGATCGCGCGTTGCTCAATGATATGTGGGGGCCTGGATTAAACAAGCACCCGGAGCAGCAGGCGGTGGTCGCCGCGCTGGCGCCGGAAGAGGACGACACTGTGCTGGTGAAATGGCGTTACAGCGCCTTCCACCGTTCACCGCTGCAGGAAATTCTGCAGGAGTCCGGTCGCGATCAGCTGATCATCTGTGGCGTCTACGCCCATATCGGCTGCATGACCACGGCGATCGATGCCTTTATGCGCAATATTCAGCCGTTTATGGTTGCTGATGGCCTGGCCGACTTCTCCCGTGAAGAGCACCTGATGGCGCTGCGTTACACCGCCGGCCGCTGTGGCCGCGTGGTCACCACCGCCGAACTGTTGCCTGGGATCACCAGCAAAGCGGCGTTGCGCCAGCAAATCATGCCTTTCCTCGACGAAGACAGTGAAGACATGGGTGACGATGAGAACCTGATCGACTACGGTCTGGATTCGGTCCGCATCATGGAGCTGGCGGCGCGCTGGCGTAAGATCCGCGGCGATATCGATTTTATCGCCCTGGCCAAGAACCCGACCATTGATGGTTGGTGGGCGCTGTTGTCAGAGGGGAAAGCCTGATGAGTCAACAGGGCGATTTTGCCGGCAAACGGGTCTGGGTCACCGGCGCGGGCGCCGGGATTGGCCTGGAGACCGCGTTGGCATTTGTGCGGGCCGGTGCTGAGGTCATTGGCTTCGATAAGCACTTTGGCGAGCCGGAATACGCGTTTCGCACCGAAGTGCTGGATATTGCCGACAGTGATGCGGTAGACGCCCTGTGTGGGCGTTTGCTGGCGGAGCAGGGTGAGTTGGACGTGCTGGTCAACGGCGCCGGTATTCTGCGCATGGGGCTTGCGGACGAAACCAGCACCGCAGACTGGCTGGCCTGCCTGGCGGTGAATGCCGGTGGCGCATTCAATATGTTCCGCCATGCCCTGCCGGTGTTTAGGCGTCAGCGACGCGGCGCTATTGTCAGCGTGGCGTCCAATGCGGCGCATGTGCCACGTGTCGGTATGGCGGCCTATTGCGCTTCCAAAGCGGCGTTGCGTAGCCTGTGCCAAACCGTGGGGTTGGAAATGGCGCCTTATGGCGTTCGTTGCAACCTGGTCTCGCCCGGATCGACCAATACTCCGATGCAGCGCGGCATGTGGCAGGACGAAACGGGGGAACAGAACACCATCAATGGTTTCCCGGAACAGTTCAAGCTGGGCATCCCGCTGGGTAAAATTGCCCAGCCGCAGGAAATCGCCGATGCCATTTTGTTCCTGGCTTCCGATCGCGCCAGCCATATTACCATGCAGGATATCGTGATTGACGGCGGAGCGACGCTGGCGGCCTGATCATCCGGTCGACAATTTCAGGATAGCCAAAGGGCGCTGCTTGCAGCGCCTTTTCTATTGGCGGCGCAGGGAAGTGATTATTTTCAGGGGGAGGGCGGAAGTGGTGAGGCTTATAGAGATTATCAGGACGCAGATGCGAAAAAAGCGCCAAAAGGCGCTTTTTTCTGTATTGGTGGGTCGTGCAGGATTCGAACCTGCGACCAATTGATTAAAAGTCAACTGCTCTACCAACTGAGCTAACGACCCGCAGAAGTGGTGGGTGATGACGGGCTCGAACCGCCGACCCCCTCCGTGTAAAGGAGATGCTCTACCAACTGAGCTAATCACCCACTTCAGGACTTCCAGGTACTGCTAAACAAGAGAATGAGTGGTGGGTGATGACGGGCTCGAACCGCCGACCCCCTCCGTGTAAAGGAGATGCTCTACCAACTGAGCTAATCACCCTCATTTTTCTCATTTCTTACTGCTTTACTGCTCAACAAGATGGTGGGCGATGACGGGCTCGAACCGCCGACCCCCTCCGTGTAAAGGAGATGCTCTACCAACTGAGCTAATCGCCCCGTCTTGTTGGAGTCGCATTATAGGGATAGTTGAAAGTGAGTCAACGGTTTTTAAAATGATTTCAATCGTTCGCCGCAAATTTAAACAGGATGCGATATTTATCGCCAGCAATGCTGATTCTTTGCACATTGTTATGCGAAAAGCGCCGCAGAGATGATGAAAGCTGATGCAGCAATATCGTGTCAGCGTTGAGGAATTAGCGCGTGGTGATACAATGTCGGCCACTTTTTTAAATTCCGAGCAATCGTCGGCAACCGCTGACATGCGTTGCGTAATAAGGCAGTGAACCCAATGAAAATCAAAACCCGTTTTGCACCGAGCCCAACCGGCTATCTTCACGTCGGTGGCGCCCGTACTGCGCTTTACTCCTGGCTATTCACTCGCCATGCGGGCGGTGAGTTCGTTCTGCGTATCGAAGATACCGATTTGGAACGCTCAACCCAGGATGCTATCGACGCAATTATGGATGGCATGAACTGGTTAAACCTGGATTGGGACGAAGGCCCGTACTTCCAGACCAAGCGTTTTGACCGTTATAACGCGGTGATTGACGACATGCTGGTGCAGGGAACTGCTTATAAATGCTATTGCTCGAAGGAACGTCTGGAAGCGCTGCGTGAAAAGCAGATGGAAAACGGTGAAAAACCGCGTTACGACGGCCACTGCCGCGACAGCCAATGCAGCCACACCGATGACGAGCCGCACGTGGTGCGTTTCCGTAATCCGCAGGAAGGCTCGGTAATCTTCGATGACAAGATCCGTGGCCCGATCGAATTCAGCAACCAGGAACTGGACGATCTGATCATTCGTCGTACCGACGGTGCGCCGACCTATAACTTCTGCGTGGTGATCGACGACTGGGATATGGAAATCACCCACGTGATCCGCGGTGAAGACCACATCAACAACACTCCGCGCCAGATCAACATCCTCAAAGCGCTGGGCGCACCGGTACCGGAATACGCCCACGTTTCGATGATCCTCGGTGACGACGGTAAAAAGCTGTCTAAACGCCACGGTGCCGTAGGCGTGATGCAGTACCGCGACGACGGCTACCTGCCGCAGGCGCTGCTGAACTATTTGGTGCGTCTGGGTTGGTCTCACGGCGATCAGGAAATCTTCTCTATTGATGAGATGAAAGAGTTCTTCACGCTGGAAGCGATCAACAAATCCGCCAGCGCCTTCAATACCGAAAAATTGCAGTGGTTGAACCATCATTACATTAACCATATGCCGGCCGAAGAAGTTGCCGTGTATCTGGCGTGGCACGTGGAGCAACTGGGAATTGAAACCCGCAATGGTCCAGAGCTGAAAGATATCGTCAAGCTGTTGGGCGAGCGCTGCAAAACGTTGAAGGAAATGGCGGAGTCTTGCCGTTACTTCTATGAAGACTTCAGCGAGTTCGACGCTGACGCTGCGAAAAAACACCTGCGCCCGGTTGCTCGTCAGCCGCTGGAAGCGGTACGGGCCAAATTGGCCGCCATCACTGCCTGGACGCCGGAAAACGTGCATGATGCCATTCAAGGCACGGCAGATGAGCTGGGCGTCGGTATGGGTAAGGTAGGCATGCCGCTGCGCGTAGCGGTTACCGGTGCCGGCCAGTCACCGGGTATGGACGTGACCGTGCATGCCATCGGTCAGGCTCGTTCTTTACAGCGTATCGATCTGGCATTGGCTTATATCGCCGGGCGTGAAGCTCAGGCCTGATAGTTTCTGAGCCCATAATGAAAAAGCCCCGTGGAGCAATCCCGGGGCTTTTTTTGTCGCTGTCGATCAGGCCTGTTCAGCGGCCGGCACGGTGGGGCGATAGGCGAGGAAGTACATCAGGCCGACGAAGCCGGCGCCGCCCAGCGCGTTACCGAGAAACACCGCCGTGAAGTTGGGCAGGAACTGACCCCAGCTTAAGCCGCCGGCAAAAATGGCGGCCGGGATAATAAACATGTTCGCCACCACGTGCTGGAAGCCGATGGCGACAAACGCCATTACCGGGAACCACATGCCAATCACTTTGCCCGGCACGTCCTTGCTGGCAAAGGCCAGCCACACCGCCAGGCACACCAACCAATTGCAACCGACGCCGGATATAAAGGCGTGCAGGAAGTCGGCATCTACCTTGGCTTGCGCAATAGACAGGGTTTTGTGCAGGAATGCGCCTTCGGTCAGGCCAAGCAGGTGGCCAAAGAAATAGGCGACCGCCAGGCTGCCGGCGAAGTTGGCCAGGGTGACCCAGAACCAGTTGCGCACGATGGCAAACAGCGAGATTTGGCGAGCAAACCAGGCTATCGGCAAGGTCATCATATTGCCGGTCAGCAGCTCGCCGCCGGCCAGAATCGTCAGGATAAGCCCTATAGGGAAGACGGCAGCCCCCAGCAATGCGCCGAAGGAGCCCCATTCGGGCGGCAGGGTGCCGATCACGTGGATATCCAGCAGGAAGCCGGTCGCGATGAAGGCGCCGGCGAGAAAGCCCAGAATGAGCAGGTTGGCGAGCGATGCCCGGCTTTTGTTTACGCCGGCCTGAATGGCTAACGCAGCGATTTCTTTTGGTGAATGCAACGACATAACTGACTCGGTTTATTGTTGTGGGATTTACGACGCGGGGAAGTCTATGCCTGTGGGCGAGATGACTCAAGGGTATTTCGCTAACATTCTGTTAATTAAAAATCAACACAATGGATAAGGTTTTTTGTTTTTTGTGAAGCGAGGCGTCAATGGCTGATTTTTGTTCGCCATGGCGATTTTTTAGCGTGAAACGCGCTGATTTGGCGGCTTTTTCAGCGCTTGATCGACTAATTCAATTTAGCCGTTGACAGTTTTTCAGGGGTTTCATATCATGCGCCCCGTTCACAGGATTTAGTGATTGTGGATTGGGGCTATAGCTCAGCTGGGAGAGCGCTTGCATGGCATGCAAGAGGTCGACGGTTCGATCCCGTCTAGCTCCACCAACCTTTATCTCAGAAGGGTTGGGGAACACCGTAACGCAGGTTAAAGCGTACCACTTTTGTGGGGCTATAGCTCAGCTGGGAGAGCGCTTGCATGGCATGCAAGAGGTCGACGGTTCGATCCCGTCTAGCTCCACCACCATTTAAAAAGCCGACCTCAGGGTCGGCTTTTTGCTTTCTGTCATTCCTTTCCGTTTCTGAATTGCAGGCAATAAAAAAGGTCGCCGAAGCGACCTTTGCATGACTGGTTTTTAAGCTTAGCCCAGAACCAGGCCTGCGATCGACGCAGACAGGATGCTGACCAGCGTAGAACCGTAAACCAGCTTCAGACCAAAGCGGGAAACCACGTTGCCCTGGTGCTCGTTCAGCCCTTTAATCGCACCGGCTACGATGCCGATGGAAGAGAAGTTGGCGAAGGAAACCAGGAACACCGACAGGATACCCAGGCTGCGTGGAGAGAGTTCAGCAGAAACCTTCTGCAGCTCCATCATCGCCACGAATTCGTTGGAAACCAGCTTGGTCGCCATGATGCTGCCAACCTGCAACGCTTCGTGCTTAGGAATACCCATAATCCAGGCGAATGGATAGAAGAAGTAGCCCAGGATTTCCTGGAAGCTCAGGCCGAAGATGGCGCTGAACAGGCCGTTAAGCGCGGCGATCAGCGCAATAAAGCCGATCAGCATCGCAGCAACGATAATCGCGACTTTGAAACCCGCCAGGATATATTCGCCCAGCATTTCGAAGAAGCTCTGGCCTTCGTGCAGGTTGCCCAGATGCAGTTCTTCTTCTTTACTGGTGTCGTAAGGGTTGACCAATGACAGCACGATAAAGGTGCTGAACATGTTCAGTACCAGCGCCGCCACCACAAACTTGGCGTCCAGCATGGTCATGTAAGCGCCGACGATGGACATGGAAACCGTGGACATCGCGGTTGCCGCCATGGTGTACATGCGCTTTTCTGACATCTTGCCCAGAATATCTTTATAGGCGATGAAGTTTTCAGACTGGCCCAGGATCAGCGAGCTGACGGCGTTGAAGGACTCCAGCTTGCCCATACCGTTTACTTTTGACAGCACGGTACCAATAATGCGGATGATAAACGGCAGTACTTTAATGTATTGCAGAATACCGATCAGCGCAGAGATAAAGACGATTGGGCACAGTACCTTCAGGAAGAAGAAGGCCAGACCTTTGTCGCCCATACCGCCGAATACAAAATCAGTCCCTTGCCCAGCAAACCCGAGCAGCTTGTCAAACAGCGCGGCAAATCCTTTTACAAAGCCTAAACCCGCTTCCGAATGCAGGAAAAAATAGGCCAGCAGTACTTCAATAACCAACAGTTGAATAACATAGCGAATGCGGATGCTTTTACGATCGCGACACACTAAAAGTGCCAGGATCGCGACGACCACTAACGCCAACGCAAAGTGCGCAATATGGGACATGTTTGCTCCAAACTTGAGGCAGGCTGAATTTCGGATGTCATTTTATGTAACGCCACGTTTAAAAACGAGAGCTCTATTGCAAATATGGAAAATCATAGGGGGAAACATCTTAAACTTGTACGCTAAAGCATAAAAAATCAAGAGGTTAATCAATCCATATGAAATTCATATTCTTGCGCTAAATGGATTACCCAAAGGATTTTTTCCTGGAGAGAACGCCGTTCAGTACGGTAAATGTTCACTTACCCGTCAAACCTTTCGTTAAACCCGTCGTAATTTCCTATCGCAGAGATAAGCATTATCGCTCTAAATGCGCTTGATAATTATTATCATTTACATAAGATAACCACAGGCTTAATAGAAGTAAGGGTTCAGAACATGCTGAACAGTGATGTGGTTGAGACCACCCGTCGCCCCGCGAGGAAGATCAAACTTTCCTTGATGGGCCCCGCATTCATAGCGGCTATCGGCTATATCGATCCCGGTAATTTTGCTACCAACATCCAGGCCGGCGCTTCTTTTGGTTACACCCTGTTGTGGGTCGTGGTGTGGGCCAACGTCATGGCGATGTTGATCCAGCTGTTGTCCGCAAAACTCGGTATTGCCACCGGTAAAAACCTGGCAGAGCACATTCGCGATCGTTTCCCGCGCCCGGCAGTTTGGGCCTATTGGGTTCAGGCTGAAATTATCGCCATGGCCACAGATTTGGCCGAATTTATCGGCGCTGCGATAGGTTTTAAACTGCTGCTGGGCGTCACGCTGCTGGAAGGGGCTATCCTGACCGGTATTGCGACCTTCTTGATCCTGATGCTGCAAAAACGTGGGCAGAAACCGCTGGAAATGGTGATCGGCGGTTTACTGCTGTTTGTTGCCGCGGCTTATATGGTGGAACTGGTATTTTCGCAACCGCAGTTGGAGCCTTTGTTGAAAGGCATGGCAATACCGGATCTGCCGAACGGCGACGCGGTATTTTTGGCTGCCGGGGTGCTGGGCGCGACCATCATGCCGCACGTGATTTATCTGCATTCGTCATTAACCCAGACCGGCGGTGAGCATTCCAAAGCCGATCGCTACGCGGCCACCAAGTTTGACGTCGCCATTGCCATGACCATTGCCGGCTTTGTTAACCTGGCGATGATGGCTACCGCCGCTGCGGCCTTCCATTTTAACGGCCATAGCGGCATTGCCGATCTCGATCAGGCTTATCTGACGCTGCAGCCGCTATTGGGTCAGGCGGCAGCGACCATCTTCGGACTGAGCCTGGTCGCTGCCGGATTATCTTCCACCGTGGTGGGGACGCTGGCAGGGCAGGTCGTGATGCAGGGATTTGTGCACTTTTATATCCCGCTGTGGGTGCGCCGGGTGGTCACTATGCTGCCGTCGTTTATCGTCATCATGATGGGAATGGACGCTACGCGCATTCTGGTGCTGAGCCAGGTGCTGTTGAGTTTTGGTATAGCGTTGGCGCTGGTGCCGCTGCTGTCGTTCACCGGTAACCGGGAACTGATGGGGGAGATGGTCAATAGCCGCAGCATACAGGCGATAGGGAAAGTTATCGTGCTGGTGGTGGTTGGGTTGAACGGCTACCTGCTGGTCAGCAGCCTTTTCTGATCGGGCACCCAACGAAAGGCCGACATTAAGTTTAATGCGGTTCACTAAAGCTCGATATCAGCGGAAACCCGGGTCGCCCCGGGTATCTCGATCTCTTAAATGATGGGGATCAGGCGGGCTGACGGCCTTTGGCCGTCAATCATCGTGGTCATGGTGGCGATGATCGCGATCGTCATGACGTCGGCCTTTCCCGTGATGCTTCTCATGGTGTTTATAATAGTGCTTATCGTATTTACGATAGCGCCCTTCATGATAGTAATAATTCTTGCGCCAGTAATTGTTGTCGCGCCAGCGATAACCATCCCAATTGTAGCCCCGACGATTGCGTTCACCCAGGTACCGACCCTGATGGCCCTGCCACCAGTCGCGGTCGCGCCAGTCATAACCGTCCCAGTAACGGCCGCGATTGTCTTGCTCGCCGATACGTAATGAGACGCCCGGCATCAGATCGATGCTCAGCCCTTCCGCCTGCGCAGGCTGCATGGCAGGCAACGTTGACACCACCAATAAGGCGGCCAATAACAGAGGTTTAAACATGAATGCTCCTTTCCGCCGTAGCGGCTTGGCCGGTTTTACAATTAATGAAGCGCGTTCATCAGTTTATAAAACAGCCTTATAGTTTTACCTGCAATATCGGCATATTAGCCTTTGTGGATAGGGTTGAATCTTAGCGGCATTCTTAAAAATGGGGCGGGAAGAGTGATTTAAGATTTGTCTGGCGCGGCAGGCGTTATCGCCGGCGGTAAACCGGCGATAGTTGTAAGCGATTACATTAATATCTGCTCGATCTGCTTAATTTCATCATCGCTAAAGGTGCGGTTAGCCAACATGCCGACGGCGTCTTCAATTTGGCTGGTCTTGCTGGCACCAATCAGGGCCGAAGTGACGCGATCGCCACGCAATACCCAGGCTAGCGCCATTTGCGACAGCTTCTGTCCGCGCTGTTGCGCCAGTGCATTCAGCCGGCGAATTTTTCCCAGTTTATCCTCGGTGAGCTGATCGGGTTGCAGGAACTGGCTGCCGCTGGCAGCGCGTGAGTCCTGGGGGATGCCCTGCAGATAACGATCGGTCAACAGGCCGCCGGCCAGCGGTGAGAAGGCGATAGAACCCACGCCGTTTTCTTCCAGCGTATCCAGCAATTCTGGCTCCACCCAACGTTCGAACATGGAGTATTTCGGCTGATGGATCACGCAGGGCGTGCCGAGCTGCTGCAGAATGCTGAACGCCTGACGCGCACGGTCGGCAGGGTAGTTGGACAGCCCGACGTACAGCGCCTTGCCCTGTCGCACCAGCAAATCCAGCGCGGCCATGGTTTCTTCCAGCGGCGTATCCGGATCCGGACGATGGTGATAGAAGATGTCTACATACTCCAACCCCATACGCTGCAGGCTTTGATTCAGACTGGCGACCAGGTACTTTTTCGAACCCCAATCGCCATAAGGCCCGGGCCACATGGTGTAACCGGCCTTTGACGAGATGATCAGTTCATCGCGCCAGGGCTGCAAATCCGCCGCGAGAATACGGCCAAAGTTTTCCTCGGCGGAGCCGGGCGGCGGGCCATAATTGTTGGCCAGATCGAAATGGGTAATGCCGAGATCAAACGCGCAGTGGATCAGCTTGCGAGCGTTGTCATACAGCGTGACGTCACCAAAGTTATGCCATAAGCCAAGTGAAATGGCCGGGAGCTTTAGCCCGCTGCGGCCGCAGCGACGGTATTCCATACTTTGATAGCGTGAAGAATCAGCCTGGTAGAGCATACGAACCCTTTTCAGCGGAGGTGAAATGAATTTTAGTGTATGCGCTTTCACCGCATTTGTCAGAGGCTGCGATCACGCTAAACAGCCTGTATATCAACATGGCTTATCACAGCGGCCCAATGCCAGCCAATGGGGCAGGGATGTAACGCAGGGTTTCCAGTTACCTTTCAGACATAAAGTTCGAAATTTATACGATATCTTCGATACTTAATACTGAAAATCCTAACCCTTGGCAGGTGATGATCATGAATAAGAACTATACGGTGGCTGATTACCTACTCGATCGTTTAGCTCAGATCGGCATCCGGCACTTCTTTGGCGTGCCTGGGGACTATAACCTGCAGTTTCTTGATCACGTGATCGATCACCCGCAAATCACCTGGGTAGGATGCGCCAATGAACTTAATGCCGCCTACGCCGCAGATGGTTACGCACGCTGTAAACCAGCCGCTGCCTTGTTGACGACTTTTGGCGTAGGTGAACTGAGCGCGGTCAACGGTATTGCTGGCAGCTATGCCGAATACCTGCCGGTGATCCACGTGGTGGGCGCCCCGGCTCTGCGTGCGCAACGGGCTGGAGAATTGTTGCATCACTCTCTGGGCGACGGGGATTTTGGTCACTTTGCCCGCATGGCGAAAGAGGTGACCGTGGCTCAGGCCAGCCTCACCGCCGATAACGCCGAGGGGGAAATAGATCGCCTGTTGACCACCGCGCTGTTCGAGCGTCGACCGGTCTATCTGCTGTTGCCGAGCGACGTGGCTGAAGCGCCGCTGGTGTCAAAACCTGCCCCGTTAATGCTACGACAGGCCAATCTTTCTCAGGCATCACTGCAAGCCTTTATCGCCGCCGCGCGAGAATTGCTGTTACCGGCCCGGCGGGTTTCTCTGCTGGCCGATTTTCTGGCCGAACGCTTTGGTGCCGAAAAGGTGCTGGAGCAGTGGATGAATGAGGTGGATATGCCGCATTCCACCTTGCTGCTTGGCAAGAGCGTGTTGGACGAAACTCATGCCTGCTTCACCGGGACCTACGTCGGTGCGGCCAGCGAGCCACAGGTGAAACAGCTGATTGAGAACGCCGACGTGATCATCAATGTTGGCGTACGTTTTACCGATACCATTAGCGCCGGATTCAGCCATCACCTTCCTGCAGAGAAGTGTATTGATCTGCAGCCCTTTGAAGCGCGTGTGGGGCAGCAGGTATTCAGCCAAATCCCGATGCGTGACGCGGTTATCGCGTTACACCAGTTAACTTTGTCGCTGGCAAACCAATGGCAACGGCCGGAGATTAAACGTTCGCCGTTGCCGGATCCGAACGGCAGTGGGCTGGATCAGCACGGTTTTTGGCAGCAGATACAGGGCTTTTTGCGGCCGGGCGATATCCTGCTCGCCGAGCAGGGATCCGCCTGTTTTGGCGCGACAGCGCTGAACCTGCCGCAGGGCTGTCACTTCATCGTTCAGTCACTGTGGGGATCTATCGGTTATACACTGCCCGCGGCGTTCGGTGCACAGACGGCGGAGCCGGAGCGGCGAGTGGTGCTGCTGATCGGCGACGGGTCAGCACAGCTGACGGTGCAGGAATTGGGATCGATGTTGCGTGATGAGCTGAAGCCGGTGATTTTCCTGCTGAATAATGACGGATACACCATTGAACGGGCGATCCACGGCCCGAACCAGCGTTATAACGACATCGCCCAGTGGAACTGGACTCAACTGCCGCAGGCGTTAGGTGCCGAGCGTCAAGTGAAAGCGTTACGCGTTACCGAACCGGAACAGCTGCGCCAGGCGCTGAGCGAAGTGGCCGACAGCCCACTGCTGGCCTTTGTCGAAGTGGTGCTGCCGAAGATGGACATTCCCGAACTGCTGCAAACTATCTCAAATGCCCTTCAGTCACGTAACGCGGCGGCCTGATCCTGTCAGCTTTCCAAAAGCCGCTCCAGCATCCAGTACCCCGCCGGTCCCGGCGGGGTCAACTTGGACCAAACCGCATCCACCGATATCAGCTTGGGCCAGCCGCGCGGGCGCAGTTCAGTGAGCCTGTTGTGACCGTATTGCTGCACCAGCCAGCGGGGCAGTACCGCCCAGCCAAACCCTTGTTCCGCCATTTCCAGCAACAGCAGATAGCTGGGGGCTGACCACACCAGGCCACCAGAGCGGGCGGTTTCGGCACCGGTGTAAGTGTTCAGGATAAGTTGCCGCGTGCTGGACAGTTGTTCCGGCGTTGGCGAGGCGGCTTGCGCCAACGGGTGCGTATGTGCGACGAACAGTCCCATTTCCGTTTGTTCCGGTAGCCGTGCAACGCCGATGTCCGGGGGATAGCTGGCCTGGACCTCAACCATACCGAGATGCGCGCGGCCGCTTTGCAACAGGTCCAGTACGTCGCCGTCTTCGGCGATCATCCATTCCAGCTCGATATCCTGATAGCGCTGTTCGAACAGGTGCATCAGCCGGTCATGGTGTTTCGGCTGATAGGTATCGGAGAACACTATGCTTAAGCGCGGCTCTATATTGTCCGCCAGCCGAATGCTCAGGGCATCCAGCCGTTCGCTGGCCGCAAGGATCGCCTGCACATGGCCCAACACTTTGTGGCCGGCAGCGGTCAACACCGGCTGGCGGGCCTGGCGATCGAACAGGGTTAAGCCGAGGTCGGCTTCCAGATTGGCGATGGCGGTGCTGATGGTTGACTGGCTTTTGCGCAGCTTACGCGCCGCGGCAGAAAAAGAACCCAGGGCGGCGGCTTCAACGAAGGCCAGCAAAGCTTCGGGGGAGTAGCGCATGATGTATCTACTTTGTAGATGGAACCTATCTTTAATCTACCCAAAAACTCGATGATAATCACCTGGTTTTCGAAGGGGGCGAATAAATTTGCTCCTGGTAACGCGGGCGCGGCTTGCAGCGCCCCTACAAATTTATAAGGTAAAAAACAGGTGATGTATGCAACTGCAAAACAAGTCTTTCATTGAACGTATCGTCCACGCCGTTGGTTTTGAGGCTATCGCCGTGATGATTTGCGCCCCGCTGGGCGCCTGGCTGCTCAACCGTTCGATGGTGCAGATTGGTGCGTTGGCGGTGATGTTATCCACCGTCGCCATGGTTTGGAACATGATTTATAACACGGTATTTGACCGCCTGTGGCCGGTGAGCCGTGTGGCGCGTAACCTTAAAGTGCGGGTGTTTCACGCGCTGGGCTTTGAGGCAGGTTTTGTGCTGATCGGCGTACCGATTGCCGCCTGGATGCTGAGCATTTCTTTCGTTCAGGCCTTTATGCTGGAGATTGGTTTCTTCCTGTTCTTCCTGCCGTACACCATGCTCTATAACTGGGTGTACGACACGCTGCGCCAGCGCTGGTTCGAAGCGCGCCAGCCGGTGAGTTCAGGTGCTAAATAAGCCGTCGTCTTCGCCGTGATTCTCAGGTAATGTCGAAGAATTACGGCGATGAAAACGAGGAGCAATGATGAAAGTGTTGGGGCTGCTGGGCGGCATGAGCTGGGAATCGACCATTCCTTATTACCGCACGATCAATGAACAGGTTAAGCAACGGCTGGGCGGTCTGCATTCGGCTAAAATCGTGCTCTACAGCGTCGACTTTCACGAGGTGGAACGCCTGCAGCATCAGGGCGACTGGGACGGCGCAGGGCGCTTGTTGGCCGACGCGGCGACCTCGTTACGGGCCGCCGGTGCGCAGGCCATCGTCATTTGCACCAACACCATGCACAAGGTGGCGGATGCGGTCGAACAGGCCAGCGGTTTACCGCTGATCCACATCGCTGACGCTACCGCGCTGCAGGTGCGCCAACAGAATATTCGTCGCGTTGGGCTGCTCGGTACGCGCTTTACCATGGAGCAAGAGTTCTACCGTGGGCGACTGCAGGAAAAGCACGGTATCGAGGTGGTCACTCCGGTAGCCGCCGATCGTGACATTGTGCACCGCATTATTTATGAAGAACTGTGCCTGGGTAAAATCCGCGATGCGTCGCGCGACGAATATCGCCGCATTATCGGTGATCTGGAGCAGCAGGGGGCTCAGGGCATTATTTTCGGCTGTACCGAAATTGGCCTGCTGGTCAGCGCGCAAGATGCGTCAGTGCCGGTATTCGACACCACCGAAATCCATGCGCGCGCCGCAGCGGAATTCGCGCTGGCTTAATCTTCGCGCGGGGGGAGCTGTTTGCCCTTGCCCACCAGCATCAGCGGTTTGCCCGCCAGCACCAGCCAGGCGGGCAGCATCACGATGCACAGCACCGGCAGCAGGTGCAGCTCCGGTACCACCGCAACGGCCATAAACAGGCTGAGCCAGCCGTCACGCGTGACCACCAGCACCAACCCCATAATGGCGCAGGAAACGGTAATGGCCGCCGGCACGGCCGGAACGTGCTGATGCAGCATCAGCCCCAAGGCTACGCCGACAAACACCGCCGGGAAGATGCGACCGCCGCGAAAGCCGCTGGCGGCCGCGATCACCAGCGCCGCCAGTTTAGTCAGCGTAATCAGCATCAGCTCCGTGACAGAGAAATTTTCTCCGATTGCCAGCTGCTTCATTTCATCCAGCCCTTTAAACAGCGTGATTTCGCCGCCGATCAGCGCCAGTAGGCCGAGCGCGAAGCCGCCTAAGCCCAGCATCAGCACCGGATTTTTCATCGAGTGGAACAGGCGATGGACGTGCGGAAAGCTCCACACGGCTACCATGCCCAGCGCGATGGCGATCAGGGCGACGATCGAGCCGCTGAAAATATCTGCCAGCCGGGTTGCGGCATAGGCATCAATTTGCAGTGAGAAATTCGGGGTGAAAAATAGCTGGGTGGTGACCGCCCCCGCCGCTGCCGCCATCAACGGGGCAAATAGCCTGTCCCACAAGGGAACGTCATTATTGCCCGCCAGGGTTTGCGAAAAGATCAGCGCCGCGGCGACTGGGGTGCCAAACAGCGCGCCGATGGTGCCGGCCGCCGCGAGAATAATCCAGTCCATGCGCGGCACCTTCGGCAGCAAACGCGAACCCGCCGCCACCACCAGCGCAATATTGATGGCGGTGATCGGATTTTCCGGTCCCAGACTGACGCCGCCCGCCAGGCCAATAATCAACGCCAGCCCCAGTCCGGGGACGGCAGAAAGTGGCAGCGGCATGCCGATCAACGACTCGGTCGCCGGATCCGGCCCTGCGTGGCCAGGCAGGTAGCGGATAATCAGCCCGACGGCGACGCCGGTCAGTGTCAACATGCCGATTAACCACCAGGGGGAATGCGTATCGATATTCAACGCCGCGGGAACCTTGTTCCAAAGCAGCCGTTGCAGCGCCTCGGCGAACTTCATCACCAGAATGAGCACCAGGCTTGAGGCAGAACCGATAACGAGAGCAGGCAGAGCGAAGGCCAACATGGCATTGGCGCGCGGGTGCAACATGCGGGGATCCCTTGTCAATTGCCCCCTGGCTGGCAGGGCGAATGGGTGATTGGGTTGTCGCGCCAGCTTGCCAGACAATCGGCAAGAGGGCACGCAAAGAAATTTCCGGCCGGGCCAGGTTCAGTGCGGAGTAATAGTGCCTTTCAGTTATGACGGTTAACAGCCATTGCGCCACGTTTTTTGCCGCAATTTGTTTCAAATCGCCCTGAACGGATCGGGCTGAAACGTTTTTTGTGATCTGGATCGCTAATGGACGGCCGCGCGGAGGATGGTGATTGTTGTTTTTGCGGCGGGATTTTACAGTGTGAGCAGCTTTCTATTATTCATTTTGCGGAGAAGATACTGATGACCTATGCCCTCGTAGGTGATGTAGGCGGCACCAATGCCCGCCTGGCGTTGTGCACTGTGGCGACGGGTGAAATTACCCAGGCTAAAACCTATTCCGGCCTGGAGTTTGACAGTCTGGAGGCGGTGATCCGCCAATATTTGCAGGAGCATGATATTCAGGTGCAGGACGCCTGTATCGCGATTGCCTGCCCGGTCACCGAAGACTGGGTTGCCATGACCAATCACACCTGGGCGTTTTCGATTAAAGAGATGAAGGCCAATCTGGGGCTGAGCCATCTGGAAGTGATTAACGATTTCACCGCCGTGTCGATGGCGATCCCGATGCTGTCGCAAGACGACGTATTGCAGTTCGGCGGCGGCAACGCGCAAAAAGACAAACCTATTGCGGTATACGGTGCCGGAACCGGTCTGGGGGTGGCGCATCTGGTGCACGTTAACCGCCGCTGGGTAAGCCTGCCGGGAGAGGGCGGCCATGTGGACTTCGCGCCGAACAGCGAAGAAGAGGACATCATTCTGGAGGTGTTGCGCGCCGAAGTGGGTCATGTCTCCGCCGAACGCGTCCTGTCCGGTCCGGGCCTGGTCAATCTTTACCGCGCAATCGTCAAGTCGGATAACCGCCTGCCGGAAAAGCTGGAGCCGAAGGACATTACCGAACGCGCGTTGGCCGACATCTGCATCGATTGCCGCCGTGCCCTGTCGTTGTTCTGCGTCATTCTGGGCCGTTTCGGCGGCAATCTGGCGTTGAACCTGGGCACCTTTGGCGGCGTTTACATCGCCGGGGGGATTGTGCCGCGCTTTATGGAATTCTTTAAAGCTTCCGGTTTCCGTGCGGCGTTCGAGGATAAAGGGCGTTTCAAAGATTACGTACGCGAGATCCCGGTATTCATGATCACCCATGGGCAGCCGGGCCTGCTGGGGGCCGGTGCTCACCTGCGCCAAACGCTGGGGATGCATCTGTAACCTGAGGCAGCGATAAAAAAAAGGGGCGCAACCCAGCGGGTTGCGCCCCTTTTTGCCGCCTGGGCTATCAGGCTTTAGCCAGATGCGCCGGCTCGAATGTTTCTTCTTCCTGCGCCACCGCTTTCGGCGCCTTGATGAACAAGGTGATAATCAGGGAAGCGATGGACAGCACGCCAATCACCATAAAGGTCGCGTGGAAGCCGCCGAAGTATTTGGCGACAAATGACCCCGCCAGCGCGCCCAAACCGAAGCCCTGATAGATGATGCCGTAGTTTTTGCTGTGGTTTTTCAGGCCGAAGAAGTCACCGACAATCGCTGGGAACACGGTGATGTTGCCACCGAAGCAGAAGGCGACTGCGCCGACGCAGATAAAGAACAGGGTGTGGTTCAGCGTGAGGAAGCTCAGAGCCACAATCGCCAGCACGGTAACCAGCATGGTGAAGCTGATGACGCGCATACGGCCCACTTTGTCAGACAGCGTCCCCAGGATGATACGGCCTGCGGTGTTGAAGATAGCGACGGCGGACACGGTATTGGCGGCGGTAGCCAAATCCATCCCGGCCAGCTGTACGCCCATGTCTTTCACGATACCAATCAGGTACAGACCGCTCATGCAGGCAGCGAAGAAAATCATGAACAGCAGGTAAGCTTCTTTGGTGGCCAGCATCTGGCGCACGCTGAAGTCGTTGCCCAGGTTGCCGGCACTATGTTGTGCAGATTGGCTTGCCAGCACGGGTTCTTTCAGCAGCAGGGAGCCCAGAACAATCAGCGCCATGACAATGGCACCCCAGTAGAAGAAGGCGCTGGAGACGCCGACGTCGGCAATCAGCGCGGCGTTGACGTATTTGAACAACAGGCTGCCGCTACCGAAAGCCCCGACCGAGATACCAGAGATCAAGCCTTTGTTGGCCGGGAACCATTTGATCAGGTTGGACAGGGTAGAGATATAGGCGATACCTACCGCGAAACCGACCACTACGCCGGCCAGCAGGTAAATCATGTCCAGCGAGCTGACGTAGGCGCTGGCAATCAGTCCCAGACCTACCAGGATACCGGAGAACAGCGTCAGATTACGGATGCCGAAGCGCTCTTGCAGTTTGCCGGCAAACAGGGTGGCGAAGGCCAGGAAGAAGCTGGTGATGGAGAAGGTGGTGGCGACGTCACCGAGGCCCCAGTGGAACTTGTCGACCAGCGGCTGGTTGAACAGGCTCCAGGTATAGATAGTGCCGAGACCCATCTGGCAGATGATGGTGCCCAGAACGATTAAGCTGCGATTTACCGGTTTGGTGTTCATGGCCGGTCTCCTTCCTGTGTGTGTATTGCCGGGCGGTCAGCCGTTGGCGAGAATTTGCGGTAGCGTCTGTAGCCCCGCGGTATGGGCTTATTATAAGGCTGGTACTACCACTCGGCGGCGGATCGGGAATGAGTTGCACAGGGGAAGGAATGAAATGCATCAGCAAGCGCATGAGTTGCCGTTTTAGGGGGTAAAAGGGGATGAAATGCAGCTGATGCCACGTGATCTACATCAAGAATATCAGCGATTTATTGTAAATCATCGGTGCAAGATTGTGGGTGAATTGTGAAGGATATGTGCGAAAGGCGTAAATGGGCACTGTTCCTATAGAGCGGCGGCTGGCACAGGCCTATGTTAGCGGTGAACGGACGGGTTCCGCTCTGCAGGAGTCGTTAAGATGAAAAAAATACTGTTGTTACTGGCCGCACTGCTATCGCTGCCGTTAGTGAGCCATGCGGACGTGTCCATCGGTGTGAATGTGCCGGGGCTTTCGTTGCATATCGGCGATCGCGATAATCGCGGTCACTATTGGGACGGCGGCCGTTGGCGCGATCCGCGCTGGTGGGCTGAACACCGGGGCTATGAGCGTCCACGCGGTTATTACTATGGCCCGCCACCACGGGTGATCTATTACGGTCCGCCACGGCGTGAATGGCGCGATCGCCCGCATTACCGCATGCCACCTCCGCCGCCGCCAGGCTATTACTACGGGCCGGGCCCGCGCTGGTAGCCTCTGACGATTAAAGGCGCATCAGCTGGCGAAACTCTTTAACCTTGCTGCGGCTGACCGGCACTTCAAAATCGAGGTCGCTCAGCCGCAGAATATAGGTGTTGTTGAACCAGGGGACGATCTCGCGAATTTTTGACAGGTTGACGCAGTAGGAACGGTGGCAGCGGAAGAAATGTTCCTCGGGTAGGCGGCCGTAAAATTCGGTGATGTTCATCGGCATCACAAACTCTTCGCGTCGGGTGTAAACCCGCGTCACTTTCTCATCGGCGGCGGCATAGTAAATGTCGTTGATGTCGGTAACGATAATCCGTTCGTCTTTGATCAGGTTAATGCTGTGGCTGCTGCGGTTCGGCGCGCTGGCCTGTTCCGGCAGGGGGGCCGGGCGGCTATGCAGCGCCTCCAGCTTTTGCAGCATGGTGACGATGCGCGCTTCGTGATAAGGCTTGAGGATGTAGTCAAACGCTTCGATTTCGAACGCTTCCACCGCATGTTCTTTATAGGCGGTGATAAACACTATCGAAGGCCGGTGCGCAAATTTGCTGATGTTTTGCGCCAGCAGTACGCCGTCCAGCGACGGAATATTGATGTCGAGGAAAATGGCATCGACCTGATGGTTTTGCAGGTATTTCAGCACGTCCAGCCCGTCATCGAAAGTGGCTTCGATGACGATATTGCTGTGTTTCTTGATCAGATAGCTGAGCTCCTCCTGAGCGAGAAACTCGTCTTCGACAATAATGGCTTTCATGAAGGCTCTCCGGCGGGCAGCGCGCTGTTATCCACCGGCAGTTTGCCGCCGTTTTTACTGATGTAAAAGGCAATCTCGGTGCCGGGTTCCAGACGGCGAATTCGCAACCCTTCGCCGTACAGCAGGGAGACGCGATGATGCACGTTCAGCAGACCGATATTGTGCCCAGGCATCTCATTGCGGGCGACGCGTTCTATCACCTGCGGGTCGATACCGTGACCGGTATCCTTGACCGAAATCCTGACCCGATCGCCCTGATCTTTCACCGCAATCACCACTACCCCTTTGCCCTTGCACGGTTGAATGCCGTGCACAATGGCGTTCTCGACCAGCGGCTGGATCAGCAGGCTGGGAATACGCACCGAGATGTCGTCATCGATATCATAGATCACCGTCAGCTTGGCGCCGAAACGCGCCTGTTCGATGGCGATGTAATCCTGAATCTGGTGCAGCTCCTTGCGGATGTCGATCAGCTCGTCGTTCAGCTCCAAATTATAACGCAGGTAGCGCGACAGGTTGATAATCAGCTGGCGGGCTGTGTCCGGATTGATGCGGATCGAGGACGAAATGGCGTTTAAGGCGTTGAACAGGAAATGGGGATTAATCTTGCTCTGCAGGGCGCGCATTTCCGCCTTGTCCGCCATTTGACGCAGATGCTCAATACGCGAGACCTCCATTTGGGTGGAGATGATCTGCGACAGACCGACCGCCATCACCTTCAGCGTATTGGTGATCTGGTGGGCGTGGCAGTAGTAAATTTTCAGCGCGCCGGTCACTTCTCCCTTTTCCCACAGTGGGATCACCAACTGCGAGTGGATCTGCGGCGTGGCCGGGTTTTCCAGGTTATTTTTGATGATGATCTTGCCGTGCCGGATGCTTTCGCGGGTGACACGGCTCAGCCCTTCACGCCCAATGGGGTAGGCCTCTTCACCCACGCCGACATAGGCCAGCACCTGATGGGTATCCGTGATGGCCACCGCATCGGCCTGAATGTCATGACGAATGATGTCGCAAATGGTGGCCAGCGTTTCGCTGTTGATATTACGGAAATAGGGCAGCGTTTTGCGGGCAATATCCAGCGCCAGCTTGGCTTGTCGCGCGGCGATCACTTCTTTTTCGTCTTCTACGCTCTGCACCAGCAGCACGATCAGGCCGATGCACACCGTGCCGAGGATCATCGGCAGGGCAATTTTGGAGACGATATCCAGCCCCAGCTCGGTCGGCTTGGCCCACAGCACGATCAACAGCATGGTCAGGCATTCGCACAGCATGCCGCCGACGATCCCGGCGCGCCAGCGCTGCTCTTTCTTCACCTTCAGGTTGATATAGCCGGCGCTGATACCGGCAATGATACTGGTGATCAGACAGGGAACCGAGGTGATACCGTCGATGTCAATCAGGTAGCGGTGCACCCCGGCGATAATGCCCGTGATTATCCCTACCCAGGGGCCGAACAGGATGCCGCCGGCCATGATGGCGATCACCCGCACGTTGACCAGCGAGCCTTCCACGTTGACGCCTGAATAGGTGCTGAACAGCGCAAACAGCGAGAAAATGGCGGTGACCATGCCCAGTTCAAGCGGCGTATGGTCCTCTTTTTGCAGCAACTGGCGGAACAACCGGGTGCGGGTGAGGAAAAACAGGCAGATCAGCATCAGCGCTGCGCGATCGAATACCGCTAACAGCATTTCAAAAAAAGGGTGCACGACGGGCTCTCGCTGCGGCGGAAAGATAGGGCGGAGTATATCACAGCGAATTGGCCCCGTGGCGGCCGGCGGCGCACCACGGGGGCGGGGTTATTTGATGCCTAACTGTTCTTTGCCGAGCGGGGTCAACAGGTCGACCGTGGCGCGCCCTTCGAAATCCACTTCGAAATCATCAGGGGCGAAGTCCGGCGGTGTTTTACCGCTCATAAAACTGGGCAACTGGCGTTGCAGGTAGGCGTCGTTTTTCTCGCAGCCGGGCGCGGCGGCGATGTACATCACGTTGCTGTCGAACTCGCCGTTATGCTCGTTTTCCACCGCATGGATCACGTCGCAGTGCCAGAATACCGTGTCGCCCGGCTCCAAATCGGGAATAGGGGAAATCCCACTTAATAAAAGGGGATGCCATTTTTCGGAGATCGACAGCGCACGGCCTGGGGCGGCATCGCACAGATCGTCGTCAGCGACGTCATCCTGCAGCGCACGCAACAGTACGTAGGCCATGGCGTTGGCGATCGGCACCAGATTCAGCGTGCCGGCGTGAGTCCGCTGTGGCGTTAATGCCGTCCAGCCCTGGAAGGTACGGAACATCGAGCATACCGCCGGTGACGCGATTTCACGCACATCAGTGCGACCGTCGGCGGCAAAGGGATCGTAAGCCTGCCAGTTGCCGGAGAACACGTGACGATAGACGTAACGGAAATTTTCATCCAGCCAGCGTTCGATGGTGCCGCTGTCTACGTGCGGCGACAGCCCGAGCGAAGAGGAGTTTGGTGGTCGGCGGCGGGTGCGATCGGCATAGGTGGTGACGCGCGTGGGGTCAAAGTGCTGTTTGCCGTTACTCTCGGTTTCCCACAGGCTGTTGAGGAACACTTGCACCGCGTGCATGCGCGCGTCCTGGCGTGCTTCCACCTGCGGTTTTGACCAGTAAATGCCGTAGATTTGCGGTTTGCTGGCGGCCAGTTTACCGAAGTAGTTATCTTCGGCAGCCCCTTTCAGGCGTTCTACGAAGTTGTTGCGCTCGAGGTAATTGCCGACTTCCCGGTTCCAGGCTTCGGCTTTATCGCGCGGGAATACGCCGCGGATGGCGCAGGCGCCACGCTGTTTGATCAAGGCTTTTTGCTGCTCGCTGACGCGTTGCTGCAGAATATCTTCGGCATCGATTTGCGGGACCGGGTTCTGACCGGCGGCCAGTTCCTGACGAATCTGCTCGACCTGCTGACGGATGTTGTCTTCCAGCGCCCGGAAGGTTTCGCGATAATTTGGCAAAGCCTGTCGCAATTGCCGTTTGACGGTGGTAATGGCGCTTGGAATATCGTCAATGAGTAAGGAAGCCATGGTGTTCTCCTCGCGCTGCCGACAGGCAACGACGGACGGTTGTAGGGGACCGGGTAAGGCGTTATGGTTTTGTTGTTTTAACGTTAATGATTATCTGGATTTAATAGAGGAAAATAAAGGGATATCTTTCATTCGTAACTTCCTCATTTTCGTTTTTCGGAGATTTTAAATGAAACTGGTCACTGAACGTTTGACCCTGCAGTCGATAACGGCCGACGATTGGCCGCTGTTTCTGCGCTTGTATCAGGATCCCGAGGTAATTCGCTATATTGCCGATCCGCTCAGTGAAGCAGAAATCCGCACGCGTTTTGAGGCGAGACTCCCCGCCTGGGACAAATATGGGGAGCAGTGGTTGTGCCTGGTGATGCGCGAAAAGGCCAGTGGAGAAGTGGTAGGGATGACCGGTTTTCGTCCGCAGTGGTTACCTTACCAACAGGCGGAAGTGGGGTATGGCAGCTTGCCGTCCGGGCAGGGCAAGGGCTACGGCAAGGAGTCGTTGCGGGCGGTGCTGGATTTCGCTTTTAACGCCTGCGATTTCCATAAGCTGACGGCCACCGTGACCGAAGGCAATATCGCCTCGCGCCGACTGCTGGAGTCATGCGGTTTCTTGCTGGAGGGGACGCTGCGCGATAACTACCGGCTGGCGGGGCAATGGCGCGATGACTGGCAGTTCGGGCTGCTGGCGAGGGAGTTCAGGGCCGAGAAATAAAAATATTGCACGGGGTATCGACAAGCCTGCCGGGGCTGCGATATGTTCAATATCCGGTCAATCGACAGATTGACCAGCGTCGCTCGGATGGTCCGGGCGCTAACGTCACTTTGAGGTCCCTATGGCTGATAATAGTCCGCAACGCCGTTTCACGCGTATTGAACGTCTCCCCCCTTACGTATTCAACATCACCGCCGAACTTAAGATGGCTGCACGCCGTCGCGGCGAGGATATTATCGATTTCAGCATGGGCAACCCCGATGGGCCGACGCCGCCGCACATTGTGGAAAAACTCTGCACCGTTGCGCAGCGTGACGACACCCACGGCTATTCCACCTCGCGTGGTATCCCGCGTTTGCGCCGTGCGATTTCACGTTGGTATGCCGACCGCTACCAGGTGGAGATCGATCCCGAAACCGAAGCCATTGTCACCATTGGTTCGAAAGAAGGCCTGGCGCACCTGATGCTGGCGACGCTCGATCATGGCGATACCGTGCTGGTGCCGAACCCGAGTTACCCGATCCACATATACGGTGCGGTAATCGCCGGCGCGCAGGTACGTTCTGTGCCGCTGGTGGACGGCGTGGATTTCTTTGGTGAGCTGGAGCGCGCCATTCGAGAAACCATTCCGCGTCCGAAAATGATGATCCTTGGTTTCCCGTCAAACCCGACAGCCCAGTGCGTTGAATTGGACTTCTTCGAACGCGTGGTGGCGCTGGCCAAGCAATACGACGTGCTGGTGATCCACGATCTGGCTTATGCCGACATCGTTTATGACGGCTGGAAAGCACCGTCGATCATGCAGGTGCCCGGTGCCAAAGATATCGCGGTAGAATTTTTCACCCTGTCGAAAAGCTACAACATGGCGGGGTGGCGTATCGGCTTTATGGTCGGCAACCCGGAGCTGGTCAACGCACTGTCACGCATTAAGAGCTATCACGACTACGGGACCTTTACCCCGCTGCAGGTTGCCGCGATTGCGGCGCTGGAAGGCGATCAGCAGTGCGTGCTGGATATTGCAGAACAGTATCGCCAGCGCCGTAACGTGCTGGTCAAAGGGCTGCATGAGGCAGGCTGGATGGTGGAGAATCCGAAAGCGTCGATGTACGTTTGGGCCAAGATCCCTGAGCCTTATGCGCACCTCGGTTCGCTGGAGTTTGCCAAACGCCTGTTAGCGGAGGCCAAGGTTTGCGTATCGCCGGGCATCGGCTTTGGTGATTACGGCGACACCCACGTGCGTTTTGCGCTGATTGAAAATCAGGATCGTATCCGCCAGGCGGTTCGCGGCATCAAAGCGATGTTCCGCGCCGACGGGCTGATCAAGCCGGCCAAGAGCAGCCCCCCGACCGCGACCAGGTAATGCCTTCAGGCCGGTGCATTCGCGCCGGCCTTTTTTCTCTCCGCTAAGGTTTTCTTCATTATTTACCCACTATGCTCCAATAAGATTTTCTTTATTTATTTGGAAGCCGGTATGGGTAATCGCTACGCAAGATCGCAAATTGTTTTGCACTGGCTGACGCTGCTGATGGTGATCCTCACCTATGCGGCAATGCTGCTGAAAAATTCGGTACCGGATGATTTGGCGTCGCTGGTAAAAAACCTGCATTTTAACTTCGGCCTGACGGTCTTTCTGCTGATGTTCATTCGGCTGGGGTTGCGTCGGCGTTATGCTGCACCGGCAACCACGCCGCCGCTGGAGGAGTGGCAGGAATGGGGCGCCAGAATCTTTCACGCGCTGCTCTATCTGCTGTTTCTCATCTTGCCGATATTGGGTGTATTGACGCTGGCGTATGGGGGAAAAGAGTGGGTATTGCTGGGGTGGCAAGTTCCTCAGTTCGTCACGCCGGATCCGTTGCTGCGTCGGATAATCAAAAGCACGCATGAGACTCTGGCCAACACCGGTTACTTTATTATTGGTGCGCACGCGTTGGCGGCGCTGTACCACCACTATCTGCGCAAGGACGATACCCTGCGCCGCATGATGCCGGGGAAATAGCCGCCGGGGGAGCAGAAACAACAAAGGGGCGCTGGTGCGCCCCTAAGATGGCTGACAAAGTCCTTTGTACTTAAACGTTATGTTCAGTGTGCTAATAAAAACAAAGGATGATGTCTTCAGATTTACCCCAAACATCCGAAAATCCCATTTTTCGGGTGTTTGTCATCAAACTAAGGGGCGCTGGTGCGCCCCTTTATCTAGATTCCCGGTCATGCCTTGGTTATGCAACCATCAGCATAAAGGTGCCAATCCATGTAACCAACATGAATGAAACGCCCATAACAAAATATTTCACTGAACAACTCCCGTTTGGAGTCCCTCGCAAGCCAATGATCCCGATTGTTGTGCTGAGTGTTTTGTGGGTAACTCAAGGCTATCAGGCGGATCCTTCAAGAGGAAGAACAACGTCCTTGGCCATGGATTACCCGGTTGTCGCGCTTCATAGTCCTTGAGGTAAAACATGAACCACGACAGGATCGGCGCTAATGTACTCCCATTGCCAGCCTGATTACAATACTGTGTTTTTGATCACATTTTTTGGCGATTTCTTAACCAGTGCTGACTGTTTTTAAACGATTTTTATTTACCTTTTTTATCCGGCAAAAAAGGATTAGCCCGCTGAAGCGGGCTTTATAATTATGCTTGCTGTGATGTTATGAAAAGGGATCAGGCGACGGCGTTGGCGCCGGTCAGCAGGATGACCCAGAAGACAAGGCACGACAGCAGAATAACGGTCCAGATATTGCGGCGACTCCACTCCATTTTTAGCCTTCACTTTTTTGCTTTTGGTGATTCGGTAACGAACACATCGGCGAAAAGTGGAGAATATTTAGCCCCCGACAAAAATATTTTTCTTAACTCTGACGAACTTCTGCTACCGAGGTCCGGACTTCATAGCCCAACAGGTAAAGCGCCTGTTCCAGTGCTTCCACCTTTGAGGCATAGGCCACATCCAGCAGGCGATCCATTTGGCCGGCGTTAAAGCCCAGTTTGCGTGCCAGATCGGCTTTGGAGGTGGCACCGGCCAGCATAATGTTATGCAGTTCGAGTTTTAGCTTCACCAGCACCGGCAGGTGGATAGCCAATTCATCCGGCAGAGCCGGGGAAGGGGCGGGCACCGGGCGGCCTTCTTCCATTTCCATGGCGATGGCAAGCAGCAGGCTTTCCTGCGCTTCCAGCTCGATATCTTCACGTTTATAGCAGGCGGCCTGCTGTTCAGGAAAATCGCGAAAGTGAATCTGCCAGGCGTCGCTTTCGTTATCGAAGGCGTAATGGGCGGGGTAGTGACAAGACATGGCATTTCCTGTTTGGGCCGGGAGAGATGCGGCATTGTGACCGCTTGCCCCGCAGATAGCCAGCGGCGACGCGCCTAACCGGCCTTAGGTGTCCGGAACCCTGAGGGCAGCAGCAGTGCGCACAGCAGTCCTAACAGGCTGATCAGGATAAGCCAGCGTTCGACAGGGCCGGGATGGTAGTTATTCACCACGCTGAGCCCATACAGCACCAGAGCCAGCGGCCAACCGAGCGTGCCGATGTCGTTGAACCGAAAAGCGGTACGGGCGACAAACCAAAGGGTTAACCCTATCCACCACAGCGACCACAGCATAATGCACAGCAGGTAGACAAATACCGCAAAAAACTCGCCGATATCGCTGTGTGCGTAAACACGAAACCGGTTTTCATCCAGATAGGGGGACAGACAGGACAACAGGGTCAGGCCGGCGGCGAAAATAAGCACGGAGAATGCATAAGTTCGGCGAGCAATGCGTCTTTGAAAGGTGTTTTTAGCGATCTGTCCGAGAGAGTCCAAAATTGCATTCCGTTGTATCAGTGATTGCCGACGGGGTGAGCCGCTAAAAAAGGGCAGTGTAGGGAGGCTTTGCGTCGAGTCAAGATGAGAGTCTATCTCATTTAATCAAGGTTTAGGTTTTTGCCGGTGCCGCTGGCCTACCCTAAGTGGTGCTTTGTTTCTGTGCTGTTCATCACATTTTAAAACGCTTTGTCTCGCGGCCCGCTGATGAGCGACATAATCCAGTTTGTTCGCACCCGACAATGGATTAACATAACCCACACTTATCACTGGCCTGGCTTATATGGATATCCGATGCGTCATTTAGTTGTTCTTCTCCCCCTGCTTACCTTACTGACTGCCTGTAGCAGCGGGCCGAAGTCGACCCCGGCTGCGCCTCAGGACAACGCCGTGAAAGGGGGATTCCTGTTGACGCCGGCGCATTCCGGCCAGCCGTTGGGCGGCGATTTTGCCAATAACCCGAACACCGCCCGCTTTATCGATAAAATGGTGCGGGAGCACGGTTTCGATCGTCAGCAATTGCATGATGTACTGGCGCAGGCCCGTCGGCTGGATTCCGTGCTGCGGCTGATGGATCGCCAGGCGCCGACGCCAAGCACCCAGGGACCGACCGGGCCAAACGGCTCCTGGTTGCGTTATCGTAATAAATTCATCACCCCGGACAACGTGCAAAACGGCGTGCAGTTCTGGAATCAATATCAGGACGCGTTGCAGCGCGCCTATCAGGTCTACGGCGTGCCGCCGGAGATCATTGTCGGCATTATCGGCGTTGAAACCCGTTGGGGCCGCGTGATGGGTAAAACCCGCATTATCGATGCGCTGGCGACGCTGGCCTTCGACTATCCGCGTCGCGCCGACTACTTTGCCGGCGAGCTGGAAACCTTCTTGCTGATGTCGCGCACCGAAGGGGATGACCCGCTGGAGCTGCGCGGTTCCTTCGCCGGGGCTATGGGCTACGGTCAGTTTATGCCGTCTTCATTCAAGAGCTATGCGGTTGACTTCAACGGCGACGGCCACATCAACCTGTGGGATCCGGTGGATGCCATCGGCAGCGTTGCCAACTACTTTAAGGCACACGGTTGGGCCAAGGGCGAACCCGTGGCGATACAGGCAAATGGCCAGGCACCAGGGCTGGAAAATGGATTTAAAACCCGTTATTCCGTTGCCAGTCTGGCGGAGGCCGGGTTGAGCCCGCAAGGGTCGCTGGGCGACAATCAGGAAGCCAGCCTGCTGCGTCTGGATGTTGGCACCGGTTACCAGTATTGGTACGGTCTGCCAAACTTCTACACCATCACTCGCTACAACCACAGCACCCATTATGCGATGGCGGTTTGGCAGTTGGGTGAAGCGGTGGGCCGGTCGGCACGCGGTGGATTCTGATACCGGATTAGCAATGAAAAAGGCCGCGTATGCGGCCTTAGTTAGATGACAAACACCCGAAAAGCGTGGTTTTCGGGTGTTTGGGGAAACCCTGAAGACCGAATCCTTTGTTTCTATGAGCGCACAAAACATAACGTTTAAGAGCAGAGGATTTTGTCAGCAGTCAGAGGCCGCGTATGCGGCCTTTTTTACGTCGGTGACAATCAGAAATCGTAGCGCAAACGCACCAGCGTCATATCGCCGAGGTTGTCGGTGCTGGACGTCAGTACGTGTTCCACGTCCACACGGAAACCGTAATCAAACTGTACCGTCACGCCAAGACCGTTATCGATACGCTGATAGTTGCGGCCGGTTACGTACTCAAGACGGTCGCCCATAAAGTACGGCATCACGGATTTCACCGCATATTGGCCTACCGGTACGGTATAACCCGCCAGATATTCAATCCCCCAGGCATCGCCGGCGAAGTAGTCGTTAACGTTGGCTTTTTTGGTGGTCAGGAAGTTGTTGTACCAGCCACCGCCAAAGGTCAGGGTCCAGTTGTCCGGCTTCCAGCTGATCGCCGTACCGACGATGTTCTGATCGTAATTTTTCGAGCCGCTGGTGGAAGGATTACGCATCTCGGCGCGGGTATAGTTCCACGCGGTACCCCAGGTCAGGTCCGGTGTCAGGTGGTAGTCCACGCCCAGTGAGCCGCCACCCTGACGCTTGTAGCGCAGACCGTTGCCCGGCAAATATTCGCCATCGCTGAACAGGTAAGAGGCATACACATCGGCATCGCCGAAGCTGTTTTTGTACTTCAGCATCTTGCGCGAACGGTAAGAGCCGTCGTAGTCGCCGTTGATGCCGTTGCCGGGTGCCTGGGCCAACATGTCGTAGTCCCAGATATCGGTTTTGGCACCGACCACGTCGTAGTAAATGCTGTTTTGCTGGCCGAAGGTCAGTTGCCCCCAGGTTTTGCTTTTCAGGCCGGTGTACAGCATACGGCGGCTGGTGTCGTTGGCGCCGTCGGCGTAGTGGTTATCCCAGTTGAACAGCGCGGGAATATTGACCCCCAGCTCGTAATAGCTGATCCAGCTAATGTCATCGAACAGGTAGTAATCGGCGGCAAAGCGGAAGCGGGTGCCGCCGTCGAAACCGTTACGTTTGTAAGATCCTTTATCGCCATCGCCGGTCATGTTGTTGAACTGTGGGCGGATGCTGCCACCAACGGTAAAGTTAAGACGGCTCAACGGATCGCCGGCCTGCGGATCCTGCTTCAACAAAGTGATTTCAGCCTGGGCAGCGAAAGAAGCACTGCCAACGACCAGTCCCAGAGCAACAGCCTGAGTTAATGCGCGCAATTTGTGTGTCATTTTTTATCCCTGTTTGTGGATTGCCAATCTCACCGAAACCCTTTGGCATCAGTGAATTGCTCAGGATGATTTCTGAGCGTTTTCATTGTTTTTTGGCGTGAGTAAAGCGGAACGCATATGTAACACAATGTGCGTCACAAAAAGTTACTTTTCTTGCTAATTATTTGGTTTGTTTTTAATCGACTCGTTGCGACAGGAGTGGCGGATCGTGCGAAAAGTGCCCACTTGAGAGGGGGAGGGCGACGTCAACCTTCAGATGAATTCATCTAACACAAAGCTCTATATTTATCACTTGTCAGAGAATGGCATATGCCGTGTAATTTCATGGTAACGAAATATATTTAAATGGATTTTCTGTCTCGTGATTTAACACGGATGATTTACAAGTCAGATGAAATTGATAAGGGTTGTGGAGGTTATTATGAAAGGATATTTCATGCTGTTAATCGGGCTTTTTTCAATGCCGGTAATGGCGGCTGAATCGCATGTTTGTCAGTCAAAATCTTATGATTATGCCAGTATCGGTGAGATGCGACTGAGTGATGACACCTTGTTTAACTGTCGCGGTATCGGCCGTATGACTATTCCGGATTTAGCTAAGCGAGGGTGGAAAGTCATTCATGTGGCGCAACAAACTGAATATACCGGGGATACTGACAGCGACAGTGAGGTGATTAAAATGTACCAGGAAATATTGATTTATAAAGAATAGTTTTTCCTCTTCCCCTCGATATTATTTTTATCACCTCATTATTTTCGGTGAGGGCGGGGTGTATTTATAACTCAGTGGTTTGCGGGAGGCTCGATGAGTGCCAGAAATAATATAGACGGCAAAGCCGGCGCCGCCATGGTGATGATATGTGCTATATGGGGGCTGCAGCAGGTGGCGATCAAGGCAGCCGAACCGGATATTTCCGCCGTACTGCAGATCGCCATCAGATCAGGGATTGCCGCTTTGGCGGTCTATCTCCTGGCGCGTTTTAAAGGCGAGAAGTTTTTATTAGATCCCCGCACGCTGTTAGCCGGTTTCGGCGTTGGGTTGTCGTTCGCGCTGGAGTTCTTTTTCGTCTCTGAAGGCTTGCGCTATACCAGCGCTTCGCACATGGCGGTCTTTCTGTACACGGCCCCCCTTTTTTCTGCCATAGGGCTGCATTTTCTCATCAGGCATGAGCGCTTGTCGGCTGTGCAATGGGCAGGTATTGCCATCGCTTTCGGCGGCGTTGTACTTGCTATCTCCGGCATGGGCGAGAGTTCAGGGGGGAGGAATCAGCTGCGCGGCGATATTTATGGCCTGCTGGCGGGGTTATCCTGGGGCGGCTCTACTATTCTCATTCGAACTACCGGTCTGGCGAATTGCTCGTCAAAGCAGACCCTGCTGTTCCAGCTGACGGGCGCCTGCATTGTGCTATCCCTGTTGGCGATGACGATGCCGAACGTGCATTTCACGCTGAGTTCCGTGGCCTGGAGCAGTTTGGTATTCCAAACGGTTATCGTCTCATTTATCAGTTACTTGATTTGGTTCTCCCTGCTGCGTCATTACCAGGCGTCTTCGCTGGGTATCCTGACTTTTATGACGCCTATTTTTGGCATCCTGGCCGGCGTGGTGATTTTGGGAGAACCCCTGCAGATCGAATTCGTATTGGGTTCAGTGCTGATCGTTTTGGGGCTTATTGTCGTGAGCTGCTCATATTTGTTTTATTTTACCAGAAGGATTGCACCAAAAATATAAACTATGGACGTTGATATTCATACCTATCAGATAAACTGTGAAAGCCAATTCATTATTACCGTACAAGTGTCAAAGTATGCCTGGGGTTACCCTTTGATCACCTTAAGCGATAATGGTGATTTCTTTGTGATGAAAAATACCAAACGGGGACGCTTAGCTAACCAAACTCCGGTCGAAATAATAAATTTTGCTAATAACTATGCTGTGGTGTGGGATAATAGCCGCAAGCATATTTATTATTCAAAATCCGGACGATTGTACAGCTGCGCGCTGGAGTTTTCGTACACGCCGAAGAAATGGTAATCACCCCGGTTTTTTGCCCCTGGCCCGTCAGACCAGAGGCGTTATTTTCATCATCCATTCTTTGAAGGCGATAATCTTTGGCCACTGACGCCCAGAGAGCGTCGACATAAAATAGCTGTGTTCGCAGGGCAGGACCATGTCGGTAAACGGGATAATCAGTTCACCGCTTTTGATCCAGTCCTGCACCAGATTGAGACGCCCCATTGCCACGCCAAGATGCTGAGTTGCCGCCAACACGGCCAGGTCAGAGCGGTCAAACTCCATGCTTTTGGCGTCGGTATCCAGGCCCAAATCAAAATGTTGTGACCAGATCTGCCACTCGTCTTCACCGGAGTTGTAGCGATCGTGCAGCAGGGTACAGTGCATCAGGTTTTCAGGTGCGTTGTAGAGGTTGTGCGTTTTGGCGTATTTCTCCGTGCAGATCGGGACCATGGACTCCCGCATAAAAATTTCGTCCAGCTGTTTATCCGACGGTGGACGGCCAAAATACATGGCTAAATCAACGCCCCGATTGGCCAAGTTGATATTTTCCTGCCCGGTGAGAATGTTTAGATGAATGGTCGGATGCAGGGCAATAAAATCGCCGATGCGGGGTATCAGCAAACACTGAACCAGAGAGGGGTGCGAATAAAGGGTCAGGGTGCCCGTCAGCTCGCGGTTTTTGATATCCAGGATTTCCTGCGTCAGGGCATCGAAGGAATGATTTAACGCCCATTGCATTCTCTCGCCATCCGGCGTTAGCGTAATTCTGCGGTGGAATCGTTGGAATAAAAGAAACCCCAGTTCTTTTTCCAGCAGGTTAATTCTGTGGCTTACGGCGCTAGGAGTAATGGACAGTTCTTCCGCCGCCAGTGAAAAAGATAAATGACGGGCGACGCATTCAAAAGTATGCAGACGAGAGAATTGATAGCTGGTCAGCGGGTTTGCTCGTCGTGAATATTTTTTGTTGGGGAACATACTATTACTCCATCCGTATCATTTGCCAATATTAGCATTTTAACGAAGGGAACTAAAATACGATTTTAAGTTTTTTAATGCTGCGGCGTGACCGTTTAATTTGTCAGATTTAAGCGTTATAAAAATATATTTTAACCTCTGGGTACTTATCACTGATTTGCAGTAAGCGATTTTTACGTGGTGTGACAGGAATACGGATTTCTGAGGTTAGGGCAAGGGGGAGAGTCCGTTGCCCTAAAGTTCTGATTACCACATCAAATCATCAGGGACGACAAAGTCGGCGTAGGGATCTTCCTCGTCTTTGGCTTCCTGGCTGAGTTCAGCGCTCAGTACAATATAGCTCGCATCTCGTTGTGCAATTTTATTGGCCACGACCGCAGGGATAATGGCATATTCGCCATCAGGGTTATTATCACTAACCAGGCGCGCAATGGCGAGACGCCCATTAATTAACTGAGTTTGAGTCAGTTTATCTACACGTACATTTTTAATTAAATTGTTGTCCGTGAAATTATAGCTAATGTCACCATTTGAAATGACGATCCTGTTCATTTCAATCAGCTGTTTTACCTGAGCTTTATATTCTTTAGATAAAGCGGCCTGCTTTTGCTGTTCACTTAGCTGCTTATCGCGCTCTATTTGCGCCTTTTTGTTGATTTCAACGGCTTCTCTTGCCTCGCGAGCCTGAACGCGTGACTTTTTCGTGGTTCTTTGTACTTTTTCCAGCTTTTTACTGCTTACCAATCCCGCTTTGAGCATCTGCTCTTGTAATGTCAGCTTTGTCATGTTCGTTTCTAAAATCGATCAAATAGTATCTGAGATTATACCTTTAATATTCGACGTTGTGCCAGATTTGGGCGTTAGAGGGTATCATTCTGATAAAACGGACTTTTTTGATCAATTTTGAAGTTCGATAAATCACTCAGGATTTGAGGCTTCGTACGGCGCGGGTTAGTGGGGGCGGCAGAGGCGGGTATATAAATTTATGGTGTCCCCGACTGGAATCGAACCAGTAACTAGCCCTTAGGAGGGGCTTGTTATATCCGTTTAACTACGGGGACGCTGCGGGCCGGCAACCTAGGCTGCCGGGGCAGTATACCTTTTTTTACCCGCAGAATAAGCGCTTAGCGGTGCGTTTGCTCATTCCCTCGCCAATATGTGCTGATTTTCGCCTGCTGCGCTGATCGCGATCACGGTTTTTTCACCTTGCCGGTTTGTTTTTCCGCCGCCAGCCGCTCTGCCTTGTTTTTGTCGCTCATGTCGTTGCGGATCTGCGCATGGCTGATCAAGGCAAAGATAAAGGTGCCGCCAATAATGTTGCCGGCCAGCGTAGGAATGGCGAACGGGTAGATAAACTCTTGCCAGGGAATGACGCCGTTAAACACCAGATAAAGGATCTCTACCGATCCCACGACGATATGGGTCAGATCGCAGATCGCCACCAGGTAGGTCATCAAGACAATCACCCAAATCTTGGCGGCGCCGGCGGAAGGGAACATCCACACCATGGTGGCGATGATCCAGCCCGCCAGAATGCCGTTGGCAAACATCTCCGACGGCGAGTTTTTCATCACCTCTTCCGACAGGCTGACGAAGGCGCTGCGGGTGTTCTCGTCGAAAATCGGCATGTGAATAAACGCCAGTGACGCCAGCCCGGTCCCCACCAGGTTCCCCAGCAGCACCACGCCCCACAGGCGAAACAGAAGCAAGAAGTTGCTCGGTGTCGGTTTTTGCATGATCGGTAGTACGGCGGTGACGGTATTTTCGGTAAACAGCTGTTGGCGCGCCATGATCACGATAATAAAGCCAAAGGTGTAGCCGATGTTCTCGATAAAGAAGCGGCTGGGATCGTCCGGCAAACGGGCGTGGAAAATGCCTTTTGCCATCAGTGAGGCCCCCATCGACAGCCCGGCGGCCACCGCTGACCACAGCAGTGCCAGCCAGTCGCGCTCCAGCTCTTTTTCTCCCTCCATGCGGATCAGCTCATGCACTGCTGCTGCGCGCGAGGGCAGATTCTCTTCCTTTACTTCAATTTCGCTTTTGCCCTGTTCATGCTCTTTGCTTTCTACCTGCAGGCTATTTTCCTGCTCTGCATCCGGGTGTCGCTGCCGATCGCTCATTATCCGTTATCTCCATCAAAGACTTTCAGGGTCACGATTAAGCGTAGTTGGCTCAGGGAAGCTGTGAAAGCGATGTGGCAAATTGCAGAAAAAAGTAACAAGAGTTTAACGTTGCCGGGTTTTTCTACGCATTTTTGATCTGGGGCGCAATATTACCCCTATTGGAGTAGTTGAGTGACCGGCTGCGGGCTACGAGCCACAGATGGCTTATGCTATGATCGCTATCCCAAAGAAAAATATGAGTTCTCCCGATGCTGGAAGCTAAAAATCTGAGTTGCGTCCGTGATGAACGCACCCTGTTTAGCGCGTTGAGCTTTACGGTAAAACCGGGCGATATTATTCAGGTGGAAGGGCCGAACGGCGCGGGAAAAACCAGCCTGCTACGCATTCTGGCGGGCTTGGCGCGACCGGAAGGCGGAGAAGTTTGCTGGCACGGTCAAAATACGTTGCGCCACCGCGAACGTTATTATCAGGACTTGTTATTCCTCGGGCATCAGCCGGGGATTAAAACCATGCTGACGCCCTTTGAGAACCTGCAGTTTTACCAGGCGGTGCGCGGTGCGCCCGATCGCCAGGCCATTTGGCAGGCGCTGGAGCAGGTCGGTCTGGTGGGTTATGAGGATTTACCGGTGGCGCAGCTTTCCGCCGGTCAACAGCGGCGTGTGGCGTTGGCGCGGTTGTGGCTCAGCGACAGCCCGCTGTGGATCCTGGATGAGCCGCTGACGGCAATAGACAAGCAGGGTGTGGCTGAATTAATTAGCCTTTTTGAGCAACATGCTCAGCAGGGCGGCATGGTATTGTTGACCACGCATCAGGATTTGGCCGGCGCAACGCAGGCGGTAGGCAAAATCAGCCTGACGGAAAACCGCGCGGAGACTCTTTAATGTTTTTGACTGTATTGCGGCGCGAGCTGAAGATTGCCTTTCGCAAAGGGTCGGAAATCGTTAATCCGCTGTGGTTCTTTCTGATCGTTATCACGCTGTTTCCGTTAGGGATTGGGCCAGAGCCGCAACTGCTGGCGCGCATTTCGCCGGGGATTATCTGGGTGGCGGCGCTGCTGGCGGCGCTGCTGTCGCTGGAGCGTCTGTTCCGTGATGATTTCCTCGATGGCTCGCTGGAACAGCTGTTGTTATTGCCGACGCCGCTGCCGATGACGGTGTTAGGCAAAGTGTGTGCTCACTGGGTGGTAACAGGCTTACCCCTGTTGATCCTGTCGCCGCTGGTGGCGCTACTGCTGTCGTTGGACACCCATACCTGGCTGGCGGTGGCGTTTACGCTGTTGCTGGGTACGCCGACGCTGAGCCTGATTGGCGCTATCGGCGTGGCGCTGACCGTCGGGTTGCGCAAGGGGGGCGTGCTGCTGAGCCTGCTGGTGCTGCCGCTGTATATCCCGGTGCTGATATTTTCCACCGCCGCCATCGACGCCGCCTCTATGGGCATGCCGATAGACGGTTACCTGGCGATACTGGGCGCGATGCTGGCGGGAAGTATAACTCTGGCACCTTTCGCCACTGCAGCGGCGCTGCGAGTGAGCGTGCACTAGCTAACTTATTGAAACGCGGGTTAACGCCACCAAGAGCGTGTTCCACCGCACAAGCAATTTTCGTCGCCTCGGTCAACGGGGCGGCCACCGTATAAATTTACCGTGAGCAATGACGACAATGTGGAAATGGTTACATCAGTTTGCCCAGCCTGAACGGCTGTATCACGTCTGTGGCCGCTTTATCCCCTGGCTGGGACTGGCCGGAGCGGCTTGCCTATTGCTGGGCTGGGTCTGGGGATTCGGTTTCGCACCCAAGGATTACCAGCAGGGCGATAGCTTCCGCATCATGTATATCCATGTGCCGGCGGCGATGTGGTCGATGGGGATCTATGGCTCAATGGCGGTAGCGGCGTTTATCGGCCTGGTGTGGCAGATGAAAATGTCCGATACCCTGGTGGCGGCGATGGCACCGGTCGGCGCGGTGTTTACCTTTATTGCGCTGGTCACCGGCTCCGCCTGGGGTAAGCCGATGTGGGGCACCTGGTGGGTGTGGGACGCCCGCCTGACGTCTGAACTGGTGTTGCTGTTTCTTTATATTGGCATCATTGCGTTGTACAACGCCTTTGAGGACCGTCGCCTGGCGGGCCGCGCCGCCGGCATTCTGGTGCTGGTCGGGGTGGTGAACATCCCGATCATTCACTTCTCGGTCGAATGGTGGAACACGCTGCATCAGGGTTCCACCAATATGCAACAGAGCATCGCGCCAAGCATGCGCACCCCGCTGCGTTGGGCGATCCTCGGCTACCTGCTGTTCTTTATCACTCTCACCTTGCTGCGCTTGCGCAATCTGATTTTGTCTCAGGAACGCCAGCGTCCCTGGGTGGCTGGGCTGGTCAATAAGGAGCGCCAACCATGAACGCAGCATTCACTTCCTGGCAGGCGTTTTTCGCCATGGGAGGCTACGCCTTCTACGTCTGGTTGGCGGTAGCCGTAACCCTGCTCTCGTTGCTGGGCCTGGTGGCCCACACTTTCTGGCAGCGCCGCCAACTGCTGGATGAGATTGGTCGCCGTCAGGCACGCGAACGACGTATTCGTCATTCGCAGCAGTCGAAACAAAAAACCGCTAACCCGCGGGAGAAATCATTGTGAATCCACGTCGTAAAAGTCGCCTGTATTTGGCAATTGTAGTGCTGATCGGCGTTGCGCTGACCGCGACCCTGATGCTGTACGCGCTGCGCTCCAACATCGATCTGTTTTATACCCCGAGCGAAATTCTGCAGGGCAAGGGTGAGAATCATGAGAAACCGGAGGTAGGCCAACGCCTGCGCATCGGCGGCATGGTGATGCCCGGTTCGGTAAAACGCGATCAGAAAACGCTGCAGGTCAGCTTCAAAGTTTATGATGCACGTGGTGCCATTGATGTCACTTACACCGGTATTCTGCCGGATCTGTTCCGTGAGGGGCAGGGCGTGGTGGCGCAGGGCGTGCTGGGCGAAGGCAACGTGGTGAATGCGCGTGAAGTGCTGGCGAAACACGATGAGAAATACACGCCGCCGGAAGTGGCCGACGCGATGAAAGAAAACCATAAGGGACCGGCTTCGGCCTACGCCACCCCGCAGAACGAGGGCGCTAAATCATGATGCCGGAAACGGGAAGTTTTCTGCTGTGTCTGGCGCTGGCGATTTCGCTGCTGCTGAGCATTTACCCGCAATGGGGCGCGGCGCGCCAGGACCGTCGTATGATGGCGGTGGCGCGCCCACTGACCTACGGCATGTTTGCCGCTATCGCCCTGGCGTTCATCTGTCTGGTGCACGCCTTTGTCGTCAATGACTTTACCGTGGCTTATGTGGCCGCCAACTCCAACACCCAACTGCCGGTGTATTACCGCATTGCCGCCACCTGGGGCGCCCATGAGGGATCGCTGCTGCTGTGGGTGCTGTTGCTGAGCTGTTGGTCGCTGGCGGTGGCCCTGTGCAGCCGTTCGATGCCGCAAGATGCCGTGGCACGCGTGTTGTCGGTGATGGGCATGATCACGGCAGGTTTCCTGCTGTTTATCATCATGACCTCCAACCCCTTCACCCGTACGCTGCCGAATTTCCCGATCGACGGCAGCGACCTTAACCCGCTGTTGCAGGATATCGGCCTGATTTTCCATCCGCCGCTGCTGTACATGGGGTATGTCGGTTTCTCGGTGGCCTTTGCTTTCGCCATCGCTTCACTGATGGCCGGTCGTCTGGATACGGCCTGGGCACGCTGGTCGCGTCCGTGGACCACGGCTGCCTGGGTGTTCCTCACCATGGGCATCGTGCTGGGGTCCGCCTGGGCCTATTACGAACTGGGCTGGGGCGGCTGGTGGTTCTGGGATCCGGTCGAGAACGCTTCATTTATGCCGTGGCTGGCCGGTACCGCACTGATGCACTCGTTGGCGGTGACCGAGAAACGCGGCACCTTCAAGGCCTGGACGGTATTACTGGCGATTACCGCCTTCTCATTATGCCTGCTGGGCACCTTCCTGGTGCGCTCCGGGGTGCTGGTTTCGGTGCACTCCTTTGCTTCCGATCCGGCGCGCGGCATGTTTATCCTCGCCTATCTGGTGATCGTGATCGGCGGTTCTTTGCTGCTGTATGCGGTCAAGGGCGGGCAGGTGCGTAGCCGGGTGCAGCACGAAACCTTCTCGCGTGAAACCTTCTTGCTGGGCAATAACGTACTGCTGATCGCCGCCATGCTGGTGGTGCTGTTGGGGACGCTGCTGCCGTTGGTGCACAAGCAGTTGGGCCTGGGCAGCATTTCTATCGGCGAACCGTTCTTCAACACCATGTTCACCTGGCTGATGGCGCCGATGGCGCTGCTGATGGGCATTGGCCCGCTGGTGCGCTGGCGCCGCGACGAACCGACCAAGCTGTGGCGCCGCCTGAGCGTGGCGCTGGTGATTACGCTGGTGCTGTCGATCCTGCTGCCGTGGCTGTTGCAAGACAGCATCGCCGGCATGACGGTGGTGGGGCTGATCATGGCGGTTTGGGTGATTATCCTGACGCTGATGGAGCTGCACGAACGCGCAACGCATCGCCACGGTTTCTGGCGCGGCCTGAGCCATCTTTCCCGTAGCCACTGGGGGATGGTGCTGGGTCACCTTGGCGTGGCGGTAACGGTCATCGGCATTGCCTTCAGCCAAAACTACAGTGTGGAACGTGATGTCCGCATGAAAGCCGGCGACAGCGTGGATATCCATAACTATCACTTTGTGTTCCGCGATGTGCACGATATTCGTGGGCCCAACTACAGCGGCGGCGTCGGCATTATCGATGTCACGCGCAACGGCAAGCCGGAAGCGACGTTGCACGCGGAAAAACGCTATTACAGCGTGGCGCGCAGCATGATGACCGAAGCGGCGATTGACGGCGGCTTCAGCCGCGATCTGTATGCAGCGCTGGGTGAAGAACTGGACGACGGCTCCTGGGCGGTGCGGTTGTACTACAAACCCTTCGTGCGCTGGATCTGGTTCGGCGGGGTGTTTATGGCGATCGGCGGTATCCTGTGCATTCTCGATCCGCGCTATCGGATAAGCAAGAAACTCAAGCGCGAAGGCAAGCTGGAGGAGCAGGCATGAACCGTAAGCTGCTGTTTATCCCGTTAATCCTGTTCCTGCTGCTGGTGGCGGCGTTTATGGTGCAGCTGACGCGCAACGCCGGTGGCGAGGACCCGACCATGCTGGAGTCGGCTTTGATCGGCAAGCCGGTGCCGGCCTTCAAACTGGAATCCCTCGACCAGCCTGGCAAAACTTATGATCAGGCGGTGCTGCGCAATGGCAAACCCATGCTGCTGAACGTCTGGGCTACCTGGTGCCCGACGTGCCGCGCCGAACATCAATATCTCAATACGCTGGCCGCGCGCGGTATCCGCGTGGTGGGGCTGAACTATAAAGACGATCGCGGCAAAGCGGTGACCTGGCTGAACTCGCTGGGCAACCCTTACGCACTCAGCCTGTATGATGGCGACGGCATGCTGGGGTTGGATTTGGGCGTGTATGGCGCACCTGAGACCTTCCTGATCGACGGGCAGGGCATTATTCGCTACCGCCACGCCGGGGACATGAATGAGCGCGTCTGGCAGCAGGAAGTGCTGCCGCTGTACAAAAAATATGGGGGTGATGCATGAGGCTGCTGACCCTGATATTTGCCGCATTACTGAGTTGGAGTGCCGCGGCGGCTATCGACACTTATCGGTTCAATTCGGTCGAGCAGGAACAGCAATACCGGGAACTGACCGAACAGCTGCGTTGCCCGAAATGCCAGAACAACAGCATCGCTGATTCCAACGCCATCATTGCAGCAGATATGCGTACCAAGGTGTACGAGTTGATGATGCAGGGGCAGAACAAGCAGCAGATCATCGATTATATGGTGGCGCGCTACGGTAATTTTGTCACCTACGAACCGCCGGTGACCCCGGCGACGCTGATCCTGTGGGTGGGCCCGTTGCTGTTTGTGCTGATCGGCGGCGCGGTGGTGATATTGCGTACCCGCCATCGCCGTACCGGTGCCGTAAATGCTAACGATGAATTCTCCGAGCAGGAGCAACAGCGTCTGGCGGCGCTGCTGAAAGAGACTGACAGGAAGAAACCCTAATGGCTTTTTGGCTGAGTATTATTGTCCTGCTGGTAGGCGCTGCGGCGTTGCTGGTGGTACCGGCGATGCGCCACAGCGGTAAAAGCACCGCCGCTAGTCGCGATACGCTGAACAAAGCGTTTTATCAGGATCGTCTGAATGAGCTGGAGCAGGACGAACAGCAGGGCGTGGTGGCTGAGCGCCCCGAACTGGTGAAAGAGCTGCAGCAAAACCTGCTCAATGACATCCCCGGCCAGCAGGATACGCAGGAGAAGCCCATTAACCGCTGGGCGTTGGTGCCCGGCGTAGCCTTGCTGGTGGTGGTCACCCTGGGTTTTTATCTGAAAACCGGTGGGTTGGCGCAGGTACTGGACTGGCAACAGGTCGAAGCGCAAATGCCGGATCTGCGCGCGCGCGTCGCTAATGAACGTGCCCAACCGCTGAGCATGGAAGAGATTGCCCGCCTCGGGCTGGGGCTGCGTACTGCACTGCAGCAGGACGATCGCAATATCAACGACTGGATGATGCTGGGGCGCGTGGGGATGGCGCTGAATAACGCCACCACCGCCACCCAGGCATTTGCTCATGCTTATCAGCTGGACCCGAATAGTCTGGAAGTCCGTCTCGGCTACGCAGAAGTCTTGACGCGATCCAACGATCCGGAGGATAACAAGCAGGCCACTCAGATGCTGCGCAAGATGATCGCCGAAGATCACACCAATATGCGCGTGCTGAGCCTGTTGGCGTTCAACGCCTTCGAACAGGGGGATTTCAAGCAGGCCATTGGCGCCTGGCAGGTCATGCTGAAGCTGTTGCCGGCCAACGATCAACGTGCCGAAGTGATAAAGCGCAGCATTGAACAAGCAAAAACACAGGCGGGCGAAGAAACTGTTAAACTTGGCATTAACGTGACGTTATCGCCACAGGCGACGAACGCATTGCCGCAGCAGGGGACGCTGGTAATCTCGGTGACCGATGGCGCCAATCCGGTGCCGGTTGCGGTAAAACAACTGCCCTTAAGCCGTTTCCCGCTGTCATTTTCTCTGGATGACAGCAACGCCATGATGCCTGAACGCCTGCTTTCGGCTCAGCATCAGGTCAAGGTGCGGGTACGAATTTCTCAGGATGGTCTGGCCACGCCACAGGCGGGTGATTGGTTCGGCGAGAGTGCGCTGCAGAATTTCAGCGGTAAAGAGCAGATTGACGTTCAGATAAACAAACAGGTCCCTTAAATAAAAAGACCGAACGTGTTTTTATGGAGAAAAATATGAACTTTCGCCTGACTGGGCTGGCTTTCACAACGGTGTTATTGGTGGGCTGTGCCAGCGCGCCACAAGATGAACCACAAGGGCGATCCGATCCTCTGGAAGGATTTAACCGGACGATGTTCAACTTCAACTATAACGTCCTGGATCCGTATGTACTTCGCCCGGTGGCCGTGGCCTGGCGCAATTACCTGCCCATGCCGGCGCGTAATGGGATAAGCAACTTTACGTCTAACCTGGAAGAGCCGGCCAGCATGGTCAACTCCTTCCTGAAAGGCGACCCTTATAAGGGGATGATCCACTTTAACCGTTTCTTCCTCAATACCCTTCTGGGGATGGGCGGCCTGATCGACGTGGCGGGGATGGCCAACCCGAAACTGGCTCGCGAAGAGCCGAACCGCTTCGGCAGCACTATGGGGCATTATGGCGTCGGCTACGGTCCTTATGTGATGTTGCCGGGCTACGGCAGTTTTACGCTGCGTGAGGAGGGCGGTGACTGGGCGGATACGGTTTATCCGGTGCTGAGCTACCTGACCTTCTGGATGTCGGCGGGCAAATGGGTGGTTGAAGGGATTGAAACTCGTGCCGAGCTGTTGGATTCCGACGGTCTGCTGCGCAACTCTTCCGATCCGTACCTGATGGTGCGCGAAGCCTACTTCCAGCGTAACGACTTCCTGGCGAACGGCGGCTCGCTGAAACCTGAGATCAACCCGAACGCTCAGGCGATCCAGGGCGATCTGGACGAGATCGACTCGCAATAATCTCGCTTGGCGAAGAGAAACAACCCGCTTTGATGGCGGGTTTTTTTATGCTTTAAGATTAGCGGGCAAAAAAAAGCGCCCCTAAGGGCGCTCCTGGCTTCGTCATCGAAAAGATTAGAAGCGGTAGTTGAAGTTGGCGCCGTACAGCCAGGCCTTGCCCACGGATTCGAAGGTGTATGGACCTTCTTTGATGGTGACTTTCTGGCCGTGCATGTAGGAAACACCGACGTCAACAGAGGCGTCTTTGTTGAAGGCGTAGCTGGTACCTGCGCTCAACCAGAAGCGGTCCTGATCCGGGATAGAGATAGAACGGTTCTGGGCCGGCACCGGGCTGTCATCGAAGGCGATACCGGTACGGAAGGTCCAGTTATCGTCGTAGAAGTAAGTGGTACCCAGAGCGATGCGGTAAGCGTCTTTAAAGCCTTCATGCTTCTCAAACAGCGTTTGACCGTTGTTGCCGGTAGCTTTCAACTCCTGGAACTGACTCCAGCTGGTGTAAGCCAGGCTGTAGTGGATAGCCCACTGCGGAGCAACCTTGTTGTAACCCGAGATTTCCCACATTTCCGGCAGGTTCAGATCCAGAGAGCCTGGGATGGTGCTGCCGTTGGTGCCATAAGGCAGGCCGGCAGGAACGAGCAGCGGGTTATAAGCCGACGGTAGGCTGCTTTTGTAGTCGCCGTCAAATTTGACTTTCACTTCGGAACGGTAAGTGAAACCGTAACGGTTGTTTTCATCCACTTCATACAGAATACCGGCGTTCCAGCCGAAGCCCCATTCGTCACCTTTCAGGTGAGAAATCTGGGTATCTGCCGGGATGCCGCCAATCTGCTGTGCCTGCTGCGGCGTAAGCTTTCCACTCTGCATACCCTGAGCTGCGAGCAGCTTCGGCAATTCACCGGCATAACGCTCAAGCTTGGCTTTGGCGTAAACCGCATCGAAGCCCAGGCCGAAGCTGAATTGTTTGTTCAGACGATAAGCACCGCTCAGGTTCAGGTTGACGGTGGTCAGGTCGGTTTTGCCGCCGTAGGCCCCGGCGGTATAACCGTCGTTGAATTCGGTCGCCAGGCCGTAGTTGCTGGTAACCGAGCCACCCACGGCAAACTGATCGTTAATCGGTTGAACGTAGTGCAGGTTAGGCACCCAGGCGGTAGGGGCGATGTTCTTGGAGTCCAGGCTGGCACCGGAAGGTGACTTGCCGGTGATGTCTACATCCGGATCGATAAACACCGCACCGAAGGAGAGTTCCGGGCGGGTGTACATCATCAACAAGGCCGGGTTGCGGCTGGCAGATGCCGCCGTGTCTGCCATGGCGCCTTCGCCAGAATACGAACGTCCTAAACCAGCTGATGAGAACTCATTCAGCTGGAATCCTGCGGCAGACACGTTTGAAGAAATAATTGCCACTGCAGCTGCGAGAGCTGATTTAGTAAATAGGTTTTTCTGGCTCATGACCAAAACCTCATTTTATGTGTTTATTATTTAAACATGTTACATAAAGTAACAAGGAGCGCGCGATTGTAGGGTCCGATCTCATTCAGACAAATCAGACCAGTGGCTGAATTATAGGTCCGACCTGTGAAAATGTTGCAACATTGTTTTTGAGATATTTCCAAATTGATATCAAAAAGGAGATCTGCATAACAAAAAACCAGCGATACATAACAATATTCTTACCATTCCTTAGCAGACAACGATTTTCATTTGTGATTTCCATCACTTAAAACACCTATAAAAAGTAAGTGCTAGTGATCGGTTTCATCGCAGAGTAAAATAAGCGCAGAATCTTGTGTCTTTGCGCCAGTAGCTAAATGGCAATTTGGACTCGCGTAACGGCGGTCCCTGAGGAGAATGAATCATGTCCAATCCAATTAATAAATGTAGCGCCCAGGAAACGGCTGCCTGTTGCTGTGTTGATGTCGGTACCGTGATGGACAATACCGATTGCACCGCCTCCTACAGCCAGGTGTTTGCTAATCAGCAGGATGCAGAAAAAATGCTGGCTACGCTGACCGCAAAAGCCCGCGGCGTGGAATCCGACCCGTGCGACATCAGCAGTAGCATTAAACCGGTTGACGGTGGCGTGGAACTGGTGGCCGATTTCACCTTCGCCTGCCAGGCAGAAACCCTGATTTTCCAGCTCGGCCTGCGTTAATCACGACTTTAAAGCGGTGCGGGGCTATCCCGCGCCGCTCGCTTCCTCCTCAAACCCCCGCTAGAAAGTTGCTCCTGCTCTCAGTTTTCACTTCTGCCGGTTTGCCAAATGTAAACATTTGGTTAACAATGACCCCATCAGGTCAGACCTCTTCTTGACCGTTGCGCTGGCGTTATTCTCTTCAGGAGCGTTTATGAGTAAGGCACTGCCGTTGGTGACCCGTCACGGTGACCGTATTGCGATTGTAAATGGACTGCGGACCCCCTTTGCCAAACAGGCGACCGCTTATCACGGTATTCCTGCGGTGGATCTGGGGAAAACGGCGGTGAGTGAACTGTTGGCCCGCAGCGGTATCGATCCGGCGCTGATTGAACAACTGGTGTTCGGCCAGGTGGTGCAAATGCCTGAAGCGCCGAATATTGCGCGTGAAATCGTGCTCGGTACCGGCATGAGCGTGCATACCGATGCTTATAGCGTGTCGCGCGCCTGTGCTACCAGCTTCCAGGCGATTGCCAACGTGGCGGAAAGCATCATGGCGGGCAGCATCAGCATTGGCATCGCTGGGGGCGCCGACTCTTCTTCCGTTTTGCCGATCGGCGTCAGCAAAGCGCTGGCGCGTACGCTGGTGGACGTCAACAAAGCCCGCACCCTGTCGCAGCGTCTCAAGCTGTTTAGCCGACTGAAGTTCCGCGACCTGATGCCAGTACCGCCGGCGGTGGCCGAATACTCCACGGGGCTGCGCATGGGCGATACCGCAGAGCAAATGGCGAAAAGCCACGGCATCACCCGGGAAGAGCAGGATGCGCTGGCGCACCGCTCTCACCAACTGGCTGCCAAAGCCTGGGAGCAGGGGCTGCTGCGCGACGAGGTGATGACGGCCTATGTGCCGCCATACCGTACGCAAATTACCGAAGACAACAACGTCCGCAAAGATTCCAGCCTGGCGTCCTACGCAAAGCTGAAACCGGCATTCGATCGCAAGCACGGTAGCGTTACCGCAGCCAACAGTACGCCGTTGACCGACGGCGCGGCAGCGGTGCTGATGATGAGCGAGTCGCGAGCGAAGGAGTTGGGGTTGCAGCCGCTGGGTTATCTGCGTAGCTTTGCCTTCTCCGCCATCGATGTGTGGGAAGATATGCTGCTCGGGCCGTCTTATGCTACGCCGCTGGCACTGGATCGCGCCGGCATCGGCCTGGCCGACCTGACGCTCATCGACATGCATGAAGCCTTTGCTGCCCAGACGCTGGCCAACCTGAAAATGTTTGCCAGCGACGAATTTGCTCAGAAAAAGCTGGGCCGCAGCCGGGCGATTGGCGAAGTGGACATGGAAAAATTCAACGTATTGGGTGGCTCAATTGCTTACGGTCACCCATTTGCCGCCACCGGCGCGCGCATGATCACCCAAATGTTGCACGAGCTGAAACGTCGTGGCGGCGGTCTGGGGCTGACGACCGCCTGCGCGGCCGGAGGGTTAGGGGCCGCAATGATCGTAGAGGTGGAATAATGAGCTTTGAAAACGCATTGCACGAACAGCGGGCCAAACCCTCGGCCTTTCAACTGACCCTTCGTCCGGACAACATTGGTGTGATCACCATCGATGTTCCGGGGGAGAAGGTAAACACCCTGAAGGCCGAGTTTGTCGAGCAGGTCAACGACGTTCTGATCCGCGCGCAGCAGCATCCGGCGCTGGAAGGGCTGGTGATTATCTCCGGCAAGCCGGATTCGTTCATTGCCGGGGCGGATATCAGCATGATTGCCGCCTGTACCACCGCCAAAGAGGCCGAAGCGCTGGCGAAGAAAGGCCAAAGCACGCTGGCACAGATTGCCTCGTTCCAGGTCCCGGTGGTGGCGGCTATTCACGGCGCCTGCCTGGGCGGCGGGCTGGAGCTGGCGTTGGCCTGCCACAGCCGCGTTTGCTCTCTGGATGATAAAACCGCACTCGGCCTGCCGGAAGTTCAGCTTGGTTTGCTGCCGGGCTCCGGCGGCACCCAGCGTTTGCCACGGCTGATTGGCGCCAGCAAGGCGTTGGACATGATCCTGACCGGCAAACACATTCGGGCGCGGCAGGCGTTGCGTATGGGATTAGTGGACGATGCCGTGCCGCAGTCGATTTTATTGCAGGCCGCGATCGAACGGGTCAAACAGGGCTGGCAGAGCCGACGTGAATTGCCGTGGCAGGAGCGTTTGCTCAATGGCCCACTGGGTAAAAGCCTGCTGTTCAGCATTGTGCGCAAGAAAACGCTGGAAAAAACCCACGGCAACTACCCGGCGGCAGAGCGCATCATCCAGGTGGTACGTACCGGCCTGGATCACGGCAGCGCCAGCGGTTATGAAGCCGAGGCGAGGGCGTTTGGCGAATTGGCCATGACCCCGCAGTCAGCCGCGTTGCGCAGCCTGTTCTTTGCCTCCACTTCGCTGAAAAAAGAACGCGGTGGCAATGCGCAACCTCATGAACTGCACCGTATCGGCATTCTGGGCGGCGGCCTGATGGGCGGCGGTATCGCCTGTGTGACTGCCACTCGCGGTGGCTTGCCGGTGCGGATTAAAGACGTAAACGAGACCGGCATTAACCACGCGTTAAAATACAGTTGGGACGTGCTCGGCAAGCGGGTACGCAGTAAACGCATGCGCCCGGCGGAACGGCAAAAACAGATGATGCTGATTTCCGGCTCGACCGACTACACCGGTTTTGAACGGGTGGACGTGGTGATTGAGGCGGTGTTTGAAGACCTGGCGCTCAAGCAGCAGATGGTGGCCGAGATAGAACAGCACGCGGCGCCGCATACCATCTTTGCCTCCAATACTTCATCGCTGCCGATTGGCCAGATTGCCGCCAAGGCGCAGCGGCCCGAGCAGGTGATCGGCCTGCATTATTTCAGCCCGGTAGATAAAATGCCGTTGGTTGAGGTGATCCCGCACGCTACCACCAGCGAGGAAACCATTGCCACCACCGTGGCGCTGGCGCACAAGCAGGGCAAAACGGCGATTGTGGTGGCCGATCGCGCCGGTTTCTACGTTAACCGCATTTTGGCACCTTATATAAATGAGGCGACTCGTTGCCTGCTGGAAGGTGAGCCGATCGAAGCGCTGGACAAGGCGCTGGTGGATTTCGGCTTCCCGGTTGGGCCGATTACCCTGCTGGATGAAGTGGGCATCGACGTCGGTACCAAGATTATCCCGGTATTGGTGGAACAGTTGGGCCCGCGCTTTGCCGCTCCAGCCGCCTTTGAGGCGGTATTGAAAGACGGACGCAAAGGACGCAAAAACGGCCGTGGTTTCTATCTCTATCCCAGCGAAGGCCAGCAGCGTCAGCGGAACAAGCGCGCCGATACCTCGGTCTATCTTTTGCTGGGCATCACGCCGAAATCGCATTTGCAACCGGCGGTCATCGCTCAGCGTTGCGTAATGATGATGCTCAATGAAGCCGCGCGTTGTCTGGATGAAGGCGTGATCCGCAGCGCGCGCGACGGCGATATCGGCGCGGTGTTCGGCATTGGTTTTCCTCCGTTCCTCGGCGGGCCTTTCCGCTATATGGATCAGTTGGGGGCCGATAAGGTGGTTAAAACGCTGGAGTATCTGCAGCGGCAGCACGGCGAATATTTTGCGCCTTGCGAACGCCTGCAGCGCATGGCTCAGCAGGGTGAACGTTTCTATCCGCAGGGGACCTGAGCGGCGCGGCGCCGTGATTTGTACTAGAGTAGGATCAACAGGGCATGTGATCGCTATCACTCCTTGCAATACCGGCAATCCCTGACCCTATACAGGGAGATAGCGACGCGGTAACGTAGCTCGATGGCGGTGAAAGGCTGGCCGCCATCAATAAAATTCATGATGTAAAGGTTAAAATTTAACCTGTTGAATTGGTTGTTATGTGAGCGTCAAAGTCATCTCAAGGCGCCATTGGTGTAAAAAACAGCGTTTTCTTTACGTGAACTTTCAGGCAAAATGCCCGGCCGCCATAAAGAGACGGCGCGTTATCGTTTCAAAGCTTTTGCTTTGGGGTTGTAAAACTCGGCGATACAGCACGCTCGGCGTTTCTGTATAGCGTTATTTTGTCAACAACAGCGGTGCAATATGCAAGTTTTGATTATGCGTCACGGAGAGGCGGCACTTGATGCGGCCAGCGATTCGGTAAGACCTCTTACTGTTTGTGGCCGTGATGAGTCACGTCAGATGGCGGCCTGGTTAAATACCAAGTCTGTGGATATTGAACGCGTGCTGGTCAGCCCTTACCTGCGGGCCGAACAGACGCTGGCTACGGTGCGCGAAGCCTTGACCTTGCCGGCAAGCGAAGAAGTGCTGCCTGAGCTGACGCCGGGCGGGGATGCCAGTCTGGTCGGCAGCTACCTGCAGGCGCTGGCGCAGCAGGGGGTTCACGCGGTGCTGATCGTCTCCCACTTACCGCTGGTGGGTTACCTGGTGGCGGAACTCTGCCCGGGCGAATGCCCGCCGATGTTCGCGACCTCGGCGATTGCCAATGTCGATTTGGCCGCCGACGGCAGCTACGGTAAATTTGAGTGGCAGGTGAGTCCATCGCAGGTGATGGCTAAAGTATAAGGCACCCCAGCGCGGGGCCAAAACGAAAGGGCGATGTCAAACATCGCCCTTTGTCATTTCTGCCGATCACTCAGCCAGTTCGACCAGCAGCAAAATTGCCGCGCTGCCGCCCCATTCTTTGGGCGCCTGGTGGAACACCAGTACGTCAGGGTGCTGCGCCAACCACAGCGGCGTCTGCTGTTTGAGGATGTGCTTGCCGTGGCCGTGCATCACGCAGGCGCAGTACACATGTTCGCGCTTGCAGGCGGCGATCAGCGCCCCCAGTTCCTGCTTGGCCTGCATCTGGGTCAGCCCGTGCAGATCGAGAAACAGCTCTGGCGAATAATCGCCGCGGCGCAGTTTTTTCAGCTCGAAGGCACTGTAACCGGGGCGCACATAGCGCGTCGGACCTTCCTCTTCCAACTGCGGCTGGTATTCATCCGAGAAATAATAACTGGCGTCTACCTGTTCCTGCAGCAGGCGCTGTGGAGCAATTTTCTGGGTTATAGGCTTGGGTTTACGGTGGACGATGGTGTCCTGACGCAGCTTTTTTGCGTCTACTACCGACTCTCTGAAGAGCTGCAATTCATCTTTGCTCAGAGGGTGCTTGTTCTTCATTTGGAATTCACCGGAAATCATTTATCGCGACAGTTTACCTTGTCGCGGGTCTCTGTCGACGCAAAATTCTCGCCAGAATGAAAAGCGCAAGGGGTTAGCGTGATTTGTCGCGGGCTTCATGGCAAACTATGCGGCTAAATCATGAATCACAGTGCCTGCCGGAGGGCAAATTGGACAAAATTTTCGTCGAGGAAGCAGTGAACGAACTGCACACCATTCAAGATATGCTGCGCTGGACGGTCAGCCGTTTTAACGCCGCCGATATCTACTATGGTCACGGAACCGATAATCCGTGGGACGAAGCGGTGCAATTGGTGCTGCCAAGCCTGTTCCTGCCGCTGGATATTCCAGAGGACATGCACACCGCCCGTTTGACCTCCAGCGAGCGCCATCGCATCGTTGAGCGCGTGATCCGCCGCGTCAACGAACGTGTCCCGGTAGCCTATCTGACCAACAAAGCCTGGTTCTGCGATCTGGAGTTCTACGTCGATGAGCGTGTGCTGGTTCCGCGTTCCCCGATTGGCGAACTGATCAACGATCGTTTCAGCGCTCTGATCCCGCACCCGCCGCGCCATATTCTCGACATGTGCACCGGCAGCGGCTGTATCGCCATTGCCTGCAGCTACGCTTTCCCGGAAGCGGAAGTTGACGCGGTCGATATCTCCAGCGACGTGCTGGCGGTGACCGAGCGCAATATTCAGGCGCTGGGCGTTGAACAGCAGGTGATCCCGATCCGTTCCGATCTGTTCCGCGATGTTCCCGCGATCCAGTACGATCTGATCGTCACCAATCCGCCGTACGTGGATGCGGAAGACATGTCCGATCTGCCGCAGGAATTCCGCTTCGAGCCGGAATTGGGCCTGGCGGCAGGCAGCGACGGCCTGAAGCTGGTGCGCCGTATTCTGGCCTGCGCACCGGACTACCTGAGCGACGACGGCGTGCTGATTTGTGAAGTGGGTAACAGCATGGTACATCTGATGGAACAGTATCCGGATATTCCGTTCACCTGGCTGGAGTTTGAAAACGGCGGTGACGGCGTGTTCATGCTGACCAAGCAGCAACTGGTGGATTGCAAAGAGCACTTCAGCCTCTACCGCAGCTAAGCATTCTTCGGGCCTGCTTTGGCGGGCCCCACAAAGATAATAATTAAGGGTAAGGAGCCGCGATGGCAGGAAACAGTATTGGGCAGATTTTCCGCGTTACCACATTTGGTGAATCTCACGGTGTGGCGCTGGGATGTATCGTAGACGGCGTACCGCCGGGTATCCCGCTTACCGAAGCCGATCTGCAGCATGACCTGGACCGTCGCCGTCCAGGCACCTCTCGCTATACCACTCAACGTCGCGAACCGGATCAGGTACGCATTCTTTCCGGCGTGTTTGAAGGGGTGACCACCGGTACCAGCATTGGGCTGATGATAGAAAACACCGATCAGCGTTCACAAGATTACGGCGCCATCAAAGACGTGTTCCGTCCGGGACATGCGGATTACACCTACGAGCAGAAATACGGCGTACGCGATTATCGCGGCGGTGGGCGTTCTTCGGCTCGTGAAACCGCGATGCGCGTTGCGGCTGGGGCCATTGCCAAGAAATACCTGCTGCAAAAATATGGCGTTCAGGTGCGTGGCTATCTGGCGCAGATCGGCGACGTGGTCTGCGAGCTGAAAGACTGGGAGCAGGTCGAACAAAACCCGTTCTTCTGCCCGGATCCCGACAAATTGGAAGCTCTCGACGAACTGATGCGCGCGCTGAAGAAAGAGGGCGACTCCATTGGCGCCAAGGTCAGCGTGATTGCCGAAAACGTGCCGGTGGGTCTTGGCGAGCCGGTGTTTGACCGCCTCGACGCGGATCTGGCGCATGCGTTGATGAGCATCAATGCGGTGAAAGGCGTGGAAATCGGTGACGGTTTCGCGGTGGTCAACAAGCGCGGCAGCGAAAACCGTGATGAGATCACCCCGGAAGGCTTCCAGAGCAACCATGCGGGCGGCATTCTTGGCGGCATCAGCAGCGGTCAGCCGGTGGTGGCCCATCTGGCGCTGAAACCGACCTCCAGCATTATGGTGCCGGGCAGAACCATTAACCGTCAGGGCGAAGCGGTGGAGATGGTCACCCGTGGCCGTCACGATCCTTGCGTAGGCATCCGTGCGGTGCCGATTGCTGAAGCGATGATGGCGATTGTGCTGATGGATCACCTGCTGCGCCAGCGTGCGCAAAACGGTGATGTGGTCTCTAACGTTCCACGCTGGTAACCCCATGAAAAACTGGATATTGGGCATCTTTGTCCTGATGGCTTCGGGCTCCGCCCTGGCGTTGACGCCGTGGCAGAAGATTGACCACCCGGTGGCCGGCGCGCCGCAGGCGGTGGGCGGTTTTGCCAATGGTTGCATTATCGGCGCTCAGCCGCTGCCGCTGAACTCACCGGATTATCAGGTGATGCGGCCCGATCAACGCCGCTACTTCGGCCACCCGGATCTGCTGGCGTTTATCCAGCGCCTGAGCAGCAAGGCCAGCCAAAGAAATTTGGGCACGGTGCTGATCGGCGATATGGCGATGCCTGCGGGCGGACGCTTTAGCAGCGGCCATGCCAGCCATCAGTCCGGGCTTGATGTCGATATCTGGTTACAGTTGCCGCGCCAGCGTTGGAGCGCGCAGCAGTTGCTGAAGCCGCAGCCGATCGATTTGGTTTCCAGCGACGGCAAGCAGGTGGTGGCTCGTCAGTGGCAGCCGCAGATTGAATCGCTGATCAAAGCGGCGGCTCAGGATCAGGAAGTGACGCGCATTTTCGTTAACCCGGCGATCAAGCAGCGTCTGTGTCTGGATGCCGGTGCCGACCGCGACTGGCTGCACAAGGTGCGTCCGTGGTTTGGTCATCGTGCCCATATGCACGTGCGACTGCGCTGTCCGCCAGGCAGCCTGGAATGTAAAGAACAGGATACGCCGCCGCCGGGCGACGGTTGCGGCGCCGAGCTGGCAAGCTGGTTTGTGCCGCATCAGCCGAGCGCCAAACCGGGTAAACCGGTGCCGCCGCCGTTACCGCCTACCTGTCAGGCTTTGCTGGATAACCATTTCGCTGCGGAATAATAAATGGATTGGTTCGTCGTTGGCCCCGAGATGCTCGGGGTTTTGTTTGTGGTGGCGTTACTCGCAGGCTTTATCGACTCTATCGCCGGTGGCGGCGGGCTGTTAACCGTACCGGCGCTGCTGGCGGTGGGGGTTCCCCCGGCGCAGGCGCTGGCGACCAACAAGCTGCAGTCGGTGGGCGGGTCCCTTTCTGCCAGCCTGTATTTTATCCGCCGACGGGCGGTCGATCTCAACGATCAGAAACTGACCATTTTTCTGGCCCTGATCGGTTCCGTTGCCGGAGCGGTGCTGGTGCAGCACATGCGCGCCGATCTGCTGCGGCAAATGCTGCCGTTATTGGTGATCGGCATCGGTCTGTACTTCCTGCTGACGCCGCGTTTGGGGGAAAACGATCGGCAGCGCCGTTTAAGTGCCTTGCCGTTCGGGCTGGTGGCCGGTGGCTGCGTCGGTTTTTACGATGGCTTCTTTGGGCCCGGTGCCGGTTCCTTTTATGCGCTGGCCTACGTGACGCTGTGCGGTTTTAACCTGGCCAAATCCACCGCGCACGCCAAGGTGCTGAATTTCACTTCCAACTTTGGCAGCCTGGTGTTGTTTATCATCGGCGGCAAAGTGCTGTGGGGCATTGGCCTGGTGATGCTGGTTGGGCAGGTGCTCGGTGCGCGCCTGGGGGCTCACATGGTGATGACCCGCGGGCAAAAGCTGATCCGACCGATGATCGTCATCGTTTCTCTGGTGATGAGCTGCAAGCTCTTGTACGACAACCACGGTGCTGAAATTCAGCAGTGGCTGGCCCTGCATATTTAGCATGCTAAAAGAGCGGCAAAATGAAATAATTACCTCTTTATTTTTGTGGTTATTGGATTTTATTTATGTCAGACACACAGGCTACCCATCAATACGAGCAACTGATTGAAATTTTTAATCAGTGCTTCAGCGATGAATACAACACGCGACTGGTCAAAGGCGACGATGAGCCGATCTATTTGCCGGCCGACGACCAACTGCCGTACCACCGCATTGTCTTTGCCCACGGCTATTACGCCAGCGGCATGCATGAAATCTCGCACTGGTGCATCGCCGGCGAAGAGCGCCGCAAGCTGGTGGATTTTGGTTACTGGTACTGCCCGGACGGGCGAGACGCGCAGACGCAAAGTGAATTCGAAGCGGTGGAGATAAAACCGCAATCTTTGGAGTGGATGTTCTGCGTCGCCGCCGGTTTCCCGTTCAACGTCAGTTGCGACAACCTCAACGGTGACTGCGAGCCGGATCGCATTGCCTTCCAGCGCAAAGTTCGCGAACGGGTGCTGCTGCTGTTAGAGCAGGGAATACCCACAAGACCTGCGCGCTTTATTCAGGCGTTACAATCGTTTTACAATACGCCACCGCTGGCGGCGGAGCATTTTCCCTATCCGGAAGATCTCAATTGATCGCCAGTTTGTTATTTAATGAGGAAATTTGATGATCGCAGAATTCGAAGCGCGCATTTTGGCGCTGATTGATGACATGGTAGAGCACGCCAGCGATGATGAACTGTTTGCCGGTGGCTACCTGCGCGGTCATCTGACGCTGGCGGTGGCTGAAGTGGAAGAGCTGGGCGAACACACTGCCGAAGCGCTGAAGGCGCAGGTGGAAAGCAGCCTGCATAAAGCCATTGCCGCCGGTGAGTTGTCACCCCCCGATCAGGCGTTGGTGTATGGCATGTGGGAAAATCTGTATCAAACCGCACTGCCGACTGCCTGATATTTCTGCCACAGGGCGCAGTCGACCGCGCCCTGTGAGACTTTCTTCAAACTACCGCACGTCCCTTCAGCAATTTTCTTACCCACATCCGATTCGGATTCAATGCCGCCAACGTCTCTGCATCGCCAGGCAAGGGTTCGCCAAACAGCTGCGCCGCCAAAATCTCTGCCGCCAGTGGGGCCGAGCATAACCCGCGAGAGCCTAACCCACCTATCACAAACAGATTGGGGTAGCTCGGCGCATTGGCGATAGCTTCACCGCGCTGGTATTGACGTTGCAGATCCTGGTACTGCGTTAGCGTGGCCTGGTAGTCGGGCACTGCGCCTACCATTGGCAGGTGATCGCGAGTGGCGCTGCGTACGCCGCAGCGTGCCTGGCGGTCGCTGACGTCTACCTCCAGCGGCCAGGTTTGATCCGGCAGGCAACGCAGCAGGCGAGCCCGATTTTCCTGCTGCTCTTCTTCGCGGTATTCGGTGGCGGTCTCGCCGCGCTGGTAGCTGGCGCCGATACAGTGCTGCTGGTTATTGGCATTCACCGGCGTCAGGTAGCCGTCGTAACACAGCACCTGCTTCAATGCACTCAGCTGCGGCGTGGTAGGAATATGGGATACCTGACCGCGCACCGCATAAACCGGCAGCGCTTCACTTTGCGCCAGTTCGGACAACCGGTGGCCGTTGGCCAGAATGACCGTCGCATGCTGCCGAATTTCACCCTGGCCAAAGCTGAGCTGCCAACCTTTCTCATTGGCGGTCAGGGCGCTGAGCACCGACTGATAATGGCAGCTCATTCCCTGACGTTGCGCCAGCGCAATTGCACTGCGCGTCAGCTCGGCCGGACACAGCCAGCCTCCCTGCGGATAATTAATGCCGCCAAAACCGCTGTCGATGCCGCACAGGGCACTGAGCGTTGCGCGGTCGGCCGGCATGGCGAGTGCCTGCGGCCATTCAACCGCCAGCATCTTGGCAATTTTCCCGGCGCTCTTCTCGTCAAAGGCCAGTTGGCTTACACCGCACCACTGATGGTCGAATTCCACGCCCTGTTGCATCAGCGTATCGTATTGGCGGCGGGCGAACGGAAAGGCGGCGCTGAAGAAATTTTCCAGCGCATCGGCCCGGCCGTTCAACAAAGGGTAGAGTGCGCCCTGGCGGTTGCCCGATGCCCCTTCGCCCGGCTGTGGATCTGCACAATACAGCGTGACTTTTGCGCCGCGTCGCAACAGGGCGAGGGCGGTTAACGCGCTGGCGACGCCACCGCCAACAATAGCGATATCTTCGGTATTCTCCGCCGCCGGGCGCAGTAGCCAGGGGGCCGGATGGGCGATATCGGGCACATCGGCAGGCAACTCGCCGATCAGCATTTCGCGCTTCTGGCCGAAGCCTTTGGTTTTAGTGACATCAAACCCGGCCTGCTGCAACCCGCGACGCACGAAGCCTGCGGCGGTAAAGGTGGCAAGGCTGCCGCCCGGCCGGGCAAAGCGCGCCATGGCGGTGAACAGCTGCTCCGTCCACATATCCGGGTTCTTTGCCGGGGCGAAACCGTCGAGGAACCAGGCGTCGATTTGGCGGTTCATGCTGGAGTCGAAGTGGGGCAGCAACGCGTTCACGTCGCCAAACCACAAATCGAGCGTGATGCGCCCTTCGGCCAGCAGCAGGCGGTGGCAGCCCGGCAGCGGCAACGGCCATTGAGCGCGTAACTCATCGGCGTAAGGTGCCAGTTCCGGCCAGCGGGCATGCGCCGCCGCCAAATCGGCCTGCAGCAGCGGGAATTTTTCAAAGCTGATAAAGTGCAGGCGCTGGAGCGGGGCGTCCGGCATTGCCGTGCGGAAACCGGCAAAGGCCTGCCACAGCGTCAAAAAGTTAAGCCCGGTGCCGAAGCCGGTTTCCGCCACGATAAACAGCGGGCGAGGGTGCTCGGCAAAACGTGGCGGCAGTCGGTTGCCCCTGAGAAACACATAGCGGGTTTCTTCCAGCCCATCCTGATTAGAAAAGTAGACGTCATCAAACTGTTTCGAAACAGGTGTACCCTGTTCATTCCAGGATAACGCTGCGGTTTGGATCGGGGCGTGGCTCACGGTTGGTTGCTCGTAACTCAAGGGGTGACGGGATTCTAACGGCGCTGGCGCTATGGCGCAAACTGGATAAGAATAAAGCTGAAAAACGCTGATCGGACTTGTTCGGCGTACATCTGTACGCTAAAGTGCGATGCAAAATCCCGAATGTAAAATTGTGGAAGAGGTATTGAATGAAACGTGCAGTGATTACTGGCCTGGGAATCGTCTCCAGCATTGGTAACAACCAGCAGGAGGTCCTGGCGAGCCTGCAGGAAGGTCGTTCTGGGATCACTTTCTCCCAGGAGCTGAAAGATTCCGGCATGCGTAGTCACGTATGGGGCGATGTTAAACTGGACACCACCGGTCTGATTGACCGTAAAGTGATGCGCTTTATGAGCGACGCGTCCGTTTATGCCTATCTTTCCATGGAAGAAGCCATCAAGGACTCAGGTCTGGCTGCCGATCAGGTTTCCAACGATCGCACCGGTCTGGTTGTTGGCTCAGGTGGTGGTTCTCCGCGCAACCAGGTTGCCGGATCCGACGGCATGCGTGCCAAAGGCCTGCGCGGCGTTGGCCCGTACATGGTGACCAAGGCTATGGCTTCAGGCGTTTCTGCCTGCCTGGCAACCCCGTTCAAAATTCGTGGCGTTAACTATTCCATCAGCTCCGCCTGCGCAACCTCTGCACACTGCATTGGTCACGCGGTTGAACTGATCCAACTGGGCAAGCAGGACGTAGTCTTTGCCGGCGGCGGCGAAGAGCTGTGCTGGGAAATGGCCTGTGAGTTCGATGCGATGGGCGCACTGTCCACCAGCTACAACGACACCCCTGAAAAAGCTTCCCGTACTTACGACTCTGCGCGTGACGGTTTCGTCATCGCCGGTGGCGGCGGTATGGTGGTGGTTGAAGAACTGGAACACGCTCTGGCACGTGGTGCGCACATCTATGCTGAAATCATCGGCTACGGTGCGACCTCCGACGGTGCCGACATGGTGGCTCCATCAGGTGAAGGCGCGGTGCGCTGCATGAAGATGGCGCTGCAAGGCGTTGATACCCCAATCGACTACATGAACGTTCACGGCACCTCCACGCCGGTGGGCGACGTGAAAGAGCTGGGTGCCATTCGCGAAGTGTTTGGCGACAACACCCCGGCCATCTCATCCACCAAGGCCATGACCGGTCACTCACTGGGTGCCGCGGGCGTGCAGGAAGCGATCTACAGCCTGCTGATGGTTGAACACGGCTTTATCGCACCGAGCATCAACATCGATAATCTGGATGAGAAAGCCGCGGGCATGAACATCGTGACTCAGCCAACGCAACGCGAGCTGACCACCGTGATGTCCAACAGCTTCGGCTTCGGCGGTACCAACGCCACGCTGGTGATGCGTAAACTGCAGAAGTAATTCCTTGCCCTCAAGGCGCAGGATCAAGCCCGCATTTTTGCGGGCTTTTTATTGCCTGTAATCCCCCGCTGACGCGCCGCTAGGAGTTATCCCAAATTACATCTCCTGACGGATCATTAACGCTTTGTTCAGCCTTTTGCGCATACAATGGCTCAATAGCGCGAATATCACTCGGCGTAGCGTTTCAGAGTGATCGAACATTGAGGCAAGAGTATGAAAAAGTTAATTGCGGTTGGTTTGCTGTCGGTCATTCTGGCTGGGTGCGCGACTGACTCACCTTGTGTCCCGGTCTATGACGATCAAGGCCGTCTGGTACACACCAATACCTGCATGAAAGGCACCACGCAGGACAACTGGGAAACCGCTGGAGTCATCGCCGGTGGGGCAGCGGCAGTTGCCGGTCTGACGCTGGGGATTATCGCGTTAACCAAATAACCCCGGTCGATGAATTTCTCCCGTATAAAGCCCAGCCCGCGCTGGGCTTTTTCTTTGCAAGGCGTACCGTCAGTTGATTGAAGTCATGGTATTTATATTTCTGGAGTGCCGACGGGTAACGCTTTGTCAGCGGATGTAAATTCCATTCCTGCGCCCGGTCAGGGCCGATATACTCCCGCTATCTCACACTCTGGAACGATCTGATGTCGGCTTTGGCGTCCATCTCCTTATCCATGCACCGCCTGCGCTTTGCTAAAAAGCGGGCCTGCGCATGGTTATTGATGGTCAGCTGGCTGTTGTTGAATACTCAACTGGCGTTGGCCAGCCACAACTGCAACCTGCAGTTCAGCGGTGAAGCGCCGATGGCTCAGCATATGATGCATATGCAAAACAGCGTGCCGTCGCAGCAGCAGATGCAGACCCAAGAGCCGCTGTGTGAGAAACACTGCGTTCCGGAGTCAGCCCAACAGGATCACAGCAATCTGACGTTGGCCGCGCTGCCTATCAGCAGTGAGTTGGCCGTTATTGCGCCTTTCCCATCACCTGCCGTTTCGTCCGCTACCTGGCAAACGCCCCCGATAACAGGCCCGCCGGCAGAGATTGTTTTCTGCCGGTTCCGTGAATAGCTCTGACAACCGCTTTGCCGTCCCCGACGGTTTTCCGCGTTTGTTAACTATTTTATGGAGTACCCGTTATGCGTAATGTATTTGCTGCCGTAGTGATCGCCCTGTTTTTCTCCTTTAGCGCCAGCGCTGCCGATAAGGCAATGCAGGATCCTGCCGCAAAAACTGCCGTTGAAATCCACAGCCAGGGCGTCGTCAAAAGCTGGGATGAGCGAAAGGTGTCTATCGCGCACCAGGCCATTCCTGCGCTCAGTTGGCCGCCAATGACCATGAGCTTCCTGCTCCCTCCATCGCCTTCATTCCCCGTATTGCCGGTGGGTACCACGGTTGATTTCAGCTTCCTGCCGATCGACGGTGGTTATCAGCTGATCGCCATCGCCGCCACTCGGCCATAACGGAGGCGTTATGACCATTATCCTTTCTCACCCTTTGCGGGTGGGCTGGCTGCTGCTCGCCTGTTGGGCACCGGCCACCCTGGCTGCGAGTCTGACGCTGCAACAGTCATTGACGGCGGCCGAAGGTTATTCGGCAGAGTTATCCGCCAATCGGCATCAGGTTGACGCCTTGCAGAACATGGCGGATTCGGCAATGCAGTTGCCCGATCCCAAGCTGAAGTTCGGCATTGAAAACGTGCCGGTGCAGGGCGGAAACGCTCAGCGTTTTACCCGCGAAGGCATGACCATGGGGCGAATCGGCATCATGCAGGATTACGTCAGCAGCACCAAACGCCAGCGTAAATCGGACACCCTGCGCGCCGAAGCCAGGCAGACAGATGCAGGCAGTGCCACCCTTCGGGCCCGTTTGCAGCAGCAAACCGCACAGGCCTGGCTGGCGCTGGCGTTGAGTCGACAAACCCTGCGGGATACCTCGGCTCTGGTGACGGAGAGTGAACGTCAGATTACCACGCAGCATGCTGCCGTAGCCGGGGGGGGAGTTCCGGCTAGCGGGGTGCTGGATGCCAGGCTGACGCTGCTGAGCATGCAGGACCGCATCAGCGAGGCGCAGCGTGATGTTGCTGTCGCGCAGGCGCGCCTGACGCAGCTGACCGGCCTGTCTGCGACGGATACCGCCGGAGCCATGCCGCGCTTTGAACGTTTACCGGCGGACAGCGAGGTGTTGCGGCAGGCCATCAGGCAACATCCCGAGGTTGTTCAGGCCAGCCGTGAGGCAGACGTCGCCAGGGCGCGTTCGGCGCAATCAGAGGTGGCGGCGATACCGGACGTCGGCGTCGAGGTGTATTACGGCAAACGTGCCGACGAGTACGAGGATTTGGCCGGGGTGATGTTTACCGTCGATCTGCCGTTGTTCCGCTCGCAGCGGCAGGATAAGGACTACGCCGCTGATGTTTCCCGCAGCATGGAGGCCAGCGATCGGCTCACGTTGTTGATCCGAGATCATCAGGCACAGCTCGATACGCTGTTGGCACAATATCAGGCGGCTCAGGCGCAGTGGCAGCGCCAACAGGGGCAGGTCGTTCCCCTGCAACAACAGCGGGTCACTTTGCTGTTAGCGCAGTACCGCAGCGGTAAAAGCGATTTGTCAGCGGTGCTGGAAGCTCGGCGCGCGCTGCTCGACAGCCGCCTCAGCGCCGGCAAGGCCGCCAGGGAACTGGCGCAGATTTGGGCCGCCATTCGTTATCTTACCCCTCAGGAATCGATGCAATGAAAATACCATTCAAGCTGGCGCTGTTAGCGGCGCTGATCGGCAGTGGGCTGGCGGGATACTGGTTTGGCGCTGCGGGAGACGCGCCCGCACCGGCCGCCAAGAGTGAGCGACAGGTGCTTTATTGGTACGACCCGATGATGCCGGGGCAGCGTTTTGACAAACCGGGTAAATCGCCCTTTATGGATATGCAACTGGTGCCGCGCTATGCCGATGAGGCAGAGCCTGAGGGGGGCGTGACCATCAGCGCCCGGCAGCAGCAGAACCTGGGCGTTCGCACCGAAGCGGCGCAATTGCGTCAACTGGAGCCGCAGCTGAGCGCTTTCGGCAGCGTAGCGACCGATGAACGCGGGGTTCAGATCATCGCAGCCCGAGCCAACGGGCTGGTGGAAAAACTCTACGTGCGTGCCAGCCAGCAACAGGTGAAAAAGGGCGAAGCCCTGGCGCAGCTGTGGATCCCCGACTGGAGTGCGGCGCAGCAGGAATATCTGGCGATACGCAAACTGGGCGACAGCTCACTGACCGCCGCTGGACGTCAGCGGTTGCAGCTGTTGTTTATGCCCGAGACGGTGATCCGCCAAGTGGAGCGTTCGGGCAAACCCGAACCACGCGTTCAGATAGCGGCACCGGAAAGCGGTTTTGTAAATAAGCTGAGCGTGCTCGAAGGCGCTCAGGTAACGGCCGCACAGGGGCTGTTTGAGATAGCCAGTCTCGATCCGGTGTGGATCGTTGCCGATTATCCGCAGGCGCAGGCCGGATTGCTGAAAGTGGGCGATAAGGTGCAGGCCGCCTCCGCCAGTTGGCCGGGGGAAAGGTTTGAAGGCGAAGTGAGCGAACTGCTGGCCAATGTCGATCCGCTGACCCGAACCTTTAAAGCGCGCATCCTGCTGAAAAATCCTCAGCAAAAACTTCGGCCGGGCATGTACCTGCAACTCACGCTGTCGCACAGCAGCCTCGGCCAGCCGGTGTTGGCGATACCGCAGGAGGCGCTGATCGCCAGCGGCGATCGCAATAGGGTGTTGATCGCCGAAGGCAATGGGCATTTCTCACCGGTTGAAGTGGTCGCCGGGCGGATGCAGGATGGCTGGGTAGAAATCAGGCGTGGGCTGAACGCCGGTCAAAGGGTAGTGACCTCCGGCCAATTCCTGATTGATTCCGAGGCCAGCATGCGCAGTGCCCTGCCGCAGATGGCGGCGCAAACCGAGGTGAAACAGTACCAGGCCGAGGGGGTGATCGATGCCGTGAGCGAGAGCGCCATAACGCTGTCCCACGGCCCCGTGCCGGAGCTGCAGTGGCCGGCGATGACCATGGATTTTACCCTGCCGCCGGAGGGATTGCCGACGGGAATCAAACCCGGTGACAGAGTGAAAATCCGCTTTAGCGTCGACGATCAGGGTTCGCATATCAGCCAGTTTTTACCGGCAGACGCTGAGCATGGAGGCCACTTATGATTGCTTTCGTGATCCGCTGGTCGCTGCGCAACCGGCTATTGGTGCTGCTGGCTTCGGTGCTGTTGGCCGGTTGGGGGATCTGGGCATTGCAGAAAGCGCCGCTGGATGCGCTGCCGGATCTCTCCGACGTACAGGTGATTGTCCGCGCCACCTACCCGGGCAAGGCACCGCAGGTGATTGAAGATCAGGTGACCTATCCGCTGACCACCACGTTGCTGTCGGTGCCGGGGGCCAAAACGGTGCGGGGTTTCTCCATGTTTGGCGACGCTTACGTCTACGTGTTGTTCGAGGACGGCACCGATCTGTACTGGGCGCGTTCGCGGGTGCTGGAGGCGCTCAGCCAGGTGCAATCCTCACTGCCAGCGCAGGTAAAGGTGGCGCTGGGGCCGGACGCCACCGGTGTCGGCTGGGTGTACGAGTATGCTCTGGTGGATAAAAGCGGTAAACACAGCCTGGCCGACCTGCGCGCACTGCAAGACTGGACGCTGAAGTTTGAACTGAAAACCGTTCCCAACGTGGCGGAAGTGGCCAGCGTGGGCGGCATGGTACGCCAGTATCAGGTGGTGCTGGACTCGCCCAGCCTGCGTGCGCTGAACATCACTCATCAACAGGTGGTCAGTGCCATTCAGGATGCCAACCAGGAAGGTGGCGGTGCGCTGCTGGAAATGGGGGAGGCGGAGTATATGGTCCGCACCTCGGGCTACCTGAAAAAACTCAGCGACTTTGCCGACGTGGTGATCACCGTGCGTGACGGCGTGCCGATCCTGCTGTCGCAAGTGGCGACGTTGCGCGAAGGGCCGGAGATCCGCCGGGGCGTGGCGGAGCTGAACGGCGAGGGCGAAGTGGCGGGCGGCATCGTCGTGATGCGCTACGGCAAAAATGCGCTGGAGACCATTAACGCGCTGAAGGCGAAGCTGCAGGAGGTTCAGCAGACCCTGCCGCCGGGTGTGGAAATTGTGACAGTCTACGACCGCTCCCAACTGATCGAACATGCGATTGAAACCCTGTCCCACAAGCTCCTGGAGGAGTTTATCGTGGTGGCCTTGGTGTGCACGCTGTTCCTGTTTCATTTTCGTTCGGCGCTGGTGGCGATGATCACGCTGCCGCTCGGCATTCTTGGCGCCTTTGTGGTGATGCATTACCAGGGCGTAAACGCCAATATCATGTCGCTGGGGGGGATCGCCATCGCCATTGGCGCCATGGTGGATGCGGCCATCGTCATGATTGAGAACATGCATAAGGTGCTGGAGCAGTGGCGGCAGCGCCATCCCGGCCAGCAGCCGACGTCGACGGATTATTGGCGCATTTCAGAGCAGGCGGCGGTAGAGGTGGGGCCGGCGCTGTTTTGCAGTTTGCTGATTATCACGCTGTCCTTCATTCCGGTGTTCACCCTGCAGGCGCAGGAAGGCCGCATGTTCTCCCCGCTGGCTTACACCAAAACCTACGCCATGGCCGTCGCTGCGGGATTGGGCATTACGCTGGTGCCGGTGTTGATGGGCTACTTTATTCGCGGCCGCATCCCCGACGAACATGCCAATCCGATCAACCGCTGGCTGATCCGCCTGTACCAGCCGGTGTTGGCGTCGGTGTTGGCATGGCCGAAAACCACGCTGGGGATTTCGTGCCTGCTGTTGCTGTTAACCGCCTATCCGCTTAGCCGGTTGGGCAGCGAATTTATGCCGCAGCTCGACGAAGGCGACCTGTTGTATATGCCATCCTCACTGCCGGGGATGTCGGCGCGCGAGGCCAGCAGGCTACTGCAACTGACCGACAGGCTGATCAAAACCGTGCCGGAAGTGGCGACGGTATTCGGCAAGGCAGGCAGGGCGGAAAGCGCTACCGATCCCGCGCCGCTGACCATGCTGGAAACCACGATTCGTTTCAAACCGCGTGACCAATGGCGACCGGGCATGACCATGGACAAGCTGGTGGCGGAACTGGATGCGGTGGTTAAGGTGCCGGGTATTGCCAATGTCTGGGTTCCGCCGATCCGCAATCGGCTGGACATGTTGGCCACCGGGATCAAAAGCCCGGTGGGCATCAAGGTGAACGGCAATAACATGGCCGATATCGAACGGATTTCCGGGCAGATTGAGCAGGTGGTGAAGCAGGTGCCGGGCGTCACTTCGGCGCTGGCGGAACGTATCACCGGCGGCCGCTACGTGGATATCGATATCGACCGCCAGCGGGCTGCGCGTTACGGGGTTTCGGTGAAAGAGCTGCAATCCATGGTGGCGACGCTGGTGGGGGGCGAAAACATTGGCGAAACCGTCGAGGGCCGGGCGCGTTATCCGATCAATGTGCGTTACCCGCGCGAGGTGCGTGATTCGGTGCAGCAGTTGCAGGCATTGCCGGTACTGACCGCCAGCGGTGGCCAGGTGCCGTTGTCGATGCTGGCCGACATTCGGATTAGCGAAGGGCCGCCGATGTTGAAAAGTGAGAACGCGCGGCTCTCCAACTGGATTTATGTCGATCTGCGTGGGCGCGATCTCAAATCGGCGGTGGAAGAGATGCAGCAGGCCGTCGCGCAGCAGGTCAAGCTGCCGGCCGGGGTGTCGTTGAGCTGGTCCGGGCAGTTTGAATATCTGGAACGCGCCAGCGCTCAGTTGAAAATCGTATTGCCGGTAACGTTGGCGATCATTTTCGTGCTGCTGTTTGTCACCTTCAGCAGCGTACGTGATGCGTTATTGATCATGGCGACGCTGCCGTTTGCGCTGATAGGTGGCGTGTGGCTGCTGTATCTGCTGAACTACAACCTGTCGGTGGCCGGGGCAGTCGGCTTTATCGCGCTGGCGGGTGTGGCGGCGGAATTCGGCGTGATAATGGTGCTGTACTTGAACCATGCGTTGGAAAAACACCGCCAGCCGGGGCAGCCGCTCACGCAAAAACAGCTGATGGATGCCATCACCGAGGGGGCGGTATTGCGGGTTAGGCCAAAAGTGATGACCGTCGCCACCATCATGGCCGGGCTATTGCCGATCATGTGGGGTAACGGTGCCGGTTCTGAGGTGATGCGGCGCATTGCGGCACCGATGATTGGCGGTATGGTCAGTGCGCCGCTGCTGTCGATGCTGGTGGTTCCTGTGGTCTACCTGTTACTGCACCGAAAAGGATAAGCAAGCGGGGCGCCGTTCAACACTGCGCCCCGTCTTTATTGCACAGAAGATCGCACAGAAGCTATTTCACCAGAAAGGCCTTGAACTGCGGCGTCATCACGGCGCTGAACCCGTCATCGGTTTTGCTTATCAGGTAGACCGCCAGGCCTTTCTCTTCCGCCAGTTTGAGCGCTTTTTCCGTCCCCAACACCATCAACCCGGTATCCCAACCGTCGGCTTCCAGCGCGGTCGGGGCGATCACCGTGGCGGAGACCAGACGATGAGTAATGGGTTTGCCGGTCGTGGGATCGATCACGTGCGAATAGCGCTGCCCGTCCTGTTCAAAATAGTTACGGTAGCTGCCGGCGGTGCTGATGCCGTAGCCTTGTAAATCAACCAGCGCCTGCACCGCATTTTCGCGGTCGGTCGGTTTTTGGATCGCCACGCGCCAGGGTTTGCCCTGCCCATTAACGCCGCGCGAGGAAACCGCACCGCCGACCGACACCAGATAGTGGGTGATGCCATTATGGGCCATCAACTGCACCAACTGATCGACGCCATAGCCTTCGCCCAACGTCGAGAGATCAACATACATCCCAGGCAAGTCCTTTTGCAGCCATTCGCCACGGCTGTCGCTGAGTAGCCTGAGATGCTGCAGGCCAATATTTTTTTGTGCCGCCTCTATTTGCTGTTGGCTCGGCACCTTGACCACACGCTTGTCTGGGCCAAAGCCCCATAAATTCACCAGCGGACCCACGGTGATATTCATTGCGCCCTGAGTGTCGCGGCCAATGCGCTGAGCCATCAGGATAATATCCGCCATGCCGCGCGGGATCGGCTGAGGCTCGGTACTCTGGGTTTGATTAAAACGCGAAAGCACAGAATCATTGCGGTAGGTGGAGATATCGTCATTGGCGCGTTCCAGCACGGCGTCAATCTGCTGTTGCAACTGCTGTTTATTGACCGTGACGTCACCGCTTACCTTGACGCTGTAGAAGGTACCCATGGTTTTGCCTTCAATGTCGATCTGTGGGCGGGTATCGGGGTCATTACAGGCGGCCAGCAAGCCGATCGTCATACTCAGCAACAGCCCTTTGGCAAAAACGTTAGCCATGAAAATATCCTTTGAAACAGTGAAAGGCGCTACAAATAAAGTAAAGCGCGGCAAATGAAAAGCAGTTAACGGTAAAAGAGCATTTTGCTGGCGTTGCCGCCGCGCTTGGGCTAACGTCTGGCTCCTGATCCCTGGTTGTTTTTTTGAAGCGCCCAACATGAGTTCAAATGCCGTTGCCCGGCTGGTTCAGCCGTTCCTGAAAGATCGTTTTTTGCATATTTTGCTGTTAGCCGGCGTACTGATGGCGGCCTTTAATCCGCAACAGCTGCCTGCGTTAAACAGTTTTATCGACTGGCGCACCATCATTACGCTGCTTGGATTGATGTTACTCACCAAGGGCGTCGAGGTCAGCGGTTATTTCGATTTTGTCGGCCGAAAAATCATCAATACGCTGCACAGCGAGCGGCGATTGGCGCTGTTTCTGGTGTTTTCCGCCGCGGTGCTGTCGTCATTCCTGACCAACGACGTGGCGTTGTTTATCGTTATACCGCTGACTATCACGCTGAAAAAACTGTCGTCGTTACCGATTGGCCGGTTGATTATCTTCCAGGCACTGGCGGTCAATGCCGGCTCATTGCTGACGCCGATTGGCAACCCGCAAAACATTCTGCTGTGGAGCAAGTCTTCGCTCTCTTTCCTGGGGTTCATTGCCCAAATGGCGCCGTTTGGCGTGGTGATGCTGGTCAGTTTGCTGCTGCTGACCGGGTTCTGCTTTCCGGCGCGGGATATCGTTAAAGCGCCACACACCGAAGGTTATCCGTATCAGCTCCGCCTGTTGCTGAGCTGCGTGGCGCTGTACGTGATTTTTCTGCTGTGTCTGGATCTTGATCTGCCGCTGTATGGCCTGTTGGCGGTGTTCGTCGGTTTTTTACTGCTGGCGCGTCGGGTATTGCTGCAGATCGACTGGAGCCTGATTTTTGTCTTTATCGCCATGTTTATCGACGTGGGGCTGTTTACTCGGTTGCAGGCGATCCAGCCTTGGTTCGCCGATATCGCTACGCTGGGTAACGGAGGCATTTACGCTTTGGGGATTGGCCTGTCGCAGGTGATCAGCAACGTGCCGGCGACCATTTTAATGCTCAATTACGTGCCTTCCAGTCAACTGCTGGCCTACGCGGTCAACGCCGGTGGCTTTGGGCTGGCGATCGGTTCGCTGGCGAACCTGATTGCGCTGCGTATGGCGGACGAGCGCAAAATTTGGCTGAAATTTCATTACTTTTCGTTGCCGTTACTGGTATGGGCCGGCTTGCTTGGCTGGCTGTTGGTTTAAGCGCGGTATTTTTACCGGTGATACCGCGCTGGTTGAGAGTGGCGTCTAACCGCGTGCCGCCAGCAAGCAGATGCTGCGAGTGACCTGATAGGATTTTACAAAGGCCCTGACCGGCAGAAACTCGAAGCGCGAATGGAAATTGTGCGCGCCGGTGAAGTAGTTCGGCGTCAGCAGCCCACGGCTGGAGAGTGCGGCGCCGTCTGTGCCGCCGCGCATCGGGATCACCTTGGGAGGAATACCGTGGGCGGCCAGGGCACCGAAAATCAGCTCAATCGCTCGCTTGTCTTCCCCGATAGAGTTGCTGATATTGCTGTAGATATCCGTCACCTTGCAGCTGACCTTGGCACGCGGGTAGTTTGCCGCCACCTGTCGCACCACTTCCTGAATGCGCTCTTTACGCGCATTGAACCCGGCCAGGTCAAAATCGCGGATCGACACTTTCAACGTAGCGAGGTTGGCATTGGCGGTCAGATCGTTGAACCAGAAATAGCCTTCGCGCCCCTCGGTATGTTCCGGCGTATCCAGACTGTCGAATTGGTTGATGATGTCGTTGGCGATGCGAATTGGGTTGATCAGCACGTTCTTCGCCGACATCGGGTGCGCGGTGACCCCTTCGATGCGGATTTCCGCCCCTGCGGCATTGAAGTTCTCATACACCACTTCCCCCAACTCGCAGCAGTCGATGGTATAGGCAAAATCCACCTCGAAACGCGTCAGATCCAGCGCCTTGGCGCCGCGCAGGCCAATTTCCTCATCCGGGACAAAGGCCACCACGATGTCGCCGTGACGATCGGAAGCGCTCAGGTTGGCCAGCAGGGTCATGACCACCGTGACCGCCGCTTTGTTATCGGCGCCGAGCACGCTGGTGCCGTCGCTGAAAATAATCTCTTCATTCGGATAGGCCAGGATTTCCGGATGCTCGGCGGTGCGCAGCCAGATATCGTGTTCGGCATTCAGGCACAGATCCTGGCCGGTAAAGCGCAGGCGCTGCGGGTGAATATGGGCCGACAGACCCACGTCAACGGTATCGATATGGGTGATAAAGCCGATACGCGGAGCGCCTGGCTGATTGCCGGGTTTGCGGGCGGTCACGGTGGCGTGCTCGTCAATTTGCACGTCTTGCATGCCTAGCTGGCGCAGTTCGGCCGCCAGCAGCTTGGCCATATCATGCTGGCCCGGCGTGCTGGGCAAGGTGGTTGCGGCGGCGTCGCTCTGGCTGGTCACCGCCAGATAGCGGAAGAAACGTTCGGTGAGCTGTTCGGCAATGGCGCTGGTCATGCGGGTTCCTCTCGATAAGCGGTCTATCGGTTTTAAAGCTAAATCAGCCGGTTGTCCAATGGTGCAATGCTTTCGCTGCCGGAATGCGAGATGCCGCGCAGAATAAAAAAATAGCGGCGCAACTAGGAAATAGTCTCGGGTAACTGCGGCAAAATCGTTGTTAGCTGTGGGGGAACGGGTGCCCCCAAATAATAGGATCGTTAAAGGAGAATACATGCGCTCAAGTCATGCTTTACTTATCACTTTGTTATCCCTGGGAATATCGCAAACGGCCTGGTCATCCACCGATGGTGGCCATGCCAACAGCAACGCCAATAGCCGCGAAGTGGCCAGTGCGCTCGGCGGCCTGAAAAACAAAACCTATAGCCTGGAGCAGGCACCGAAGATCCGCGTAGCCAGCTTCAATATCGCCGCCGGCAAGGTCAGCGACATGACCGCAATCGCCAAAGCGATCAAGGCGATGAACGTCGACGTGGTGGCGCTGCAGGAGGTGGACAAGCTGACCGGCCGCAGCGGCAAGCTCGATCAGGCGGAGGAACTGGCCAAACTGACCGGTATGCACGTCGCGTTCGGGCGCGCGATTGATTTTGACGGCGGCGAGTATGGGCTGGCGTTCTTATCGAAATACCCGCTGCATGACAGCAAGATTTACCCGTTGCCTTCCGGTCAGCGCGAACAGCGAATTGCTTTCACCGCCCAGACCGACGTGCCCGAATTCCCGGCACCGATTACCCTGATCAATACCCATCTGGACACCAAGGAAGATCCGGCGATGCGGCTGGATCAGGTGCGCGAACTGAATGACCGCACTATTGAAATGCGCGGTATCAAGCTGCTGTTCGGCGACATGAACGACGTGCCGGGCAGCGTCACCTGGACCGAGCTGAACCGCTATTGGAACGACATCATGCCCAAGGAGCAGGATGGCCGCAGCTGGCCGGCGGAAAATGCCGAAATCAAGGTCGATTACATCTTTAGCGGCAATGCCCAGCGCTGGCATCTGGACAGCCTGACGGTGCCGAACGCCAGCGGCGACTGGAACGGTATTCACTGGCCTGCGGTCAGCGATCACCTGCCGTTGGTTGCCGAACTGAGGCTGACCGAGCAGTAAGGTAACCTGGCGCCGTGGAAACTGTGCCCTGGGTTAAGCCGGCGAGATCCGTGCCAAGCGCTCGACGGCGGCGCGGATCTCGCCCGGCGTCAGGGCAGAAAACCCCAGCAGCCAGCCGTCACGCCGCAGGCTCGGGGTTTGGTACTGTGCCGCCAACCCCGGCGTGACTACGCCCAGACGCTGCGCCTGCTGAGTCAGGACGCTCTCCTGTCCGGGCGGCAGCCACACGCTGAGCTGCAAGCCGCCCCCTGTCGGTTGCGGGGTGGCAAAATGCCCGAGCTTTTCCTGCACCTCCGCCAGTAACAGGTCACGTCGGCTGCGGTACAACTGACGCATATAGCGGATATGGGCGGCGAAGTGCCCCTGCTGAATAAATTCGGCGGTCACCGCCTGCATCAATTGGGCGCTGTGGCCGTCGTATACCGTGCGTGCGGTAGTAAAAGGTTCCACCAACGCCGGTGGCAACACCAAATAAGCCAGCCGCAGGGAAGGAAACAGCGCCTTGGAAAAGGTGCCCAGATAAAGCACGTTGCCGTGCCGATCCAATCCCTGCATCGCCGGCATCGGCTGGCCGTCATAGTGAAACTCGCTGTCGTAATCATCTTCAATAATCCACGCCCGCTGCCGTTGCGCCAGCGCCAGCAGCTCGAGCCGGCGTGGCAGGCTGAGTGCCACGCCGGTGGGGTATTGATGCGAGGGCGTGAGGTAAATCAACCGAGGCGTGGGGAGCTGGCCATCGGGCAGCAACCCGGCTTCGTCAACCCTGACCGGCACCAGTTGGGCTCCGACGCTGCTAAAGGCGTTTCTGGCACCGCGATAACCGGGATCTTCCATCCACACCTTGTCACCGTTGTCCAACAGCAGGGTGGCAACCAGCTGCAGGGCCTGTTGCGAACTGGTCAGCACCACGACCTGTTGCGCATCGCAGTTAACGCCGCGCGTCTGGCTGACATAGCTGGCAATGGCTTCGCGTAGCGGAAAGTAGCCCTGAGGATCGCCATAGCGCATCAGAGCTTCCCCGCGCAGGCGCAGTTGTTGAGCGGTGAGCTGTCTCCACAGTTTTAGCGGGAAAGCACGTAAATCCGGCGAACCGGCAGCGAAGGGTAGAGGCTGAAGCGGATCGTGGCAGCCACCGGTTTGCGCGATCTGCGTGCCGCGCAGCGAAAGGCGGGGGGCGCCGCTGACTTTGGCGGCGGGCGCTGATTTGACGATGTTGATCGCCACGAAGGTGCCTTGACCAACGCGGCGCTGCAGATAGCCTTCGGCTTCCAACTGGGCATAGGCCGCTTCGGTGGTTACGCGCGAGACGCCCAAATCTTCAGCCAGGATCCGCGATGAGGGCAAGCGTTGCCCACGGCCAAGCGCCCCATTATGAATAGCCCGGCGCAGCGTGCCGCAGACGCGTTCACGCAAGGTGCCACCGGCGTGTTCCGGTTGGTGAAACAGAGTGGGCAATGCGTTAGCCATAATGGGACTTATCCATGGGTAAAAATGGGTATCAAGCATAAGACCAAAATCAGGCAATATTGTCATCAGTCTTTCTCTACAGGAGTGAGTTCCATGGCGGTATCTTCATTGGTTTTGGCTTTTCCACCGGGCAGCGCGGCGCAGAGTCTGGATTACCTGGCCGCAAAGCTGAGTTATTACGCGGATGCGTGGGACGTGGCAGAGGATCTGCGCAATGGGGTCAGTGAGATCCTGGTGATCGATACCCGTGCAGAGGCGCTCTATGCGGCCGGGCATATCCCCGGCGCTATCAGTTTGCCGCACCGGCTGATGGACGAGGCGGGGACCGCACATCTGGATCGCGACAAAGTCTATGTCACTTATTGCGATGGCATCGGCTGCAACGGTTCGACCAAGGGGGCCTACAAACTGGCGCAACAGGGGCTGCGGGTGAAAGAGCTGATTGGCGGATTGGACTTCTGGATACGCGATGGCCATCCCCTGGCCACCGGTGAACAGCCGGGTTCACTGCTGGGAAGTGCCAGTGGAGAGGACTGTGGCTGCGCCTGACGTTGGCCGGAATTACCGCGCAGTTAACATCAGCATTCGAGTCTGGCCCTGGACAGGGCATCCGCAGGCCAGAAATCGTTTGAGGAGGGAAAGCGTCAAAACACCAGCGCCAATACCAGGCCCAGCACCAGTACGAACAGGATAAACGCCACCGCCGGTTTGCTCAGCGCTTTTTGCAGCGGCAGGGGCAGGGCGGCAATCAGCGGATTGAGCAGCGGTTGCGGCTCGGTAGCGTTGCCGGCGATCGGCTGTGCATGCCCGGCCTTTTCCAGACGACGTGCAAACAGCTGGTTAATGACGTCGCTCATCTGCGGGTGGGTCAAGGGGGCGCTGGCATGGCAGTTGAAGCGGGACTGGCAGTAGTCATTCAACTGCTGCTGCTCCTGCACATCCGCCGGCTGTTTGAGCGCGGCGAACAGGTTGTTCAGCGTCGGTGCGGTCTGCGGACTCAGCGCGACTTTTACCTGCAAAAACTGGTTCAGCAATTGGAAGTGGCGTGCCGGCAGCGGATCGTTGGTTTTAACCCCGGTCAGATCAAAAAGCGTTTGCCAGATCTTGGCCGGCGACTCGCCGGTGGCGGCACTGAGTTTGGTGACCTGCTGCTGCAGGCTTTGATGCTCGGCGGGCAGCAGCGGGCGATCGCTGGTGGCCGTTTGCTGCGGGTGAGGGATCGTCAGGCTACCGGTTTGTAACAGGTTCAGCACCTGCTGCAACTGCGAGTGGCTCAACTGGCTCAGTACCGTGTGGCCAAACTGCTGGCGAATAAAATCGCTGACGGCCTGGCGGTTATTACCCTGCGGCAACAGTTCGGTGAGCTGCAGCAGCAGTTGGCGGCTGGCATGGTTTTGCTGTACCTGCGTCAGACGGTTTTGCAGCAGTTGCTCGGCCGGCTGAAAATGACGCGCCAGCAGTTCACTGCTGTTGTCTGTCTGCAGGTCGTGACGCAGCGTGACCCAAATCTCTGCGGATTTGGCCGGGCTTAGCGCCATGATTTTGACCACCAGCTTCTCCAGCGTCGTACGCTGTGCCGGGGAGAGCGGGCTATCGTCTGTGGGGGTGGTTTTGCCCGGGGTTGAAGGACGATCGCTGGCGATCGGGGTGCCCGGTCCACTCAAAGGTTGCATATCACCTGTCCTTCGCTGTGTATCCCCAGCTTACGTGGCGTTGCCGCGGTGTAGGCTGTGCAATCTCACTCGAAACACTTACCTGAGTAAGCTCATCGAGACTCGCTTGCTTGCCGCCTGGCCGCAACATCCATGACTTTGGGGAAAGAATAATCGTCGTACCCGGCGAAAAGCGCAGGTGTGCGCCTATGATACCCGTAAATGCCCGCCATCAATACCGTCGTAAGACATTTCTTTACAGGCAAAACATTGCTAAACGCGCCTGCGCCGCTAAGATAAGCGCAGACTTGGAATTGAGGACGGCATGGTTAAACAGCAGCGGATTGCGAAATGGTTTTTATGCCTGGCTTGCCTGGTGGTGCTGACCTGCATGACTCAGCGCATGGCGAGCCTGCATGCGTTGCAGCAAGCGATGGGGCTGCCCGTGGCCAGCGCAGCGTCCTCCGCCGCCGATGATGCCGCTGAACTGCAGCCTACGCCCTGTGAACTGAGCGCTAAATCCTTGTTGGCCTCACCGCCGGTAATGTTTGAAACCGTGCTGCTCGGGCTTGGCCTGCTGCTGGCGCTGTTGGCGCCTACCGTGGCAGCGCGTTTGCGCATTCCCCCTCCCAGAGTGATTTCCCCTCCCACCCTCAGGGTGCATCTCCGATTATGCGTCTTCCGTGAATGAGTTAATCGCCCGTCTGTTTTGGTGATTGTCTTATTTATGGAGAAAAAACATGTTGAATATCATCAGGTCGACGTTTGTCTGCCTGTTAATGCTGTGGCTGCCCGCTTTGCAGGCGGCGGACAGCGGCTGGTTGCAAAGCCCGACCAACGATCATGCCAAGGTGCGCCTCCGCGCTGACACCTCGCAGCCAGGAGAAACCCGTCTGCTGTTGGCTATTGAGCTGCAAAAAGGCTGGAAAACCTACTGGCGTTCACCGGGGGAAGGCGGCATTGCGCCGGCAATAACCTGGCAAGGCAATCCGCCCCCGGTGACCTGGCATTGGCCGACGCCGCAGCGTTTTGAGGTGGCCGGCATTTCCACTCAGGGCTACCACGATCGGGTCGAGCTACCGATGGTGATGAAGGGAACGGCACCGCGCCAGTTGGCTGGCACGCTGACGCTGTCCACCTGCAGTAACGTCTGTATTTTGACCGACTATCCGTTCAGTCTGGATCTTGCCGCGCCGTCAGAGGCGCAGTTTACCCACGACTTTGCCCAGGCGATGGGGCAAGTGCCTATTGCCGAGGGGCTGGTGGACAGCATCAAGGCCGGTTATCTCAATGGCGAATTGCAGATCAGCGCCGAGCGAGCCGCCGGTTGGCAACAGCCGGAGCTGTTCTTCGACACGCTGGAGGACGCGGACCTCGGCAAGCCACGGGTCAGTAGCGAAGGTTCACTGATGACGGCGCGGGTACCGGTCAGCGATGGCTGGGGTGACAGCGCCCCGGATCTGCGCGGTAAAACTCTGACGCTGGTGATCGGCGACGGTGGCATGGCGCAGCAGGTGACGTTGCCGATTGGCGGGCCGCTGACGCTGCCGAACGCGGCCAGCTTCTCGCTGTGGCAAGCGGTGCTAATGGCGTTGGCGGGGGGCCTGATCCTCAACCTGATGCCCTGTGTGCTGCCGGTTCTCGGCATCAAACTGGGATCGATTTTGCAGGTGGAGCAGCGCGACCGACACAGCATTCGGCTGCAGTTTCTGGCGTCGTCGTTCGGCATAGTGGCGTCCTTTATGGCGCTGGCGTTGCTGATGACGCTGCTGCGCTTGAGCAACCAGGCGCTTGGCTGGGGCATTCAGTTCCAAAACCCGTGGTTTATCGGCTTTATGGTGCTGGTGACGCTGCTGTTCAGCGCCAACCTGTTTGGCCTGTTCCATCTGCAACTCTCTTCTTCCCTCAATACCAAACTGGCGACCCATAACGGCCGTGGCCTGAGCGGGCATTTCTGGCAGGGCGCATTTGCCACCTTGCTGGCGACGCCCTGTTCGGCTCCCTTCCTGGGCACTGCCGTAGCCTTTGCTCTGGCTGCACCGCTGCCGGTGCTGTGGGGCATGTTTGTAGCGCTGGGCGTCGGTATGAGCCTGCCCTGGCTGCTGATTGCCGCATGGCCTGCTTTGGCGCTGCGCCTGCCGCGTCCGGGGCGTTGGATGAACACTTTACGCTGGGCCATGGGTTTGCTGATGCTGGCTTCTTCACTGTGGCTGCTGAGCCTGATGGTCAATCATATTGGCACCTTGCCGACGCTGGCGTTGGGCGGGATCGCACTGCTGGCCCTGTTGTTGGCGGTAGGCTGGCAACATGGCGTTCGTCTGGCGGCCAAGCTGGCGGCCGGTACGCTGGTGCTGGCCGGAGTGGTGTTGTTGATCGGTTCGCTGACCGCCGGGCTGTGGCGTCAGCCGCTGCACGACAATATCCGTTGGCAACCTCTGAGTGAGCAGGCGATCACCCAGGCACTTGCTCAGAACAAACGGGTGTTTGTCGACGTCACCGCGGACTGGTGCGTAACCTGTAAAGCCAACAAATTCAACGTGCTGATGCGTGATGACGTGCAAAAGGCGCTGAGTTCCGACGACGTCGTTGCCCTGCGGGGAGACTGGAGTCGCCCCTCGGCCGAGATTAGCGCTTTCCTGCAAAAACGCGGCAGCGTCGCCGTGCCTTTTAACCAGATTTATGGCCCCGGCAGCCCTGACGGCGTGGTGTTATCCCCGCTGTTGACCCGCGATGCCGTCTTGCAAACCCTGTCCGCCGCCAAAGGAAATTCACAATGAAAAAATTACTGATGTTACTGATGCTGATAGTTACTCCGGTCTGGGCTGCGGCTCCTTTTACCCCGGAACAAGAGGTGCGCATTAAAGAGCTGATCCGCGAAACGCTGGTGTCGAACCCGGATATTCTGGCGCAAGCGGTGGATGCCTGGCAGCAACAGACCGCCGGTCAGCAAATCAGTCAGGCGATCAAGCAAAACGCCAAAACCCTATACCAAGATCCGGCCAGCCCGCGCTTGGGGGCCGCCAACGCCAAACTGACGCTGGTGGCCTTTACCGATTACAACTGCCCGTACTGTAAGCGTTTTGACCCGATGCTGGAAAAAATCGTCAAACAGTATCCTGATGTGGCGCTGGTGGTAAAACTGCTGCCGTTCAAAGGAGAGAGCTCCGTCAGTTCTGCACGCGTGGCGCTGACGACCTGGCAGCAACACCCGGACCAATTCTGGGCGCTGCATCAGCGGCTGATGGCGAAAAAAGGCTTCCATGACACGGCCAGCATCGCTGCCGCACAGCAGAAAACCGGGGTGAAAGCCGTCGCGCCAAGCGAACAGAGCATGACCACCTTGCGTACCAACATGGCATTGGCGGAGCAATTTGGGGTGCAGGGGACGCCGGCCACCCTGATCGGCGATCAAATGCTGCCAGGCGCGGTGTCGTATGAGGATCTGGAGGCGGTAGTGAAACAACAGCTTGCGAAGGTTAACAATGGCTAAGCTGCGGCGTTGGGGCCGCGAACTGCTGATCCTGCTGCTGATTGTGCTGACGGTTGCCTTCGGGATGGACTGGCTACGCGCGCCGCAGCCACCGGCGGCGTTCGATTCGCAACCGTTGACGACTTTGAACGGCGAACAAGTCTCGCTGGCGCAGCTCAGCCAGGACAAGCCGCTGCTGGTTTATTTCTGGGCCAGCTGGTGCGGGGTTTGCCGGTTTACCACGCCGTATGTCGCCAGACTGGTCGGCGAGGGCGGCAACGTATTGACCGTGGCGCTGCGTTCCGGCGACGATCGTCAGGTGGAACAGTGGCTGGCGGGCAAGCGTGTGACGTTGCCGGTGGTTAACGATCCGCGTGGTGAGCTGTCGGCGCAGTGGCAGATCGGCATCACGCCGACGTTGGTGGTCATTTCCCAGGGCAAGGTGGTGCAAAGCACCACCGGCTGGACCAGCTATTGGGGAATGAAGCTGCGGCTATGGTGGGCCGGGCTCTGAACCGCGTCTTATTCTGAAGTGATGACCTCATTAATCGCCCGGCACAGTCGGGCGATACCTTCTTCTATCTGCGGCGGCGTATTGGCGGCGAAATTCAATCGCAGGCCATGTGCGCCTTGCTGTTCTTCGGCATAAAAGCACTCCCCGCGAGCAAAGGTTACGCCGTGTCGCCAGGCCAGCGGCATCAGCGCCTCGGTGCTGACGGCGGCAGGCAGCGTCAGCCAGATAAACAGCCCACCCTCCGGCGTTTCAAACTGACAGCCGGGCGGCAGTTGCTGCTGCAAGGCTGCCACCATCACGTCTCTGTGCTGGCGATATAACCGCCCGGCGCGCCGCAGCTGTTTGTCGTAACGACCGATAGTGACGAATGCGTCCAGTGCCCGTTGGATCAGGTTGGAGCTGGTAAAACTGTCGACGTGTTTCAGTCGGGCCAGTCGCTGATAGTGTTCGCTGTCCGCCACCAGATAACCGATGCGCATACTGGGCAGCAGCATTTTTGAAAAGGTGCTGACATAAATCACCGCCCCCGGCTGTGCCAGCGCTCGCAGCGACGGCAGCTGTTTGCCGTTGTAGCGCAGATCGCCGACAAAATCGTCTTCCAAAATCACTACACCGGCCTGCTGGGCCAAAGCCAGCAGGCGTCGACGGCGCGCTTCACTCATGCAGCGGCCGGTGGGGTTATGGAAATTGGGAATGGTGTAAATCAGCTTCGGTTGGTGTTTTTCGATCAGTACGGGCAGTTGTTCAACCAACATGCCGTGCCGGTCGCTGGGAACGGTGACGATATTGATGCGGTGCTGGCGCAGCAGCCCCAGCGCTTCGGCGTAGGTCGGTTGTTCGACGATCACCGTGTCGCCTGGCTCCAGCAGGCTTTGCACTATCAGACTGATGGCGTGTTGCGAACCGTTGGTGATCAGCAGTTGCTCTGCATGGGTCGGAATACCCTGAGCGGTGAGGATCCGTCCCAGCGTATCGCGCAGCGGGTAATAGCCGCAGTATTCGCCATAGCTGAAGGCTTCTTCCGCATGGCGGCTGAGCACCGACAGCAATATTTTGCGGAACTCCTCCTGCGGAAAGACTTTCGGGCTGCCGACGCCGGCGGCAAAGTTGATGATGTTGTCCGGCAACGGCGTATCGGGGTAGCCATCCAGCCGAGAGGTCAGGGTGGTGAAACGCTCCGCCGGGAAGGGCGCATCGCTTGCCGGCCGTGGCTGGGCGGGCTGGATCAGCGGGTGCAAAACATAGGCGCCGCTGCCGCGCCGCTGGTGCAAAAAGCCTTTGGCCGCCAGTTCGGCATAGGCGTTTTCCACCGTCAACCGGCTGACCGCCAACTTGGCGGCCAGCGTGCGCGTGGAGGGCAGCTTATCGCCGTCGACAAATGCGCCGCTGAGGATCGCCCGCCGCAGCGCTTCCTCAATTTGCAGATATAAAGGAATGTTTTGCTGACGGTCTAAGGGAATATGCATGCAAAATTGGCCCGGTTAGCGGTGTTACTTTTTACTATACCCCATAGTTACAGGGCTTAAAGAGGGTAAAAGTGGCCTGTATAACATCGGGGAAAAGTGGCTCTGGCGGTAAAGTTGCGCGGCGTTAGAATCACGCCTGAGTCCACTATCGCCGTTTTTTGAGGGTGTCATGTCATTACCATCGGGTATCTCAGCCAGGCCGGTTTTTCCGGGGGCACGTATTTTACAGGGCAGCAGTCAGGGGTATGTGATTGCTATCATCAGCGCCATGCTGCTGGCCTTTACCGCCATTATTATCCGCGTGCTGACGGAGTATTATCACCTGCCGACCTTTGTGCTGGCCTTTTGGCGCGCGGCGCTGGTTGCTCTGGTGCTGTTGCCGGTACTGCTGCTGTTCAAACCCGAATGGGCGCGTTTACAGCGTTCGCAGATCCCCTTTTATGCCTGTTACGGTCTGCTGCTGGCGGTGTTCAACAGCCTGTGGACGCTGTCGGTGGCGCTGAACGGTGCGTCGGTGGCGACTATCCTGACCTACTGCTCGGTCGGTTTTACCGTGTTTCTCGGCTGGATGCTGTACAGCGAACGCCTGAGCCTGCGTCAGTTGGTGGTGATTGTGGTCAGCCTGGGCGGCTGTTTTCTGGTCAGCAACGGCGACAGCATGGGCAACAGCCATTTTAACCTGTTGGGGCTGGTGGTGGGCATGCTGTCCGGTATCGGTTACACCCTCTATACGCTGGGCGGGCGGGTTGCGACCGAGCGGCGTTACCCGGTGTGGAACACCATTCTGTACGTGTTCGGCTTTTCGGCTGTTTATCAGTGGTTGTTCAATGCCGCGCTGACCTTTTATCCGCTGGAAGCGTTCCACGGCATGACGGGGTCATTGTGGTTCCTGTCCCAGGGCGTTCAGGGCATCGAGTGGGGGGGCTGGTGGTTGCTGCTGACCCTGGCCGCCGGCCCAACGCTGTTGGGGTTCGGCCTGTACAACATCAGCCTGAAAACCTTGCCGCTGGCGGTGGCGAACCTGATCTTGTCGCTGGAACTGGTGTTCACGGCGGTGATCGCCTATTTCCTGCTGGGGGAAAACATGAACTCGTTACAACTGCTCGGCAGCGCCCTGGTGATGGGCGGGGTGTTGATGCTGAAGAGCAAGACGGTGGAGGCGTGATTTGTTAAACTTCGCCCTGATGTGGAGGTAACAATGACCAATAACCCAAGATTAAAACGGGCGTTAATCGCTTAAAGCGGCAGTGTTTTGCGACCAAAAAACACTGCCACAGACATTTTGCTGTGGCTCTTGCAATGAATAAGAGAAAGCGCCATGACTGAAAAACACTGGTCAAAAACAGAACTGTTACACCAAACGGTGACCAACCCCAATATTATCGTCAAAGGGACCCACAGCTATTACAGCGACTACCTGGATGACGGCTTTGAGCGCTCCGTGGTGCGTTATTTGCACGGAGACGAGGTCAGCCAACAGTGGCAGCCGCTTGGGACGATAGACCAACTGCTGATCGGCGATTATGTCTGCATTGCCGCCGAAGCGGTGATCCTGATGGGGGGCAACCATACCCATCGTGCCGATTGGTTCTGCCTGTATCCGATGATGGAAAGCATTCTGGCTTCCTATCAGCCGAGGGGCGACACCCGGTTAGGGGACGGCTGCTGGATAGGCATGCGGGCGATGCTGATGCCGGGCGTGACGATTGGTGAAGGAGCGATAGTCGCCGCCGGCAGCGTTGTGACGAAGGATGTTGAGCCTTACACCCTGGTGGGGGGTAATCCGGCGCGACCAATAAGACTGCGCTTTGCTCCGCAGATTGTAGCCAGGCTACTCGCTTTGCGCATTTATGATCTGTCGGCCGAGGATTTTGCTCAGGTGCAGCCTTTGCTGGCCAATGACGATATTGCAGCCCTTGAACGGGCGATAAGCGAAATTAAGCGTTAAATGAAAAGGGCGGAGTTAATACTCCGCCCTTTTTGCTTACTCAGCCTTGGCCGCTTCCGCCGTCAGGCGGCGTTTGCGCACTCTGCGCAACAGCAGCGGCAGCACCAGCACGGATACCGCCAGCACCAGCAGCGTTTGCGCGATGCCGCTGCCCCACAGGATGCTGAACTCACCGTTGCTGATCGACAGCGCACGGCGCAGGTTTTGCTCCAGCATCTCCCCCAGAACGAAGCCCAGGATCAGCGGTGACATTGGGAAGTGCATTTTCCTCAGTATGTAACCAAACACCCCCAGCCCGACCATCAACAGCAGATCAAAGGTGGTGCTGTGTACCGCGTAAACACCGACCGCCGACACCGCGGCAATCGCCGGTACCAGGAACCACAATGGAACGGTCAGCATACGGGTAAACAGGCCCACCAGCGGCAGGTTCATGATCAGCAGGATCACGTTGGCAATCAGCAGCGCGGCAATCAGTCCCCAGACAATATCCGGCTGTTCGGTGAACATTGCCGGGCCAGGCGTGATGTTGTATAGCGTCAGCGCTCCCATCATTACCGCGGTGGTACCGGAGCCCGGTACGCCCAGCGTCAGCATCGGAATGAACGAGCCGCAGGCCGAAGCATTATTGGCCGCTTCAGGCGCGGCGACGCCGCGAATATCCCCTTTACCGAAGGTTTCGCTGTTGCCGCTGATTTTCTTTTCGGTCATGTAGGTGAGGGCGCTGGCGATGGTGGCCCCGGCACCCGGCAGAATGCCGACGAAGAAACCGATCACCGAAGAGCGTAGCGTAGGGCCCACGCACTCGGCGGCCTCTTTGCGGTTAAACAGCAGGCGGCCGGTTTTACGCACCAGTTTTTGCCCGGTACTGGTGCTTTCCAGCATCAGCAGAATTTCACTGACCGAGAACAGGCCAATCACCACCACGATAAACTGCACGCCGTCGGAGAGGTGAACGCTGTCGAAGGTAAAGCGATAAACGCCGGTGTTGGCATCCACCCCGACCGTCGCCAGCCCCAGGCCAATCAGCGCCGCCAGCAGCGACTTCAACGGGTTCTGGCTCATCATGCTGCCCAGGCAGGCGATGGCGAACACCATCAGGGCGAAATACTCCGCCGGGCCAAATGCCAGTGACCAACGGGCCAGCAGCGGGGCAAACAGAATGATCCCGCCGATGGCGATCATCGAACCGACAAAGGAGCTGACCGCCGAAATCGACAGCGCGACGCCGGCACGACCTTGCTGTGCCATGGGGTAACCGTCCAGCGCGGTCATGATCGCGGCGGCATCCCCCGGAACATTGAGCAGGATCGAGGAGATACGCCCGCCGTATTCGCAGCCGATATACACCGTCGCTAGCAGGATCAGCGCGGACTCGGCCGGCAACTTGAGCGCAAACGCCAGCGGCAGCAGGATAGCCACGCCGTTGATCGGGCCCAGTCCCGGCAGCAGGCCGACAATGGTGCCGACGAAACAGCCGATCAGGGCGATAATCAGGTTCTGGGGCACCAACGCCACCTCGAACCCTTGAGACAAATACATCCAGGTTTCCATCATCGCCCCCGTTAGCTCAGCCAAACGCCGAGTGGCAGTGTCACATCAAGTAAGCGGTCAAAGGCGTAATAGAGCGCAACACCCATGATCGCGCCGGACACCAATGCCGCCGTCAGGCTGGCCTGGAACAGCAGGCCAATGCTGAAGGTCAGCAACGCGGTCGCCAGCGGGAAGCCCAGCCACTCGAAGCCCCAGGCGTACAGCACCAGCGTGATCACCAGCACCAGCAGGCGCTGCATCACCTTGTTGTGCGGCCATTCAACGGCCTGCGGTTTGTTCAACAGCAGCAGTGCCGCACACAGCGCCATCAGGCTGAGAATAGCCAGCGGGAAGGGGCGCGGCCCCAGCGGTTCATAGCTGTATTCGCTCTGGATACCCCAGCCGATAAACAGGCCGCCGATACACAGCAGCAGCCAGAACCCGGCAAAAATGCGATCGCTCATGGTAGCCCCCGGTTATTTGGCCAGGCCGAAAACTTTGGCCTGTTCACGGTACTGATTGACCTGGTTTTTCACGTAGGCGTCCAATTCTTTGCCGGTCAGGTCGAATTCAAACAGGCCGCGCAGATCGCGCTGTTGCTTGAATTCATCGGTTGTCATCATTTTCTTGAAGGTATCGAGCCACCACTGGTACTCCTCTTCCGTGACCTTCGGGCCAACGTAGAAGCCGCGAATGATCGGCCAGACCAGATTGAACCCTTGCTCTTTGGCGGTCGGAACATCGGCTAACTGACCCGGCAGACGCTGTTCGGAGTACACTGCCAGCACGCGAATTTTGTCACCCTGTAGGTAGGGCACCATTTCGCTCAAATCGCCGGAAACGGCCTGAATGTGGTTGCCGAGCAGGGCGGTAACCGGCTCGCCGCCGCCTTCGAATGCCACGTAACGCATCTTGTGGGGATCGACGCCGACTTCGCGCGCCAGCAGCGCGGTTTTCATCCAGTCCTGGCTGCCGATAGAGGCCCCAGCGCCGAACACCACGCTATTGGGATCTTTCTGGAAGGCGTTCATCAGGTCTTTCAGGGTTTTGTACGGCGAGTCGGCGCGCACGGCGATCATGCCGTAGTCGGTACCCACCGCGGCCAGCCACTTCACGTCATCGACGTTGTAACGGCCGAATTTTCCCTGTGACAAATTCAGCAGCGAACCGCCGGAGAAGGCGACTACCGTGCCGAATTCCGCCGGGCGCTGAGCCACGATGGCGTTGTAAGCCACCGCGCCGACCCCGCCGGGCATATAGGTCACGCGCATCGGTTTGTCGATGGCTTTGGTTTCTTGCAGCGAGACCTGAATCAGCTTGCAGGTCAGGTCAAACCCCCCGCCAGGCTTGGCAGGAGCGATGCATTCGGTGCGTTTCGGCGCTTCCAGGGCAAAAGCCTGTTGGGTGGCCAGCAGCAGGGCGGTAGCGGTCAGTGTGCGGGTGATTATTTTTTTCATTGCTTTCCCCAAGGTATTTTTCAGTCGGTGCGGATCCCCGCCGATACGGGTTGCTGGATTGTTAAATCAACAACCTTTCATTTACCTTTCAACCGAGGGAAAAGTTTCCGGGATGTGATACGTGTCTCCTGTTAGCGCTAATCACACCGCTGACAATGGGCCAGATTGCTCGCCGGTTAACACATGCGGTGAGGGAAGAACAGCGCGTAAACCTTGCTTAAAGCCTGCGTAATGTCAGTTTTGTCGGTTCCGTCTTGCGATAAAATGCCGAAAAATAAAATGAATGAAGGTGCATTATTATGTTTTCGTTAGGGAAGTTATTCGGTAGCAAAGACAGCAATAAAGTTAACGCCATCAAGATGTTGCCGGTGGCCTATGCCGATAGGGTCGGGGAAGAAGGCCATTGTCGTCTTAAGCGCCTGCGCGCGGAGATCGGCGTTTTTGAACTGCATTTTTCGAATGGGAAAAACGAAAAGTATGCCTGCCAGATGACGGCCTGTATCACCGGTATTGATCTGGTCTTCGCCGCCAACAACCGCTCGGTACTGGTGTCTCCACCGTTTACCCCCGCCAAATTGAACCCGGTACTGGATATCGCCCTGGCCGACTGCGAAATCGAAATGTAGTGGCTGGCTAACCGAATCAGCCCTGTTGCCGACGGCTCAGGGTTTGTTCCGTGTCGCAATTGTGTTCCAGCTCTCAAAACTGACCGGGAGCAACCCTTCTATCCCTACGCCTTCCATGCCATCCTTCTGTTATGAATATGTTAATTCACAATAAGCCGGATCCTGATGCCACGGTGCAGCATTCGGCCTGCCGGCATAGACAAATCAATGGAATGGAAACATGCGTCTGTTATTGGTTGAGGATCATCCCGAGTTATCCCACTGGCTGCAAAAGGCGTTAACCGGCGTCGGTTTTGCCGTCGACGTCGCGCCGGACGGGCTGGCGGCCGATCATCTGTTGTTAAACGAATCCTATGCGCTGGTGGTGCTGGACGTGGCGCTGCCGCGGTTGAACGGTCTGGAACTGCTGGCCCGCCTGCGCAAGCGAGGGCAGGACTTACCGGTGCTGCTGTTGACGGCCAGAACCGACGTCGCCGATCGGGTTAAAGGGTTGAACCTGGGGGCGGACGATTATCTCACCAAGCCTTTCGAACTGGATGAGTTGGAGGCGCGCATTCGGGCGCTGCTGCGCCGCAGCGTTGGCGTGACTCCTCAGGCGCTGCAATACGGTGCGCTGACCTATCACGATGAAGGCTATTTTCAGTTGGACGACAAACCGCTGCAATTGACGCCGCGTGAACTGGCGGTGCTGACCGCGTTGATCCACCGCCGTGGTCGGCCGGTCGCCAAACAGCAGCTGTTTGAACAGGTGTTTACCTTGGCCGACGAGGCCAATCCGGAAAGCATCGAACTCTATGTCCACCGGCTGCGAAAAAAACTGCAGGGCAGCAACGTGGCGATCATCACTCTGCGCGGTCTGGGCTACAGCCTGGAGCTTTGCAATGAGGTGGTTTAACGCGCCGCGATCGCTGTTTTATCAATTGTTGTTGTTCTTTGGCTTGCCGCTGCTGGTGTTGGGCGGCATCTCGATTTATACCCACTACTTCAGCGCGATGAATGCCGCGACGCTGGCTTACGATCGCACGTTGCTGGCGTCGGCGCGCACCGTGGCGGAGCGGCTGGTGGTACGTAATGGCCGGCTTGAGGCGGATGTGCCTTATGTGGTGCTCGACAGCTTTGAGCGCAACATGAACGATCAGCTTTACTACGAAGTGATCTCACCGCAGGGCGTAAGTATCTCCGGCTATGACGATCTGCCGACGATGCCGCCGCATATTTTGCGCTCAAGCCTGTATCCGGCGCTGGTGCATTTCTACGACGCCGAATATCGCGGCCGGCCGATCCGCGTGGCGGCGCTGTACCAGCCGGTCAACGAATCCGGAGTGATGGGCATGGCAACCATTCTGGTGGCAGAAACCCTGGAGTCGCGCCGCTATCTGGCGCGGCAGATGATGCTTTCCGCTTTGCTCAGCCAGGGAACCGTGGTGGTACTGACCATGATCCTGGCCTTTGCGTTGCTCAAGCGAGTGCTTAAGCCGATGCGCAAGCTTTCCGGCATTATGCTGCGGCGCGATCCGGGTGAGCTGACGCCGCTGCCGATGGTGTTACCCTGGTCGGAAATGCAGCCGCTGCTGCTGGCGTTCAACCGGTATATTGAACGGCTGCGGCTGATGGTGGCGCGACAGGAGCGTTTTAGCGCCGACGCTTCACATCAGCTGCGCACGCCGTTGACCGTATTGAAAACCCAGGTGGGAGTGGCGCTGGCCAGCGATAAGCCGCAGCAGTGGCGGGAAAGCTTGCTGGCCATGAGCGCAACGCTGGATAACACCGTGGCGCTGACCGATCGCCTGCTCTACCTTTCGCGGCTCAAAGCTCATGAGCACCACGCCGATCGCCAACTGCAGCCGGTAAACCTGGCGCAGGTGCTGCGTGACGCCTGCTTTTCACGTTTACCCCAGGCCCGCAGCAAGCGTATCGATTTGGGGTACGAGGGAGAAGCGGTTTGTTGGGTCGGCGGAGAAACGCTGTTGCTAACCGAACTGTGCGCCAACTTGCTGGATAACGCACTGAAGTATACGCCGTATCAGGGCACGGTCACCGCACGTTTAACCCTGGACAAGCAGGCCGGGGAGGGAATATTGGAAATTGAAGACAGCGGCCCGGGTATTGCCCAACAGGATACCGCGCAGGCGCTGCAGCCGTTTCATCGGCTGGATAACGTGGGTGATCAACCCGGTGCCGGATTGGGGCTGGCGCTGGTCAGCGATATTACCCGTTATCACGGCACCCGCCCGGAGCTGTTGACCTCGGCCACGCTGGGTGGCCTGCTGGTGCGGGTGCGTTTTCAATTGTTATCTTAGCTCTGACATTCTGCGGCTTGTTTTGCTTTGCGCCCCAGCGGCGTACGCAGGCGCTGCGACAGGATCACGCCCAGTAGGGTAATGCCGCCGCCGATCAGATGGTAGCTGTGCAGGTGTTCATGCAGGAACAGCACCGCAATGATGGCGGTAAATACCGGTGCCAGGTTCATAAAGATCGACGCGGTATTGGCCCCCAGGCGCATAACACCGTGGATCCACAGGTAAGGTGCGACAATCGAGGCCGGAATGCCGGCAAACAGCACCAGCGGAATATTTTGGCTGGTCAGAGACACGTCTTGTGCCATCAGGAAGTTCGGCAGTAACAGCACCACGCCGAACAGGATCTGCACATACAACGACTGCCAGTTCGGCAGGGCAATTGCCCAACGTTTGGTCAGCACGCCGTACAGCGCATAAGAGGCGGTGGCGGCGAGCATCATCCATTCCCCCTTGCCGATGCCGTGCTGCAGCAACTCACCCGGGTTACCGGCACTCACCAGCCAGATCAAGCCGCCCAAAGACAACAGGCTGCCGATGGCAATGCCTACCGTGGGCGCGACGCGCAATAGCACTATGCTGATCAGAATGGTCAGTAATGGGATCAGTGAAACAATAATGCCCATAAATAGCGCGCTGACGCTGTGCGCTGCGTAATAGGCCAGGCTCTGATACAGCACCATGCCCAACATGCCGAGGACCAGCAATTTCCACCAGTTGGCGCGTATTGCCGACCAGTGGCGGATCACGCCAGGCAGCACAAATGGCGTCAGGGTGATCAGCGCCAGCAACCAGCGGTAGAAGGAGATCGCGGCCGGATCGATAGCGGTGGCCGAGAGCTTACTGACCACGGCATTGATTGACCAAATCAAAACCGCCAGCAAAGGGAAGATCATATTCATGATAATTATTCTCATTAACGACTGACATGCTGGCTAGTTTACGCGTGTCCGGTTTATTATATATAGCGATATCCAGACAAATTTTTGGCCAAACAAGACAAGTCACGGAGCGAAACCATGTCAGAAATCCGCCATTATCCCGAAGCGCTGATCCCGGCACCGCGTCCGGTACAGTTCCGCTGCGAGGAGTTTAATGCGCGCACCGAGTTCCAGCCGCATCGCCACAGCTGGGGACAGCTGATGTGGGTAAAAGCCGGTGTCATGGTGTTGCGCATTGGCGGTCAGCGCTTTCTGGCACCGCCGGAGTTTGTGTTATGGGCGCCGGCGGAGATTGAACACTCCTGTTATAACCAGCGCCTGGCGCAGTGCCGTATGGTGGATATTGCTCTGCCGCTGTGCGTCGGCCTGCCGGAAGCGCCTTGCCTGGTCAGCGTCACTCCGATTTTCCGTGCCATTGCCGAAGACTTTTACGCCCGCAAACAATACATCCCGCAAAGCAAACAGGATTTACGCTTGTGCCGCGCATTGATAGACCAACTGCATGTTTCGCCGGTGCAACAAACTTATCTGCCGACCTCCGAAGACAAATTTTTGGCACCGGTGCTGGAAGCGCTGGAGCACAACCCGTCGGACAATACCTCGCTCGCCGCCTGGGCCACCCGGGTCTACACCACCGAACGCACCCTGTCGCGCCGTTGCCAGCAGGACCTGGGGATGTCGTTTAGCGAATGGCGCCAGCGACTGCGTTTTCTCCATGCCGTTTCATTATTGGAACAGGGAAAAACCGTGCAGGAGGTCGCGCTGGAAGTGGGCTACAGCTCGGCGTCGGCGTTTATTGTCATGTTTCAGCAAATCGCCGGCACCACCCCCGAGCGCTTTCGCCGGGCATGATTCAGTGGCACACTATTTCCCAGCCAAATAGCCGTAAACCGTCGGAGCGACAAGTGAAAATCCTGGTTGATGAAAATATGCCGTACGCGACTGAATTGTTCAGTCGCCTGGGAAACGTACAGGCCGTGCCTGGCCGCCCAATTCCGAGTGATGCGCTGGCGGATGCCGATGCGTTGATGGTGCGCTCGGTGACCAAAGTGAATGAAGCGCTGCTGGTCGGCACCCGCATTGGTTTTGTCGGCACCGCGACAGCCGGCACCGATCACGTAGACGACGCCTGGTTGCAACAGCAGGGCATAGGTTTTTCTGCGGCCCCGGGGTGCAACGCCATTGCCGTGGTGGAGTATGTCTTCTCTGCGCTGATGTTGCTGGCCGAGCGTGACGGTTTTCACCTGCGCGATAAAACCGTCGGCATTATCGGCGTCGGCAACGTAGGTTCACGGCTGGATGCCCGTTTGAAAGCCCTGGGCGTGCGTACCTTACTGTGCGATCCGCCGCGTGCCGATCGCGGTGACAGCGGTGAATTCTGGCCGCTGGAGAAGCTGGTGGCGGAAGCTGACGTGCTGACCTTCCATACTCCGCTGAATAAATCCGGTCCTTACCATTCACTGCACCTGGCGGACGCCGATTTGCTGGCGGCGCTGCCGGACAACCGGATTCTGATCAACGCTTGCCGCGGTCCGGTCGTCGACAACGCGGCGCTGTTGCAGGCGCTGGAAAAAGGCAAAAAGCTGAGCACGGTGCTGGACGTGTGGGAACCGGAGCCGGAGCTGTCTCTGCCGCTGCTGGCGCGGGTCGATATCGGTACCGCGCATATCGCCGGTTACACGCTGGAGGGCAAGGCGCGCGGCACGACGCAGGTCTTCGAGGCCTTCAGCCGCCATCTGGGGCAGCCGCAGCAGATCGAACTGGCCTCATTGTTGCCGGTGCCGGAGTTCAGCCAGATCCAGCTCAATGGTCCACTGGACGAAGGCAAATTAAAACGATTGATGCACTTGGTGTATGATGTGCGCCGCGACGACGCACCACTGCGTAAAGTGGCCGGGCAACCGGGCGAGTTTGATCGTCTGCGCAAACATTATCAGGAGCGCCGTGAATGGTCTTCATTGCGCGTCCAGTGCGATGACAGCGCCAGTGCGGAACTGCTGCACAAGCTGGGCTTTTTGATCGCGTAAGGCTTTCTTAAGCAACGGCGACTAATTTTGTTATCAGGGCGGCGAATCAGTCGCCCCTCTGCATTTGAATAAATACTCTGGAGAAACCCAATGTCTGACGGCTGGAATATCGCTCTGCTTGGCGCCACTGGCGCGGTAGGTGAAGCGTTGCTGGAACTGTTACAGGAACGCCAGTTCCCGGTGGGCGAACTCTATCCTTTGGCCAGCGAGCGCAGTGCCGGTGCAACGGTGCGCTTCAATGGCAAATCGGTACTGGTGCAAAAAGCGGAAGAATTCGACTGGTCACAGGCACAGTTGGCGTTCTTCGTCGCCGGTAGCGAAGCCTCGGCCCGTTACGCGGAAGAAGCCGGCAATATGGGCTGCCTGGTGATCGACACCAGCGGTCTGTTTGCGCTGGAGCCGGACGTTCCGCTGGTGGTGCCTGGGGTTAACCCGCAGGTGCTGGCGGACTACCGTAACCGCAATATTGTCGCCGTGGCCGACAGCATGGTCAGCCAACTGCTGACGGCAATCAAACCCTTGACCGAACAGGCCGGGCTTTCTCGCCTGCACGTCACCACCCTGATGTCGGTTTCGTCACGCGGGAAAGTGGCGGTAGACGATTTGGCCGGTCAGAGTGCGCGTCTGCTGAACGGCATTCCGGCCGAGCCGGGCGTGTTTGCCAAGCAGCTGGCGTTCAACCTGCTGCCGTTGATGACCGACGAGCAGGGCAGCGTGCGCGAAGAACGGTTGATCGTCGATCAGGTGCGCAAAGTGCTGCAGGACGAAGGGCTGCCGATCTCCGTGAGCTGCGTGCAGTCGCCGGTGTTCTACGGCCATGCGCAGGTGGTGCATCTGGAAGCGTTGCGTCCCATCTCTGCGGAAGAGGCACGCAGCGAGCTGGAGCAGGTGGACGATATCCAACTGAGCGAAGAAGACGACTATCCGACTCAGGTCACGGAAGCCTCCGGCAGCGATGCGCTGAGCCTGGGCTGTTTGCGCAATGACTACGGCATTCCTGAAATCCTGCAGTTCTGGTCGGTCGCCGACAACGTGCGCTTCGGCGGCGCGCTGATGGCGATCGAAACCGCAGAGCGTTTGGTGCAGGAGCAGATGTACTGATGTCAGAGGTTGTTTTGCCCACCCAGCCGACCCTGAAAATCGCGCTGGGGATTGAATACGACGGCAGCCGTTATTATGGCTGGCAACGTCAGCAGGAAGTGGCCAGCGTGCAGGCCTGTCTGGAACAGGCTTTGAGCAAGGTGGCCAACGCGCCGATCAACGTGCTGTGCGCCGGACGTACCGACGCCGGGGTGCACGCTACCGGTCAGGTGGTGCATTTTGAAACCACCGCGCAGCGCAAGGACGCCGCCTGGACGATGGGGGTCAACACCCATCTGCCGCCGGACATCGCCGTGCGCTGGGTAACCGGCGTGCCTGAAGATTTCCATGCGCGCTTCAGCGCCACCGCGCGCCGTTACCGCTACATTATTTATAATCACCGCTACCGCGCGGCGGTATTGCAGCAGGGGATGACCCATTTTTATCACCCGCTGGATGCCGATCGGATGGAAAGGGCGGCGCAGGCGCTGCTGGGCGAGAACGACTTTACTTCGTTCCGCGCCGTGCAATGCCAGTCGCGAACGCCCTGGCGTAACGTAAAACACGTTAAGGTTACGCGCCACGGTGAATATATTGTGGTAGATATCAAGGCGAATGCCTTCGTGCATCACATGGTTCGCAATATTGTCGGCAGCCTGATGGAAATTGGCTGCGGCAATCAGGACGAGAACTGGATGGCCGAGTTGCTGGCGCTGAAGGATCGCAATCTGGCTGCGGCTACGGCGCGGGCCGAAGGGTTATACCTGGTGAGCGTTGATTATCCTGAGCATTTTGCACTACCCCGGCCACCGATGGGGCCACTGTTTTTACCCGACGATTAAACGCCGGCGCGACTGACGCGTTGCTCCCTTGTGTATCTGCCGGGTGGGTGAGACACCCGGTAAGAGAGAGAACCTATGGACATCATCAAGTTTGTGATTGATTTTATTCTGCATATTGACGTGCATCTGGCCGAGCTGGTGGCGCAATACGGTATGTGGGTGTACGGTATTTTGTTCCTGATCCTGTTTTGTGAAACCGGCCTGGTGGTGACGCCTTTCCTGCCGGGGGATTCTCTGCTGTTTGTTGCAGGAGCGCTGGCGGCCTTGCCGACCAACGATCTGAATGTGCATACCATGGTGGCGTTGATGATCGGCGCGGCAATCCTCGGGGACGCGGTGAACTACACCATTGGGCGGCTGTTCGGGGAAAAGCTGTTCAGTAACCCGAATTCGAAAATCTTCCGCCGCAGCTACCTGGATAAAACCCACCAGTTTTATGAAAAACACGGCGGGAAAACCATCATTCTGGCGCGATTTGTGCCGATCGTGCGTACTTTTGCGCCGTTCGTCGCCGGCATGGGGCATATGTCCTATCGCCATTTTGCTGCCTACAACGTGATTGGTGCGCTGGTTTGGGTGCTGCTGTTCACCTATGCTGGTTACCTTTTCGGCGACTTGCCGATCGTGCAGGAAAACCTGAAACTGTTGATCGTGGCTATCATCATTGTTTCAATTCTGCCGGGCATCATTGAAATCTGGCGCCACAAGCGCGCGGCTGCCCGCCAGCAAAAACAGTAAAAACATCGCTTAACCTGTCGGTTCGACCAGTTTTTTATCCACAGTGTCGGGCCGATATGGTTTAATGAGCGACATTTATGGTCTGTTCCTGTGAACAACCCTGAAGCCAGTGCCTCTGTCGCGCGCTTGTCGCGTTTCGCTCGGGCACTTTTTCATTGGGTCTGTTTTCGGGGGGATTGTTAAAGCATGAACTGCGGACTGGCGTCTGCCAGGTTCAAACAGAAAGGTCATCGATGAGCTGGATTGAACGAATTCTTAACAAGAGCAATATTACCCAAACCCGTAAGGCGAGCATTCCTGAAGGGGTTTGGACCAAATGCGATAGCTGCGGCCAGGTTCTCTACCGCGCCGAGCTGGAGCGTAATCTGGAAGTGTGCCCGAAATGCGACCACCATATGCGCATGACTGCGCGTATGCGTCTGCATACCCTGCTTGATGAAGGCAGTGAAGTGGAGCTGGGCAGCGAACTGGAGCCGAAAGACGTTCTGAAGTTCAAGGATTCCAAGAAGTATAAGGATCGCCTGGTTGCCGCGCAGAAAGCGACCGGTGAAAAAGACGCATTGGTAGTGATGAAGGGCACGCTGTACGGCATGCCGATTGTCGCAGCTTCGTTTGAGTTTGCCTTCATCGGCGGCTCCATGTCGTCCGTGGTCGGCGCGCGTTTTGTTCGTGCGGTTGAGCAGGCGCTGGAAGACAACTGTCCTCTGGTGTGCTTCTCTGCCAGCGGCGGTGCCCGTATGCAAGAAGCGCTGATGTCGCTGATGCAGATGGCGAAAACCAGCGCAGCGTTGGCAAAATTGCAGGAACGCGGTCTGCCGTATATTTCGGTGCTGACTGACCCGACCATGGGGGGCGTCTCCGCCAGTCTGGCCATGCTGGGCGATATCAATATCGCCGAACCGAAAGCGCTGATCGGCTTTGCCGGCCCACGCGTTATCGAGCAGACGGTGCGTGAGAAACTGCCGCCGGGCTTCCAGCGCAGTGAGTTCCTGATTGAAAAAGGTGCGATCGACATGATCGTGCGTCGCCCGGAAATGCGCCAGACGTTGGCGAGTATCCTTTCCAAGCTGACCAACCAGCCGCAGCCGCATTTCGATGAGGTAGCGCCGGTGTCCGAGCAGGAAAGTCAGGCCGACGCCTGAGGCAGATAAGTCACCCGCGCGGCGCAGGTCTCGCGGGTTTCAACCGTTATTTTGTGGCTAAGTGACGGTTGAAATACCCTTGTAGATTGAGCGTAGCGGTCCATTCCGACGCTTGGAAGACAACGGGTATCATGCAGAGCATCGCCTTTACCGCGGTGAGGGTGGTGCCCTGATGGATTAATGAACCCAAGTTCAGTGACGGGACTCATGCAAAACCACCAAATTCCCCAAGCCACGTCGCCATTGAGCTCGTGGCTTTTCTATCTTGAGCGTCTGCACAGCCAGGCGATCGAACTCGGTCTGGAACGCGTACAGCGCGTTGCAGCGCATCTTGATTTACTCACCCCTGCACCGACGGTGTTTACCGTTGCCGGTACCAATGGCAAAGGCACCACCTGCAAAACGTTAGAAGCAATCCTGATGGCGGCCGGTCTGCGCGTCGGCGTTTATAGCTCGCCGCACCTGGTGCGTTACACCGAGCGTGTACGCATTCAAGGCGATGAGCTGAGTGAGGCCGAACACAGCCGTTCGTTCGCCTATATTGAAGCGGGCCGGGGCGAAACCTCGCTGACTTATTTCGAATTTGGCACTCTATCGGCGTTGCAACTGTTCAAACAGGCTAAGCTTGACGTGGTGATCCTGGAAGTGGGCCTGGGCGGACGCCTGGACGCAACCAATATCGTCGATCCGAGCGTGGCGGTGGTGACCAGCATCGCGCTGGATCATACCGACTGGCTGGGCAGCGATCGCGAAAGCATTGGCCGCGAAAAGGCCGGTATTTTCCGTGGCGGTAAGCCTGCGGTGGTGGGCGAGCCGGATATGCCGGCGACCATCCAGCAGGTGGCCGAAACGCTGGGCGCGCAGCTGTATCGTCGCGGTGACGCCTGGACCTTCAGCGAACAGGGCGAACGCTGGCAGTGGGAGGGCGGTGGCACCTTGCTGACCGACTTGCCGATGCCAAACGTGCCGCTGGCCAATGCCGCAACGGCGCTGGCGGCGCTGCATTTTTCTGCGTTGGAAATCGATGAGCGCGCGATCTTCACCGGCTTGCAGCAGGCGACGCTGCCCGGGCGCTTCCAGATTGTGCGCCGCGATCCGATGTTGATCCTCGATGTCGCGCATAACCCACACGCCGCCGGTTATCTGGCTGGGCGTCTGGCGACGCTGCCGCGGAATGGCGGTAAAGTGCGCGCGGTGGTGGGCATGCTGTCGGACAAAGACATCGCCGGTACGCTGGCCTGTCTGAATGAGCAGGTCGATGAGTGGTATTGTGCGCCGCTGGAAGGGCCGCGCGGTGCCAGCGCCGAGCAGTTGGCGCAACATTTGACGGAACCGCGGCAGTTCGCCGATGTCGAAACTGCCTGGCGTCAGGCTATGCAGGACGCTGATATTCAGGATATTGTGATCGTCTGTGGATCGTTCCACACCGTTGCACAGGTAATGGCGGCGTTAGACGAGATGCGGGGAGTGTGAGTGGCAAGTAAATTTCAAAACCGATTGGTCGGTACCGTCATTTTGGTTGCGCTGGGGGTGATTATCCTGCCAGGGCTGCTGGACGGTAAAAAGAAACATTATGAGGACGAGTTCGCCGCCATCCCTTTGGTGCCGAAGGCCGGTGATGTGGAAGAAAACGACGTGGTGCCGCCGGTAAGCCAGACGCTGCCGGCCCAACCGCCGGAAGGCGCGGGCGCGATGGTGGAGCAGCAGGCTGCCAATGAAGCGGCGACGCAACAGGCCATCCGCCAGCCGGCTCAGCAGCCGACCCAGGTTACGCCGCCGCCGGTTGAAACCCGACCGGTACAGCAGCCGAAACCGAAACCGGTTGAGACCAAGCCGGTGGAAGTGAAGCCAAAACCGGTGCAGCAGCCGAAACCGGTGGAAGTGAAGCCGGTGGTGAAACCTGAACCTAAGCCAGAGCCGAAACCGGAGCCTACGCCGGCACCGAAGCCTGAACCTGCACCGGTGCAGAAACCGGCGGAAGAGAAAGCGCCGGCAGGGCAGGCCTATGTGGTGCAGCTCGGGGCGCTGAAGAACGCCGCCAAGGTCAATGAGGTGGTGGCGTCGCTGAGGCTGTCCGGCTATCGCGCCTTTACCGTGCCTTCAACGCCGGTACAGGGGCAGATCACCCGGATTTATGTCGGGCCAGACGCCTCGAAACAGAAACTGCAGTCTTCGCTGCCCGCGCTGAACTCCATCAGCGGCTTGAGTGGTCAGGTGAAGCCGTACGGCGTACGTTAACCGCAGGGGGCACAGCATGCTGTGCCCCGGAACCGAAAGATGACGGTATAATCATTAAAAAAACTGTGCCTTTCGTAGCTGAAATGGCCTATGTAGGCGCGGCGATTGGGAATTTTTTTATCGCCGCTTTTTATTTGTAACGTGGTAGGAAAACCCCTACGCAAACGTTTTCTTTTTCTGTTAGAATTCGCCGCGAATTGGATGCAGGGGCGATTCATCATTGGAATAGTTCATGGTCTGGATTGATTACGTCATTATAGCGGTGATTGGATTTTCGGCTCTGGTGAGCCTGATCCGAGGGTTTGTTCGCGAAGCATTGTCACTTGTGACATGGGGATGTGCGTTTTTTGTTGCCAGCCATTTCTACTCTTACCTTGCGGTCTACTTCACTCGTTTTGAAGATGAACTGGTGCGAAACGGCATCGCGATTGCCATCTTGTTTATCGCGACCCTGATCGTAGGAGCTATTGTTAACTATGTGATTAGCTCACTGGTAGAGAAAACCGGGTTATCAGGCACCGACCGGGTGCTGGGCGTCTGTTTCGGCGCACTGCGCGGCGTGTTAATCGTTTCGGCGATACTGTTTTTCCTGGATACCTTTACCGGCTTTTCGCAAAGCGCAGACTGGAAACAGTCGCAGCTCATTCCCCAGTTCAGTTACATCATCAGGTGGTTCTTTGACTACCTGCAGAGCACGTCGAGTTTCTTACCGACCCATTTACCGGGGCGGTAGCGCTGATGAGGAAAAGACAACATGTGCGGTATTGTCGGTATCGCCGGTTTTATGCCGGTAAACCAGTCGATTTATGATGCGTTGACGGTGCTACAGCACCGTGGCCAGGATGCCGCAGGCATCGTCACCATTGATGCCCATAACGGGTTCCGTCTGCGTAAGGCGAACGGTCTGGTGAAGGATGTGTTCGAGGCACGCCATATGCAGCGCTTGCAGGGCAACATGGGTATTGGCCATGTGCGCTACCCGACGGCTGGCAGCTCCAGTGCCTCAGAGGCTCAACCTTTCTATGTAAACTCGCCGTTCGGCATTACGCTGGCACACAACGGCAACCTGACCAACGCCCATGAACTGCGCCAAACGCTGTTTGAAAGCGGTCGTCGCCATGTCAACACCACCTCCGATTCCGAGATTTTGCTGAACGTGCTGGCCAGCGAGCTGGACCGTTTCCAACACTATCCGCTGGAGTCCGACAACGTTTTCACCGCCGTTGCCGCCATGCATCAGCAGCTGCGCGGCGCTTACGCCTGCGTCGCGATGATCATCGGCCATGGCCTGCTGGCGTTCCGTGACCCTAACGGCATCCGTCCGCTGGTGATTGGCAAACGCACGCTTGAAGATGGCCGCAATGAGTACATGGTGGCTTCCGAGAGCGTAGCTTTGGACACGCTGGGCTTCGAGTTCCTGCGCGATGTAGCGCCGGGCGAAGCGGTGTACATCACCGACAAGGGCCAACTGTTCACTCGTCAGTGTGCAGAGAACCCAAAAACCAACCCGTGCCTGTTCGAATACGTTTACTTCGCCCGTCCAGACTCCTTTATGGACAAGATTTCGGTCTACAGCGCTCGCGTGCGCATGGGGCAGAAGCTGGGTGAGAAAATTGCCCGCGAATGGGAAGATTTGGACATCGACGTGGTGATCCCGATCCCGGAAACCTCCTGTGATATCGCGTTGGAAATCGCCCGTATCCTGGACAAGCCGTACCGTCAGGGCTTTGTGAAGAACCGCTATGTCGGCCGTACCTTCATCATGCCGGGCCAGCAGGCGCGTCGCCAATCGGTACGCCGCAAGCTGAATGCCAACCGCGCCGAATTCCGTGACAAGAACGTGCTGCTGGTGGACGATTCCATCGTGCGTGGCACCACGTCTGAACAGATCGTGGAAATGGCGCGCGACGCCGGGGCGAAACGTGTTTATCTGGCTTCCGCAGCGCCGGAGATTCGCTTCCCTAACGTGTACGGCATCGACATGCCAAGCGCCAACGAACTGATTGCCCACGGTCGTGAAGTGGATGAAATCCGTCAGATCATCGGCGCCGACGGTTTGATTTTCCAGAATCTGGACGATCTGATTGAAGCGGTGCGTGAAGAGAACCCGGACATCACCCAGTTCGAATGCTCGGTATTCAACGGTATCTACGTCACCAAAGACGTCGACCAGAGCTACCTCGAGTATCTGGAATCGCTGCGCAATGACGACGCCAAAGAAATGCGTAGCCAGACCGAAGCGGAAAATCTGGAAATGCACAACGAAGGTTAAGCCTTCGCACTGACCAAAATGGTGCACCGCGGCGCTCGCTGCGGTGCATTATCCCCGCCTGACTTGCTTATATAGCGCCATTGCGGCAAAGTCTGCCTGATCCTATTTTTTCCGTGGCAGAGGCCAGCTTTATGAAACGAATCATCATCGGTATTTCCGGCGCCAGCGGCGCTATCTACGGCGTGCGCCTGCTGCAGGTATTGCGTGACGTCGCAGAGGTGGAAACCCATTTGGTGATGAGTAATGCGGCACGACAAACGCTGTCGCTGGAAACCACGCTCAGCCTGCGCGAAGTGCAGGCGCTGGCCGATGTGGTACATGACTCGCGCGATATTGGCGCCAGTATCTCTTCCGGATCGTTCAAAACTATCGGTATGGTGATTTTACCCTGCTCAATCAAAACATTGTCCGGTATCGCCAACAGCTACAGCGATGGTCTGCTGACGCGTGCCGCTGACGTTGTGCTGAAAGAGCGTCGCCGGTTGGTGCTGTGCGTGCGTGAAACCCCGCTGCACGTGGGCCACCTGCGCCTGATGACTCAAGCGGCAGAAATGGGGGCCGTCATTATGCCGCCGGTGCCGGCGTTTTATCACCGCCCCGAAAGCGTAGAAGACATCATCGATCAAACCGTGAACCGGGTGGTCGATCAGTTCGATATTGAATTACCCGAAGATTTATTTACCCGCTGGCAAGGTGCCAATTAACAAATTTCTCTCCAATTTGGCACATTTGTGCAACACCGCACTGAATTAGGGCGGCGCCTGCACCATAATGATCCCACTTCATCACGTTCACTGTTTCAAGGCTCTGGTATTTCTCCTTTGCCCGTGGCGCGGCCCAGACTGGCCGATTTAATTTTGCGGTTATCGTCCCAGGAAACAGTTTTGTGAAGGCCGGAGCCGTTCCCTCCGCCTGCAGCAACCAATGTGGCACGATTACTGCAAATTGATTTGGTGAAAAAGTAATGCCCGCAGTGGCATCGAAAAAATCAATTTGAGGGTAATTTATGAAAATGCTGGTTAAGGTTCTTCCTTTAGTCTTGGCTTTAAGCGCGGCAAGCAGCGCATTTGCCGCCGTACCATCGACCTTGAAGATAGGTACCGATCCGACTTATGCACCCTTTGAGTCCAAAAATGCCAAAGGTGAGCTGGTCGGCTTTGATATCGATCTGGCCAAAGAGCTGTGCAAACGCATAAATACCCAATGTACCTTTGTGGAAAGCGATTTTGACGCGCTGATCCCTTCTCTGAAGGCGAAGAAAATTGACGCCATCATCTCCTCTTTGTCGATCACCGAAAAACGCCAGCAGGAAATTGCCTTTACCGACAAGCTGTATGCCGCTAACGCCCGCTTGATCGCGCCGAAAGGGTCGAAACTGTTGCCTACCGTGGATGCGCTGAAAGGCAAGAGCGTCGGCGTGCTGCAGGGCACCACCCAGGAAGCCTATGCCAACGCCATGTGGCAGCCGAAGGGCATCACCGTTGTGCCTTATCAGAACCAGGATCTGGTGTACGCCGACCTGGCATCCGGCCGTATCGACGCCGCCTTCCAGGATGAAGTGGCGGGGAGCGATGGCTTCCTGAAACAGCCTCCAGGCAAGGATTACGCTTTCGCCGGCGAATCGGTGAAGGATGACAAATTCTTTGGCGTAGGCACCGGCATGGGCCTGCGCAAGACCGATACCGAGCTCAAGGCGGCGCTGGATAAGGCCTTTGCCGAAATGCGCAAAGACGGCACCTACGACAAGTTTGCGAAGAAATACTTCGACTTTGACGTCTACGGCGGTTAATGCCGCATACCCTTCCATGTTGTGACTACGGGGCCGGTCTGCCGGCCTCGATGGTTCGGGATCCTATGACGACAGGGTGAAGTAAATGCTGCAAGGCTACTCCCAATTGATATTTGAGGGCGCTTTGGTGACGCTGGAGCTGGCCCTCAGTTCCGTACTGCTGGCGGTGGTGATTGGTTTGATCGGCGCCGGCGGCAAGCTTTCCCATAGCCGCCTGCTTTCCACGCTGTTTGGCGCTTATACCACGCTGATCCGTGGCGTACCCGATCTGGTACTGATGCTGCTGATTTTCTATGGCCTGCAAATTGCACTTAACAACATCACCGAACTGCTTGGTTTTTCGCAAATCGATATTGATCCGCTCAGCGCGGGGATCATCACCCTCGGGTTTATCTACGGCGCCTATTTCACCGAGACTTTTCGCGGGGCCTTTCTGGCGGTGCCGAAAGGGCAGATCGAAGCGGCCACTGCCTACGGCTTTTCCGGCTCCCAGATTTTCCGCCGCATTCTGTTCCCTTCGATGATGCGTTTTGCCCTGCCGGGCATCGGCAATAACTGGCAGGTGATCCTGAAGGCGACGGCGCTGGTGTCGATCCTGGGCCTGAACGACGTGGTGAAGGCCACTCAGCTGGCCGGAAAAGGCACCTACCAGCCGTTCTTCTTCGCGATCGTGGCCGGGGTGGTTTATCTGGTGTTCACCACCCTGTCCAATGGCGTGCTGTTGTGGCTTGAACGGCGTTATTCCCTCGGCGTTCGGAGGGCTGAGCTATGATCGAAATCTTGCAACAGTACTGGCAGTCGTTGTTGTGGAGCGACGGTTATCGCTTTACCGGCGTGGCGGTCACGCTGTGGTTGCTGATCTCCTCGGTGGTGATGGGCGGCTTGCTGGCGATCCCGATGGCGGTGGCACGCGTTTCCCCCATCAGATGGGTGCGCTTCCCGGTATGGCTGTATACCTACATATTCCGCGGCACGCCGTTGTATGTGCAATTGCTGGTGTTCTACTCCGGCATGTACAGCCTGGAAATCGTGCGGGGCACGGACTTTCTCAACGCCTTCTTCCGCAGCGGGCTCAATTGCACCATTTTGGCGCTGACGCTGAACACCTGCGCCTATACCACCGAGATCTTTGCCGGGGCTATTCGCGCGGTTCCGCACGGTGAAATCGAGGCAGGCAATGCCTACGGTTTTTCGCGCTTTAAAATGTATCGCTGCATCATTTTGCCTTCCGCGCTGCGCACCGCTTTGCCGGCCTACAGCAACGAAGTGATCCTGATGCTGCACTCCACCGCGCTGGCGTTTACCGCCACCGTGCCGGATCTGCTGAAAATAGCGCGTGATATCAATGCGGCGACCTATCAACCGTTTTATGCCTTCGGCATTGCGGCCGTGCTGTATCTGATCATCTCTTACGGGTTAATCAGCCTGTTCCGCAAGGCGGAAAAGCGCTGGATGGCACACGTTAATCACTGATAATGACGGGAACACACTATGTCTGAGAATAAATTAGCCGTCACCGAACTGCATAAGCGCTATGGCGAACACGAAGTGTTGAAGGGCGTATCGCTGGCGGCCAACGCAGGGGACGTGATTAGCATCATCGGTTCTTCCGGTTCCGGCAAAAGCACCTTTTTGCGCTGCATTAACTTCCTGGAAAAGCCGAGTGAAGGGTCCATTAGCCTGAACAATGAAGATATCCGCATGGTGCGCGACAAGGACGGGCAGCTTAAGGTGTTCGACAAGAAACAGCTGCAGCTGCTGCGTACCCGCCTGACCATGGTGTTCCAGCACTTCAACCTGTGGAGCCACATGACCGTGCTGGAGAACGTGATGGAAGCGCCAGTGCAGGTGCTGGGGTTGAGCAAGACCGAGGCGCGTGAGCGTGCGATACGCTATCTGGATAAGGTCGGCATCGACGAACGTGCCCGCGGCAAATACCCGGTGCACCTGTCCGGCGGGCAGCAGCAGCGCGTGTCGATCGCCCGGGCGTTAGCGATGGAGCCGGAAGTTTTGCTGTTTGATGAACCGACGTCGGCGCTGGATCCGGAGCTGGTAGGTGAAGTGCTGCGCATCATGCAGAAGCTGGCGGAAGAGGGGAAAACCATGGTGGTGGTGACGCACGAGATGGAGTTTGCTCGCCACGTGTCCAGCCACGTGATTTTCCTGCACAAAGGGTTGATCGAAGAGCAGGGGCCACCGGCCGAACTGTTTGGCAATCCGAAAAGCCCGCGTCTGCAGCAGTTTCTTTCCGGCGCTTTAAAATAATCGGCTGTCGGGGCCGTATTTTTCTGGCCCCGATATCTTCCTCAGCGCACGGAGTCCCGCTGATTGATCACATCATCCAGCGCCTGCTCCAGCTCCAGAAAGCGGAAGCTGAAGCCTGCCTCTTCCAGCCTTTTCGGCACCGCACGTTGCCCGCCCAAGACCAATACCGCCGCTTCCCCCATCAATAATTGCAGGGCGAATGCCGGGACGCGTAAAAATGCCGGCCGATCGAGCACGTTGGCCAACTGAGCGGCAAACTGCTCGTTGTGGACCGGATAAGGGGCGACCATATTGAAAGGGCCTTGCAGGGTCTGGTGATCCAGCAAATAGATAATGCCATTGACCATGTCGTCCAGGTGGATCCACGGCAGGTATTGACGGCCGCTGCCGATGGGCCCGCCCAGCCCGAAGCGAAACGGCGGCAGCATCTTCGCCAGCGCGCCGCCTTTTGCCGCCAGCACTACGCCGGTGCGCAGCAGGCAGACGCGGGTCGCGTCGCTTTGCGCCTGTAGCGCCAGAGATTCCCAACGCTGACAGAGTTGATGGGTGAATTCGTCATGCGGCGCTTCGTCTTCGGTGACGACCGCCTGCCCCTGATCGCCGTAGTAACCGGTCGCGGAACCGGAAATCAGCACGCTGGGCGGGGTACTGCCGGCGTTAATCAGTTTCACCAACTGTTCGGTCAGATCCCAGCGGCTGTGGCACAGGCGCTCTTTCTGCGCTTTGCTCCAGCGCTTGTCTGCGATCGGCTCGCCGGCCAGGTTGATCACCGCGTCAAAGCCATCGAGCGAAGGCTGATCCTGCAACGTTGACCAGTAGCTGACCTGCTCACCGAAGCGTTCACGAGCGCGGGGCAGGTTACGGCTCAGTACCGTAACCTGGTGAGAAAGGCCCAACAGCCGCTGCGTCAGGCTGCTCCCTATCAATCCTGTGGCGCCGGTTATCAGGACTCGCATGGTCGATTCTCCCTGAAACAGGTGGTTTTCAGGCCCGGCGATAGCTCATGGTCATCGAAACCGAGTCGGCGTAGCGCAGGGCCAGTAGTTTATCTATCTCTACTTCAGCATAGGTTACCCAGGCATGTTGTTTCACGATATCGAGCACATCCTGAGTTAATTTTTCCAGCAGGGCGAAGCGGTTATCTTCCACATGGCGGATGATGGCTTTGGTGATAGTGCGGTAATTGAGCGCGTCGTCGATATTTTCACTGTCGCGCGCTTTATCCGCCGGGTAGTGGATCACCACGTTAATCAGGATGTCCTGACGATTGTTAATTTCTTCTTCCTTGATACCGATGAAAGTACGCAACCGCAGGTTTTTTATACGAATAATGGCGTCGGGTTGACTGAATGACATCAGAAGATCTCCACAGGTCTGATTATTGCCGCTCAGAATACACGGAAAGTAAGGAAAAGATAACGAGCCGAAGGAAACTCCCCGCGGGTCGGGGAGCGGGAAATTTAGCCCTGTTCGGCCAGCTTGTAGGCGCGAGCGGTGGCCGGACGGTTGCTGATGCGTTCAAACCAGTTGCGTACCGCCGGGTAATCCGCCAGATCGATGCGTTGGCGCGGGTGAGACACCACCCAGGGGTAAGTCGCAATATCGGCGATGCTGTAGTTGTCGCCGCCCAGGTACGGGTGCTTTTGCAGCTCGGCTTCCAGCACGGCATACAGACGCTTGGTTTCCAGATGGTAGCGTTCGATGGCGTAAGGCACCGGCTGAGGCGCGTAATGGTTAAAGTGATGGTTTTGCCCGAGCATGGGCCCAAAGCCCGCGACTTGCCAGAACAGCCACTGTAGCGTAGCGGCACGTTCGCGCAGGCCTTTGCTCAGCAATTTGCCGGTTTTCTCCGCCAGATACAGCAGAATCTCGCCGGATTCGAACAGGCTGATGGGCGCACCGCCATCAACCGGCTGCTGGTCGACGATGGCCGGAATTTTGTTGTTGGGTGAAATGCTCAGAAAATCCGGCTTGAACTGGTCGCCGGCGCTGATATTTACGCGATGGATACGGTAGGGTAAGCCAACCTCCTCCAGAAACAGGGTAATTTTGTGACCATTGGGAGTAGGCGCGTAATACAGGTCAATCATGTTGCCTCCTGCGGTAAGGTGATCTGTAAGTCATTACACGTTGTTGCGGTCTTCGCCGCGCACAAAGGTATATCAAAGATCTTTCTATAGGGTTACCCACAATAGCAGCTAAGAATAGCAGGCTATGTGAGATTCGTCTGATGCTATCTCTACAACATGCATCACAGTTCCAGGTCTTTAGCCGCCGCTTGCTCGGCAGCCTTGCCGTCGTCGGCCACTGCGATAAAATAGCCGTTATTTCCCCGTCAAAGGAAAGGTTATGAAGCTGATATTCGCCTCCGATATACACGGTTCGCTACCCGCCACCGAAAGCGTGCTGGAACGTTTTGAACAAAGCGGAGCCGATTGGCTGATCCTGCTGGGCGATTTGCTGAATCACGGGCCGCGAAATGCTTTGCCTGCGGGTTATCAACCGGCGCAGGTTGCCGAACAATTGAATCGCTATAGCGACAAGATCATCGCCGTTCGCGGCAACTGTGACAGTGAAGTTGATCAGATGTTATTGTCGTTTCCCATCACCGCGTCTTGGCAGCAGGTGCTATTGCAAAAAAGACGATTGTTTTTAACCCACGGACACCTTTATCATCCCTCCGCACTGCCGCCGTTATCTGCTGGTGATGTGCTGGTTTACGGGCACAGCCATTTGCCGCAGGCGGAACGGCAGGGAGAGATTTACTGCTTTAATCCAGGGTCGGTCAGCATTCCGAAAGGGGGCTTTCCCGCCAGCTATGGCATACTGGAGGACGGCATTTTAAGTGTGGTCACTTTGGACGGCGGCAAGGCTGTTGCAGAGGTGGCATTAACGCACTAATTTATACACACACAATAAAAATCTTTGAAAAACACTCATTGATTAACCAGTGCGCGGGATGCATCGCGCCAAAATAGAAGGTTTTAGAGGATGGCGGAACAGGGTCAGGCTGCAGATACCGAGTGGGTTGATATCGTCAACGAGCAAAATGAAGTGATTGCTCAATCCAGTCGCCAACAGATGCGTGCTCAACGGCTGCGTCATCGTGCTACCTATATTGTGGTGCATGATGGAATGGGAAAAATTCTGGTGCAGCGTCGCACCGACATTAAAGATTTCTATCCGGGTTGGCTGGACGCCACTGCGGGTGGCGTAGTGCAAAGCGGGGAGAACGTGCTGGATTCCGCTCGCCGCGAGGCGGAAGAGGAACTGGGTATTGCTGGCGTGCCTTTCGCCGAGCATGGGCTGTTCTACTTTGAAGAAGAGCAGTGCCGGGTGTGGGGCGCGCTGTTCAGCTGTGTCTCTCATGGCCCATTTGCACTGCAGGAAGAAGAAGTGGTTGAGGTGAGCTGGCTGACGCCGGAAGAGATCACCGCCCGCTGCGATGAATTCACGCCGGACTCGCTAAAAGCGCTGTCGCTGTGGCTGACGCGCAACAACGAACAGGCCTATGGCAAGCCGTTACGCGATAGCGATGAAAATGCCTGATGCGTTTCCGCAAATAAAAAAACCGGTCAATTGACCGGTTTTTTTTATCTGATAATTCGGGGATTATCAGGCTTTGACTGCTGCTGCATCAGCCTGGGAAGACTGGATAGCGGTCAGGGCTACGGTATAAACGATATCGTCTACCAGTGCGCCACGTGACAGGTCGTTCACCGGCTTGCGCATGCCTTGCAGCATTGGCCCGATGGACACCAGGTCAGCGGAACGCTGTACCGCTTTGTAGGTGGTGTTACCGGTGTTCAGATCTGGGAAGATGAACACGGTAGCCTGGCCTGCAACCGGTGAGTTTGGCGCTTTGGACTTGGCGACGTCGGCCATGATGGCGGCGTCGTACTGCAGTGGGCCGTCGATGATCAGGTCAGGACGTTTTTCCTGCGCCAGACGCGTCGCTTCACGCACTTTCTCAACGTCGCTACCTGCGCCGGAGTTACCGGTGGAGTAGGAGATCATGGCTACGCGTGGTTCGATACCGAAGGCCGCAGCGGAGTCTGCCGACTGGATCGCGATTTCAGACAGCTGTTCTGCGGTTGGGTCCGGGTTGATCGCGCAGTCGCCGTACACCAGAACCTGATCAGGCAGCAGCATGAAGAACACGGAGGACACCAGCGAGCTGCCCGGCGCCGTTTTGATCAGCTGCAGCGGTGGACGGATGGTGTTGGCGGTGGTGTGAACCGCGCCGGAAACCAGACCGTCGACTTCGCCTTTCTCCAGCATCAGGGTGCCGAGAACCACGTTATCTTCCAGTTGCTCGCGCGCAACCACTTCGGTCATGCCCTTGCTCTTACGCAGCTCAACCAGACGCGGAACATATTGTTCGCGCACGGCGACCGGATCAACAATCTCGATGCCTTTGCCGAGCTCAACGCCCTGAGCCGCGGCAACGCGCTGGATCTCTTCCGGATTGCCCAGCAGCACACACTCTGCGATACCACGTTCGGCGCAGATAGCCGCCGCTTTCACGGTACGCGGCTCGTCGCCTTCCGGCAGCACGATGCGTTTGCCGGCTTTACGCGCCAGCTCAGTCAGCTCATAGCGGAACGCCGGTGGAGACAGGCGACGCGAACGCTCGGAGGTCGCAGTCAGAGACTCGATCCATTCTGCGTTGATGTGGCTGGCCACGTAGTTCTGCACTTTCTCGATGCGCTGGTGGTCGTCCGCCGGCACTTCGAGGTTGAAGCTTTGCAGGCTCAGCGAGGTCTGCCAGGTGTTGGTTTCGACCATAAAGACCGGCAGGCCGGTTTGGAACGCACGTTCACAAAGCTTTCTGATCGGTTCGTCGATAGCGTAGCCGCCGGTCAGCAGCACAGCACCAATTTCCACGCCGTTCATCGCCGCCAGACAGGCAGAAACCAGCACGTCAGGACGGTCTGCCGAGGTGACCAGCAGTGAACCCGGACGGAAGTGTTCCAGCATGTGCGGAATGCTGCGCGCACAGAAGGTTACAGACTTCACGCGACGGGTCATGATGTCGCCTTCATTGACCACGGTGGCCTTCAGGTGACGGGCCATGTCGATAGCGCGGGTCGCGATCAGGTCGAAGCTCCACGGCACGCAGCCCAGTACCGGCAGCGGGCTGTTGGCGAACAGTTGCGCCGGGTCAACGTTGGTTACGCTGGCCTTGGTGGAGTCGTCGAAGATCTCGGACAGGTCAGGACGGGTACGGCCCTGCTCGTCAACCGGGGCGTTCAGCTTGTTGATGATCACGCCGGTGATGTTTTTGTTCTTGCTGCCGCCGAAGCTGCTGCGAGCCAGCTCGATGCGCTCTTTCAACTGAGCCGGGGAATCATTGCCCAGTGCCAGTACAAAAACGATTTCCGCATTCAGCGTCTTGGCGATTTCATAGTTGAGCGCGTTGGCGAACTGGTGCTTACGAGTCGGCACCAGGCCTTCGATCAGCACCACTTCCGCGTCTTTGGTGTTCTCGTGGTAGCGCGCCACGATCTCTTCCATCAACTCATCTTGCTTGTTGGAGCTCAGCAGGCCCTCAACGTAGCTCATGCGCAGCGGCTCGGCCGCCGTGATGGTGGAGTTGCTGCTGCGGATGATGGTGGTGGTCTGGTCGAGCGAGTCGCCGCCGGTGCGTGGCTGAGCGATAGGTTTGAACACGCTCAGGCTAACGCCTTTTTGCTCCATGGAGCGGATGACACCCAGGCTGACGCTGGTCAGGCCGACGCTGGTGCCGGTGGGGATCAACATAATTGTACGTGACACAGAATAGTCCTCTTCACGAATTAACATGAGGCTAAAACAGCACCGCCAGCCTGAGCTGACGGTGTCGGAGAGCGTTTACGCGGTCAGACGGGATGCGTCTTGCGCGATGACCAACTCTTCGTTGGTCGGGATAACCAGCGCCAGGCGGCTGCCGTCTTTGGTGATTGCACCGGATTTACCGAAGCGAGCGGCCATGTTGCGCTCGTGGTCAATCTCGAAGCCCAGCAGGCCCAGTTTGTCCAGGGTCAGCTCACGAACCATACCGGCGTTTTCGCCGATGCCGCCGGTGAAGATGACCGCGTCCAGACGACCGTCCATCAGGGCGCTATAGGCACCGATGTACTTGGCCAGACGGTGGCAGAATACGTCCATCGCGCGTTTTGCATCGGCTTTGGTTGCGTAGTTGTCTTCAACGTAACGGCAGTCGCTGGTGACTTCGGTCAGGCCCAGCAGGCCGGATTCTTTGGTCAGCATTTTGTTGATTTGATCAATGCTCATGCCCAGAGAGTCGTGCAGGTGGAAGATGATCGCTGGATCGATGTCACCGCTGCGGGTGCCCATGACCAGGCCTTCCAGCGGGGTCAGACCCATGGAGGTGTCAACGCATTTGCCGTTGCGCACTGCGGTTACGGAACCGCCGTTGCCCAGGTGGCAGGTGATCAGGTTAACTTCTTCAACCGGCTTGTTCAGCACTTTCGCAGCTTCTTGAGTGACGTAGAAGTGGCTGGTGCCGTGTGCGCCATAGCGACGAACGCTGTGGTCACGGTACAGGCTGTACGGCAGGGCGTACAGGTAGGATTCTTCCGGCATGGTCTGGTGGAACGCGGTGTCGAACACGGCAACGTTTTTATCCGCCAGTTTAGGGAAGGATTTCAATGCCTCAGCGATACCGATCAGGTGCGCCGGGTTATGCAGTGGTGCAAACGGCACCGAATCTTTGATACCCTGCAAGACTTCGTCATTGATCACGGCAGAAGCGGTGAACTTCTCGCCGCCGTGCACAATGCGGTGACCGATAGCGGTCAGCTGTGCAGAAAGCTCCGGTTTTTGTGCCAGAATAGTATTAACAATGTAGTTCAGTGCTTCGCTGTGCGCAGCGCCGGCACCCAGAGCCGCTTCGTGTTTGGCGCCGTCCATCTTCCACTTGAGGCGAGCCTCAGGCAGGTGGAAACATTCGGCCAGGCCGGAGAGGTGTTCTTCACCGTTGACAGCATCGATGATAGCGAACTTCAGGGAAGAACTGCCGCAGTTCAGGACCAGTACTAGCTTACTCGACATGGAAGTACCTACTTAAATAGTTCGTGTTGTTAAAGGAAATACCAAAACACGTGGTGAATTAATCGTCAATCAGACAACAAGCGTAGCGCATAATGCCGTTGACATTTATGATTAACATCATGTGAATTGCACAAACCACATGACGATGAAAAAACCGATGATTTCTCTGCGGTTTAAGTAATCTTGATTTTTATAGGGCTAAAAGTTGACAGAATTATTGTCATCTTCTACCGGCCAAAAGGCCGGCCTAGGATACCGATAGCCCGAGGCAAACACAAAATAAATTTAAAGCTTCAAATTTTTTAGTATGTGTTGGCCGTGCCCTTATTTTTCTTTGTGACGTTGAGGTACGCGATGACGAGCAAACCGTCCGGTTCCGTAAGCTGGTTTCAGGTCTTCCAGCGCGGGCAGCATTACATGAAAACCTGGCCGTCAGACAAACGTCTGGCTCCGGTCTTTCCGGAGAATCGCGTTGCGAGTGCCACCCGCTTTGCCGTCCGCTTTATGCCGCCGCTGGCGGTGTTTACCCTGACCTGGCAGATTGCCCTGGGGGGCCAGTTGGGCCCGGCGATCGCCACCGCTCTGTTCGCCTGCAGCATGCCGATGCAGGGCCTGTGGTGGTTGGGCCGTCGTTCTGTCACTCCGTTACCGCCAACGCTGTTGCAGTGGTTCCATGAGGTACGAAACAAGCTGACCGAAGCCGGTCAGGCCGTCGCGCCGGTAGAAGGCACGCCGACCTACCAGTCGCTGGCGGACCTGCTGAAACGCGCCTTCAAGCAGTTGGATAAAACCTTCCTGGATGACCTTTAACACTAAAAATGGCCGTATTCCTGGCGGCCATTTTAGCGTTCTGGCCAATAACCCCCGTTCAAATCAAAGAACCGGCGAGTTGTGATTTCCTGTGATATTGCGCTGTGCGATGCTTTCGCCATGAGTAATTTATCGAGGAAATTATAATGGAAATGACCCACGCCCAACGCCTGATCCTGTCGAACCAATACAAGATGATGACCCTGCTGGATCCGGATAGCGCTGAACGTTATCGTCGCTTGCAGACCATTATCGAACGCGGTTTTGGCCTGCAGATGCGCGAGCTGGATCGCGACTTCGGCGAAATGAGCGAAGACGTGTGCCGCACCATTATCAACGTTATGGAAATGCACCACGCGCTGCAGGTTTCCTGGGACAATCTGAAAGACAAACAAGGCATTGAAGCCCGCCGCCTGGCGTTTCTCGGCTTTGACGCCGCGACCGAGGCGCGCCATCTGAGCTACGTGCGTTTCCTGGTTAACACCGAGGGGCGCTATACTCATTTCGATTCCGGCAGCCACGGCTTCAACGCCCAAACCAAAATGTGGGAAAAGTACCAGCGTATGCTGGCTATCTGGCTGTCATGCCCACGCCAGTATCATTTGAGCGCCGTTGAGATAGCGCAAATTATCAATGCCTGATTAAAAGAGGTTTCCTGTGGAGTGTAAGGGTTTTCTGTTCGATCTTGATGGGACGCTGGTGGATTCATTGCCTGCGGTAGAGCGCGCCTGGGTTAACTGGGCCAAACGCCGCGGCGTTGATCCGCAGGACGTGCTGGATTTTATTCACGGTAAACAGGCCATTACCTCGTTGCGTCATTTTATGCCGGGTGAAAGCGAGGCCGAGATTCAGCAGGAGTTTCTGCTGCTGGAACAGGTGGAAGCGCAGGACACGGAGGGCGTTACCGCACTGCCCGGCGCCGCTGCCTTGCTGGCGCGCTTGAATCAACTCGACATTCCCTGGGCGATCGTCACTTCCGGCTCGATCCCGGTGGCTACCGCTCGGCGGAATGCCGGTGGCCTGCCACAGCCGGAGGTTTTCATTACCGCCGAGCAGGTGAAAAAAGGCAAGCCACAGCCGGATGCGTATCTGCTGGGGGCTGAGCGCCTGGGGTTGGCACCGCGGGATTGTGTGGTGGTGGAAGACGCCGCTGCCGGTATTCTTTCCGGGCTGGCTGCAGGCTGCCAGGTGATAGCCGTCAATGCTCCGGCCGATGCGCCAAAGTTGGATCAGGTCGATCTGCTGCTGTCATCGCTTGAGCAGATCGCCGTGAGCAAAACGGAGCAGGGCGCCGCGATTAACCTGGTGGCGTAACGCCCTATCTTCACCCAAATTGATTAGACCCCGCACCGGCGGGGTTTTTTTATGCTAATTTTTAAGCCCTTGGATATCTCTGCCGGGTGAGGCCGTTTTGAACAGCGAATTACTGTGGGTGCTGAGTTTACTGTTGATTGCCATTGTGTTGTTTACCACCAATAAACTGCGTATGGACGTAGTGGCGTTGCTGGTGATCATCGCCTTTGTGCTGAGCGGTACCCTGACCCTGCCGGAGGCCACGGTCGGCTTTAGCGATCCCAACGTGATCCTGATTGCCGCGCTGTTCGTGATTGGGGAAGGGCTGGTGCGCACCGGGGTGGCTTATCAGGTGGGGGACTGGCTGGTGAAGGTTGCCGGCAGTAGCGAAACCAAAATGCTGATGTTGCTGATGGTCACCGTCGCCGGCCTGGGGGCTTTTATGAGCTCAACCGGCGTAGTGGCGATTTTTATCCCGGTGGTGCTCAGCGTAGCGGCGCGAATGAAAATCGCCCCGGGAAGGTTGATGATGCCGCTGAGCTTTGCCGGCTTGATCAGCGGCATGATGACCCTTGTGGCGACCCCACCGAACATGGTGGTCAACAGCGAACTGGTGCGCGAAGGCATCAGCGGTTTTGGCTTCTTCGGCGTGACGCCGGTAGGCCTGGCGGTGCTGGTGCTGGGTGTGGGCTATATGCTGGTGGCCCGCCGTTGGCTAGGTAATGAAGACGGCGATAAAACGCGCGAAACCTGGCAGCGACGCACCTTCCGCGATCTGATCCGCGACTACAAGCTGACCGGCCGGGCGCGTCGGCTGGCGCTGCGCAGCGGTTCGCCGTTGGTGGGGCATTCCCTGGACGAGCTGCACCTGCGTGCTCGCTACGGCGCCAATGTGGTGGGCATTGAACGTTGGAAACGCTTTCGGCGGGTGATGGTCAGCGCATCCGGCAGCACCGAGCTGCGTGAAGGCGATGTGCTGCTGCTCGACATGTCGGACAGCCAGGTCGATTTACGTGAATTCTGCAGTGAGCAGCAACTGGAACCCATGGTGCTGCGCGGCGACTATTTTTCCGAGCAGTCGCGCAACGTCGGCATGGCGGAAGTGTCGTTGATTCCCGACTCGACGCTGTTGGGCAAAAGCCTGCGCGAATCCGCCTTTCGCAGCCGTTACGATCTGAACGTGGTGGGGATCCGCCGCAATGGCGAAACCCTGGCGGGCAAGCTGGTGGATGAGCCGCTGGCGTTGGGCGACATTCTGTTGGTGATTGGCGACTGGAAGGCTATTCGTCAGCTGCAGGCGAAAACCCACGATTTTATTGTGCTCAATCTGCCGGCCGAAGTCGACGAGGTTGCGCCGGCCATCACTCAGGCACCGCACGCATTATTTTGCTTGGCGTTGATGGTGGCAATGATGCTGACCGACGAGATCCCCAACCCCATTGCCGCGCTGATTGCCTGTCTGCTGATGGGCAAGTTCCGCTGTATCGACATGGAAAGTGCCTATAAATCGATCCACTGGCCAAGCATTATTTTGATTGTCGGCATGATGCCCTTTGCTCAGGCACTGCAGAAGACTGGCGGGGTGGATTTGATCGTGCGCGGGTTAATGGACGTTGCCGGCGGTGCCGGGCCAAGGGTGATGCTGGTGTGCCTGTTTGCACTGTGCGCCACTATTGGGCTGTTTATTTCCAATACGGCGACCGCCGTGCTGATGGCACCGATCGCCATTGCCGCCGCCCGCGAAATGGGGGTTTCACCGTACCCGTTTGCCATGATTATCGCCATTGCCGCTTCGGCGGCGTTTATGACGCCGGTTTCTTCACCGGTGAACACTTTGGTGTTGGGGCCTGGGAACTATAAGTTCGGTGATTTTGTGCGTATGGGCGTGCCGTTCACGCTGTTGGTGATGTTGGTTAGCGTGATTATTGTGCCCTGGCTATATGCATTTTAACGGCGCAGCATGCTGCGCCATAGGATTTACAGGGAAGAGTCGAGGCTGATTTCGTCCAGTGACAGGCTGAAGCTGGGAATAAACACGTTCATGAAATAGTCCATTTCCGGGCTGCTGCGTTGCTGCAAGGTCTTGTCCAATCGGGCCTTCGCCAGCTTGAATTCGTTATTGCCGGCAGACAGTTCTTCCAGGCACTTCAGGTAGGCGCACAGCGCATCGGCCTGCTTCACCACCAACTTTTCGTCTTCGGTGTAATAGTGCTCGTCGAGTATCGAGCGGAAATCATTGCGCAATTCGGCCGGGATCATATCCAGCAGTTTCTGCTGGGCGATCTTTTCGATCTTTTTGTACTCATGGGCGATCTGCGGATTGTAGTATTTGATCGGCGTCGGCATATCGCCGGTGATCACTTCACTGGCATCGTGGTACATCGCCAGCAGGGCGACACGCTCGGCACTCAGGTTGCCATTGAACTTCCGGTTCTTGATCACCGCCAGCGCATGGGCGACAAATGCCACCTGCAGGCTATGCTCGGAAACGTTCTCGGTACGGACATTGCGCATCAGCGGCCAGCGGTTAATCAGTTTCAAACGTGACAGATGGGCAAAAAAGTGGCTCTGGCTCTGGCTCATGGTGCTCTCTTATACAACGGCAAGTGAGGGTTCCATTGTGAGCAGTGATGGCGGGTTATGCAACCCAAGGCAGTGCGGTGATGGGGGAGAAGGGCGCAGTAGGCTGCGCCCATCATGACTATTGACGATAGCCTTCCAGGAAGCGGCCAAGTTTGCCGACCGCCATTTCCAGTTCATCTACGCGCGGCAGCGTAACGATGCGCACATGATCCGGATACGGCCAGTTGAAGGCGCTGCCCTGCACCAGCAGCACTTTTTCCTGCAGCAGCAGATCCAGCACCAATTTCTGATCGTCGTGAATATTAAAACGTTTGGCGTCGATGCGCGGGAACATATACAGCGCGCCCTGAGGTTTCACGCAGGAAACCCCCGGAATTTCATTCAACAGTTCCCAGGTGCGATTACGCTGCTCATACAGACGGCCGCCGGGTTGAATAAATTCGCTGATGCTCTGGTAACCGCCCAGTGCGGTTTGAATAGCGTGCTGCATCGGTACGTTGGCGCACAGGCGCATCGACGCCAGCATTTCCAGGCCTTCGATATACCCCTTGGCGTGTTTTTTGGGCCCGTTCAATACCATCCAGCCCTGACGGAAACCCGCAACGCGGTAAGTTTTGGACAGTCCGTTAAAGGTGACGGTCAGCAGGTCCGGTGCCAGCGCGGCGATCGAATGGTGTTCGGCTTCGTCATACAGAATTTTGTCGTAAATCTCATCGGAGAAGATGATCAGGTTATGCTGACGGGCAATCTCGACGATTTGTTCCAGCAGCGCTTTGCTGTATACCGCGCCGGTAGGGTTGTTTGGGTTGATGATCACGATGCCGCGGGTGCGCGGGGTGATCTTGCTGATGATGTCATCCAGATCCGGGAACCAACCGGCTTGCTCATCGCACAGATAATGCACGGCCTTACCGCCGGACAGCGAAACCGCCGCGGTCCACAGTGGGTAATCCGGTGCCGGCACCAGCATTTCGTCGCCGCTATTGAGCAACGCCTGCATGGATTGCACGATCAGCTCTGAAACCCCATTGCCGATGTAGATATCCTCAACGGTCACGTCGCGTATGTTTCGTGCCTGGTAGTGCTGCATGATCGCTTTACGCGCCGAGAAGAGCCCTTTGGAATCGGAATACCCTTGCGCCGTGGGCAAATTGCGGATCACGTCGACCAGGATTTCATCAGGGGCGTCGAAACCGAATGGGGCTGGGTTGCCGATGTTCAGTTTCAGGACTTTATTGCCTTCTTCTTCAAGACGTTTAGCTTCTTTGAGCACCGGGCCACGAATGTCATAGCAGACGTTGTCCAGTTTGCTGGATTTCTCAATGGGGGACATAAAAAGTTGAGCCTTTTGCTGGGATGGGGGCGTTCCTACCGTGGAATGCCGCAACTTGCCCAATGTACTCCTGGCGCGGGCGCTTTTGAAGGGCCATGCACGCCTTTGGTGCAAACGAAGGGGGTAACGCAGGAACCCAGGTGAGATAAGCAATGCTAAAGTGTTTTCTTGGGCTTTAGTCCTGCATTTTGTTTTAAAATTGGTTTTTTATTCTGTAAGTGGGATGGTGTGCAGTCATAATTACCCGGGATCATCCTCGTGACGGAACGGGACCCGATAAATGGATTAGTTGCGCAGAGATTAAAGAAGTTAAAATGTAAAGAAATGATAATGCCAGAGTAGTCTGATAGCGGGATGTCAATCGGCGATCCAAACTGAAAGACAAGGGTGAATTACATTAGCCGTATTTCAGTTTCTAACTTAAGCGCTGTTTAAGTAGTTATTTCTGATTTATTCACGTAATAAATGTTACTGATTGAATTTATTAAAGTCATGAAAAAATGAACCAGACGTTACGCTGCGGCCTAAGGATTTTTCCGTGCAGAAAACGACGCTGAGGCCAGTCTGGACGCGGGGGTTATGCAGCACGATTGGTGTGGAAATCTCACGCGTTGAATGAGTAAAATATTTAACCCGGTAAAAATGAAACACTTTCACCACTTATAAAGTACGGCATTTCTATAAGCATTCACGATAGATCACATTTTAAAAGGCGATAGAGGTAACGAAATAAAAGTAATTTTTTTGCCCTCCACTTATGAGTGGGGTACTGTCATGTCTGGCATCGTCCTTTAACGATGTCTTAGAAACACACCAGGGTAGTTTGTAAATTAGAATTCAAAAAGTGAAGAAAACACTATGACAACTGCAAATCGTCCGATACTCAATCTCGACCTCGATCTGCTAAGAACCTTTGTAGCTGTTGCTGATTTGAATACTTTTGCGGCGGCGGCAGTCGCCGTTTGTCGTACTCAATCAGCCGTCAGCCAACAAATGCAGCGGTTAGAGCAACTGGTTGGCAAAGAGTTGTTTGCCCGTCATGGGCGCAATAAATTACTGACCGAACACGGTATTCAGCTTCTCGGCTACGCCAGGAAAATCCTGCGCTTCAATGACGAAGCCTGTACTTCGTTGATGTACAACAATATAAAGGGTGTTCTGACTATTGGCGCTTCTGATGATACCGCCGATACCATCCTGCCTTTCTTGCTTAACCGCGTCACGTCGGTATACCCAAAACTGGCGATTGATGTCCGGGTGAAACCCAGTTCGTTCATGGTCGACATGCTGGAAAGTGGCGAAGTCGATCTGGCCATCACCACGATAGCTGCCGCAGATCGTCCGCATATTGTGCTGCGTACCTCGCCAACCCTGTGGTACTGCGCGGCCGATTACCATTTCCAGGCTGGCGAACCGATCCCGTTGGTGGTGATGGACGATCCAAGTCCATTCCGCGCGATGGCGATCAAACACCTTGATGACGCCGGGATCCCATGGCGGATCGCCTATGTGGCTTCAACGCTTTCCGCCGTTCGCGCGGCCTGTAAGGCCGGGCTGGGCATTACCGTTCGCCCAATCGAAATGATGAGTCCGGACCTGCGCGTGCTTGGCGCAACGGAGGGATTGCCGGTGTTGCCTGATACTCAGTACAGCCTGTGCAAGGATCCTCAGTGCGGTAATGAGCTGGCGATGGCGATCTTCAGCGCCATGCAAAACGGCAACGACAGCTACAGCTTCAGCGGGCCCGGTGCATCGCTGCAAGATGATGCCTGTCTGGTTGACGATGAGGAATAACGCCAAAAAGCGTTAAACCCGATGAAAAAACCTCTGCTTCGGCGGAGGTTTTTTTTGGTCAAAATTTAGCTAAAAATCAATTTATGGCGCATTGGATGATTTTTTATTACGAAGTGGTTATTTGTTTGAGTATCTGTGGGTAATGAGAACGGTTATCAGACGAAGAAAATGACTTTCGGTGATTTTTTGCACGATTAGTTTTTCAGCTAAAGACCTGGAATGGATAGGGTTATTTTGATAGTTTGTCTCGGCGATTTTTACCGCCAGAATTGACAAAATTTATTAAAGGGCCACACTTTTTTTGAGGTTTTATGCTGAAAACGTGTCCTGGATCAAAAAAATACCCCTAGGTAGTGAGTGGAAGAACAGGAGATTCCTGAGACAATGGTATAGTAAAACTGAAATGTGCATGTTGGTTTATATCTATCTGTTTCTACACGGCAATTAACTGACACGATTTAGCCTAAGCCAGGCGCATCAAATGTTAATTAAATGATACGTATGTAAACTAGTGTGTAGATACTTTTGTCAAAGTTGACAAAAGGTTATAGAAAGGAGTAAAAAGCCCACAGTAAAACGCTGCCTAACTCGCTGTAAAAGCAGTTTGTTTGTGTGGTTTATTTATCCTTCCCTTAAATCGATGTGGTGCACTAACTGCCAGATACAAGAGCAGAGCGATCGACGCCACTTTTGATGAGTAAGCATAGAGTATGTCAACAACCACTGAAGTTATCGCTCATCACTGGGCGTTCGCCGTATTTTTTGTCGTGGCTATCGGGCTTTGCGGTTTAATGCTGCTGGGCGCGTTCTTCCTGGGTGGGAGAGCCCGTGCGCGTGCCAAACATACCCCGTTTGAATCAGGTATCGACTCTGTCGGCACGGCGCGTATGCGTCTGTCCGCCAAGTTCTATCTGGTCGCCATGTTCTTCGTTATTTTCGATGTTGAAGCCTTGTACCTGTACGCCTGGTCGGTCTCCATTCGCGAGAGCGGTTGGGTTGGCTTCATCGAAGCCGCCATTTTCATTTTGGTGCTATTGGCCGGTCTGTTTTATCTGGTGCGTATCGGCGCATTGGACTGGACACCGTCGCGTTCCAAACGTCTGAGCAAACCAGGCACGATCACTAACACCAACAGTCATCCGCAGTAGTCGGTAAAAAACGAGGCATTAAGATGGACTATACGCTCACCCGCATAGACCCGAACGGTGAGAACGACCGTTACCCCCTGCAAAAACAGGAGATTGTCGCCGATCCCCTGGACCAACAGGTTCACCGCACGGTTTACATGGGTAAACTCGAACATGCATTGCATGACATGGTGAACTGGGGGCGTAAAAACTCTATTTGGCCCTATAACTTTGGCCTTTCGTGCTGTTACGTGGAGATGGTGACTTCGTTTACCGCCGTTCACGACGTGGCTCGTTTTGGTGCCGAAGTATTGCGTGCTTCGCCGCGTCAGGCTGACCTGATGGTGGTAGCCGGTACCTGCTTTACCAAGATGGCTCCGGTTATTCAACGCCTGTACGAACAGATGCTGGAACCCAAGTGGGTGATCTCGATGGGCGCCTGTGCCAACTCCGGCGGCATGTACGATATCTATTCCGTGGTGCAGGGCGTGGACAAATTCTTGCCGGTCGACGTGTATATCCCGGGTTGTCCACCGCGTCCAGAAGCTTACATGCAGGCGCTGATGCTGTTGCAGGAATCGATCGGCAAAGAACGCCGTCCGCTGTCCTGGGTTGTTGGCGATCAGGGCGTTTACCGCGCCAATATGCAGTCTGAAAGAGAGCGTAAACACGGCGAGCGTATCGCGGTGACCAACCTTCGGACGCCTGACGAGATTTAAGACGTTCATTTAACGTCCATCTTAGTGCGCTATTGGTTAACACAGCGAAAAGTGAACTTGCGGCGAAATAACCCTTTAGTGTGGTGAAAAAAAATTATGACAGATTCAACGACGCACGACGCCTTGCCGGCCTGGCAGACCCGAGATCACCTCGACGATCCGGTGATTGGCGAACTGCGCAACCGTTTTGGGCCGGAAGCCTTCACTGTTCAGCCCTCCCGTACCGGAATGCCCGTGGTATGGGTCAAGCCTGACCAGTTACTGGAAGTAATGACGTTTTTGAGAAAACAGCCGAAGCCTTATGTCATGCTGTTCGATCTGCATGGCGTGGACGAGCGTCTTCGCACCCACCGCGACGGTTTGCCGGCCGCGGATTTTTCTGTTTTCTACCATCTGATTTCTATCGAACGCAACCGCGACATCATGCTGAAAGTGGCGCTGTCTGAAAAAGACCTGCACGTGCCCACAGCAACCAAGGTTTTCCCTAATGCCAACTGGTATGAGCGTGAAACCTGGGAAATGTTCGGTATTACCTTCGACGGCCACCCGCACCTGACGCGCATCATGATGCCGCAAACCTGGGAAGGCCACCCGCTGCGTAAAGACTACCCGGCGCGTGCTACCGAGTTCGATCCCTTTGTGTTGACCAAACAGAAAGAAGATCTGGAAATGGAAGCGCTGACCTTCAAGCCGGAAGATTGGGGCATGAAGCGTGGCACCGAGAACGAGGACTTCATGTTCCTCAACCTCGGCCCGAACCACCCATCTGCGCACGGTGCATTCCGTATCATTCTGCAACTGGATGGTGAAGAGATCGTCGACTGCGTTCCGGATATCGGTTACCACCACCGTGGCGCCGAGAAAATGGGCGAGCGCCAGTCCTGGCACAGCTACATTCCGTACACCGACCGTATCGAGTACCTCGGCGGCTGCGTGAACGAAATGCCTTACGTGCTGGCGGTTGAGAAACTGGCCGGGATCAAGGTACCGGAGCGCGTTGATACTATCCGCGTGATGCTGTCCGAACTGTTCCGCATCAACAGTCACCTGCTGTACATCAGTACGTTCATTCAAGACGTCGGCGCCATGACCCCGGTGTTCTTCGCCTTTACCGATCGTCAGAAAATCTACGATCTGGTGGAAGCGATTACCGGTTTCCGTATGCACCCGGCCTGGTTCCGTATTGGCGGTGTTGCACACGACCTGCCGCGCGGTTGGGATCGTCTGCTGCGTGAATTCCTCGAGTGGATGCCAAAACGTCTGGATTCCTACGTCAAGGCTGCGTTGAAGAACAGCATCCTGAAAGGCCGTTCCGTAGGTGTTGCATCCTACAATGCCAAAGAGGCATTGGAGTGGGGCGTGACCGGCGCCGGTCTGCGCGCTACCGGTATCGAGTTCGACGTGCGCAAATGGCGTCCGTATTCCGGCTATGAGAATTTCGACTTCGAAATCCCGGTCGGCGACGGCAACAGCGACTGCTACACCCGCGTCATGCTGAAGGTAGAAGAGCTGCGCCAGAGCCTGCGCATCCTTGAGCAGTGCCTGAACAACATGCCGGAAGGCCCGTTCAAGGCCGATCACCCGCTGACCACGCCGCCGCCGAAAGAGCGTACGCTGCAGCACATTGAAACGCTGATCACCCACTTCCTGCAGGTTTCCTGGGGCCCGGTGATGCCAGCCAACGAATCATTCCAGATGATTGAAGCCACCAAAGGGATCAACAGCTACTACCTGACCAGCGACGGCAGCACCATGAGCTACCGCACCCGGGTACGTACGCCAAGCTTCGCGCACCTGCAGCAAATCCCAGCGGTAATCCGTGGCAGCCTGGTCTCCGACCTGATCGTCTATCTGGGTAGTATCGATTTTGTAATGTCAGATGTGGACCGCTAACTATGCATGATCAAAAAGACAATCACGCGAATAACGAAGCGCTTGAACCCATCAATGCGGCCGCTCCTCAGAGCGGCGTTGATGCATTTGAGCTGAGCGCGGAAGAACGTGATGCGATCGAGCACGAAAAGCACCATTACGAGGATCCACGCGCCGCCTCCATCGAAGCACTGAAAATTGTGCAGAAGCAGCGCGGCTGGGTTCCGGACGGTGCGATTTATGCCATCGCGGAAGTGCTGGGCATTCCTGCCAGCGACGTAGAAGGCGTGGCCACGTTCTACAGCCAGATTTTCCGTCAGCCAGTAGGACGTCACGTGATCCGTTATTGTGACAGCGTTGTTTGTCACATCACCGGTTACCAGGGCATTCAGGCCGCCATCGAGAAGAAGCTGAGCATCAAACCGGGTCAAACCACCTTTGATGGTCGCTTCACTCTGCTGCCAACCTGCTGCCTGGGCAACTGCGATAAAGGGCCGACCATGATGATTGATGAGGACACTCACAGTCAGCTGAAGCCTGAAGATATCGAGACGCTACTGGAGCAGTATCAATGATTAAAGACATTGTACGCACTCCCGAAATGCACCCGCTGACCTGGCGACTGCGTGATGACAAACAGCCGGTCTGGCTGGATGAATACCGCAACAAAAACGGCTATGCGGGTGCCGAAAAGGCCATTAAAGGCCTGGCTCCGGACGAGATCGTCAACCTGGTGAAAGACGCCGGATTGAAAGGTCGCGGCGGTGCAGGTTTCTCCACCGGTCTGAAGTGGAGCCTGATGCCGAAAGACGAATCCATGAACATCCGTTACCTGCTGTGTAACGCCGATGAAATGGAGCCGGGCACCTACAAAGACCGCTTGCTGATGGAGCAGATGCCGCACCTGTTGGTGGAAGGCATGCTGATCTCGGCTTTCGCGCTGAAGGCTTACCGCGGCTATATCTTCCTGCGCGGTGAGTACATCGAAGCGGCGGTGCATTTGCGCCGTGCGATTGCCGAAGCTACCGAAGCCGGCTATCTGGGCAAGAACATCATGGGCAGCGGTTTCGACTTCGAGCTGATTGTTCATACCGGTGCCGGTCGCTACATCTGCGGCGAAGAAACCGCGCTGATTAACTCGCTGGAAGGCCGCCGTGCCAACCCGCGCTCCAAGCCACCATTCCCGGCTTCCTCCGGCGTGTGGGGCAAACCGACCTGCGTTAACAACGTAGAAACCCTGTGTAACGTGCCGGCCATTCTGGCGAACGGTATCGACTGGTACAAGGGGATCTCCGCCGGCAAGAGTAACGACGCCGGGACCAAACTGATGGGCTTCTCCGGCCGGGTGAAAAACCCTGGCGTTTGGGAGCTGCCGTTTGGTACCACCGCACGTGAAATTCTGGAAGATTACGCCGGTGGCATGCGTGACGGCTTGCGTTTCAAAGCCTGGCAGCCAGGTGGCGCAGGGACCGACTTCCTGACTGCCGATCACCTCGATCTGCCAATGGACTTCGAGAACATCGGCAAAGCCGGCAGCCGTCTTGGCACCGCGCTGGCGATGGCGGTGGACCACGAAATCGGCATGGTTCCGTTGGTGCGCAACCTGGAAGAGTTCTTCGCTCGCGAGTCCTGCGGTTGGTGTACGCCATGCCGTGACGGCCTGCCGTGGAGCGTGAAGATCCTGCGCGCGTTGGAAAATGGCCAAGGGCAGCCGGGGGATATCGAAACCCTCGAGCAGCTGTGCCGTTCCCTCGGCCCGGGCAAAACCTTCTGCGCCCACGCGCCAGGTGCCGTAGAGCCACTGCAAAGCGCAATTAAATATTTCCGTGAAGAGTTCGAAGCGGGCATCGCCGTGAAGCATTTCAGTAACGCGCATGCGATTGGCGGCATTCAGCCGAACAACCTGCTGAAGCAACGCTGGTAAGCCGACTCGCCCCGACGACACGGCCAGAATTTTTGATTAACGCCTGCCGCAAGGCAGGCCACTTGGAAGCATGCTGACTATGGCTACGATTCATGTAGACGGCAAAGAATACGACGTAGATGGAGCTGACAACCTGTTGCAGGCTTGTCTCTCTCTCGGCCTCGATATTCCTTACTTTTGCTGGCATCCGGCGCTGGGAAGCGTCGGCGCTTGCCGCCAATGTGCGGTAAAGCAATACCAAAACGCGGAAGATACGCGTGGCCGTTTGGTGATGTCTTGTATGACACCGGCATCCGATGGAACCTTTATTTCCATCGACGATACCGAAGCCAAACAGTTCCGCGAAAGCGTGGTTGAGTGGTTGATGACCAACCACCCGCACGACTGTCCGGTATGTGAAGAAGGCGGTAACTGTCACCTGCAGGATATGACAGTAATGACCGGCCACAGCTTCCGTAAATACCGCTTCAGTAAGCGTACCCACAACAACCAGGAACTGGGGCCGTTTATCTCGCATGAGATGAACCGCTGCATCGCCTGCTACCGTTGTGTGCGTTACTACAAGGATTATGCGGACGGCACCGACTTCGGTGTGTACGGCGCGCACGATAACGTCTACTTCGGTCGCGTTGAGAGCGGCACGCTGGAAAGCGAGTTCTCCGGCAACCTGGTAGAAGTGTGCCCGACCGGCGTATTCACCGACAAAACCCACTCCGAGCGTTATAACCGTAAGTGGGACATGCAGTTTGCGCCAAGCATTTGCCAGCAGTGCAGCATCGGCTGTAACACCAGCCCGGGCGAGCGCTATGGTGAATTGCGTCGCATTGAAAACCGCTATAACGGCAGCGTGAACCACTACTTCCTGTGCGACCGCGGCCGCTTCGGTTATGGCTACGTGAACCAGAAAGATCGTCCACGTCAGCCACAGCAGCTGCGCGGCAACGACTGGATCACCCTGAACGCCGAACAGGCTATGCAGGGCGCGGCGGACATCCTGCGTCAGGCGAAGAAAACCATCGGTATCGGTTCACCCCGCGCCAGTCTGGAAAGCAACTTCGCACTGCGTGAACTGGTCGGTGCCGAGAATTTCTACACCGGTATTTCGCAGGCGGAACAGGGTCGTCTGAACCTGATGCTGAACGTGCTGCAAAACAGCGGCGTTCACACGCCTGCGCTGCGCGAAATCGAAGGCTACGACGCGGTATTGGTGTTGGGTGAAGATCTGACCCAGACCGGCGCACGTATTGCTTTGTCTGTACGTCAGGCGGTGAAGGGCAAGGCCCGCGCCATGGCGGCGGCCCAGCGCGTTGCCGACTGGCAGATTGCCGCGATACAAAACATTGGTCAGCATGCCAAATACCCGCTGTTCGTCACTAACGTGGATAACACCCGTCTGGACGACATCGCCGCATGGAACTACCGTGCGCCGGTGGATGAGCAGGCACGTCTCGGCTTCGCTGTCGCTCATGCGTTGGACAACGCGGCGCCGGCGGTCAACGACTTGGCTGAAGGCCTGAACAAGAAAGTCGATATCATCGTGCAGGCGCTGACCGACGCACGTAAACCGCTGATCGTCACCGGCAGCAACGCCGGCAGTGAAGCCATCATCGCAGCGGCGGCCAACATCGCCAAAGCGCTGAAGGATCGCGGCTCTGATGTGGGCATCACCTTCGTGGCCAGTGCGGCCAACAGCATCGGTTTGTCGATGATTGGCGGTGGTTCGCTCGATCAGGCGCTGACTCAGCTGGAAAACGGCGAAGCAGACACCGCTATCGTGATGGAAAACGATCTCTATCGGCATGCGCAGGCGGCAAAAGTGGACGCCGCGTTGGCCAAGGTCAGCAACCTGATCGTGGTTGATCATCAGCGCACCGCGATCATGGATCGGGCCAACCTGATCCTGTCGGCGGCCAGCTTTGCGGAAAGCGACGGTACCCTGGTCAACCAGGAGGGCCGCGCACAGCGATTCTTCCAGGTTTACGATCCGGCCTACTACGACGATGCGAAAAAAGACGTTTACACCGTAATGCTGGAAAGCTGGCGTTGGATGCACTCGCTGCATTCCACCTACACCAGCCGTCACGTGGACTGGACGCAGCTCGATCACGTTATCGAAGCTTGTGTTACCGCGTTGCCGCAGTTGCAGGGCATTGTGGACGCCGCACCGGACGCAAGTTTCCGTATCCGCGGTCAAAAACTGGCACGTTCGCCACATCGCTCCAGTGGTCGTACGGCAATGCGCGCCAACATCAGCGTGCACGAGCCGCGTCAGCCGCAGGATAAAGACACTATGTTCGCCTTCTCGATGGAAGGGAACAACAGCCCGCTGGCCGATCGTCAGCAGATCCCATTCGCCTGGGCACCAGGTTGGAACTCACCGCAGGCATGGAACAAGTTCCAGGCCGAAGTGGGCGGCAAGCTGCGTCATGGCGATCCGGGCGTGCGTCTGATCGAAGCAGGGGAGGGCAAGCTGGATTACTTCACGCAGGTGCCTGCCGCCTTCGGTCATGAGCAAGGCTGGCGTGTCGCGCCTTATTACCACCTGTTCGGCAGTGATGAAATGTCACAGCGTTCCGGCGTGATCCAGCAGCGTATGCCAGAGGCCTACGTGATGGTGAACCCGGCGGATGCCGCTACGCTTGGTGTCAATGCCGGCGCGCTGGTGGAGTTCAGCTGTGCGGGCCAGACGCTGCGTCTGCCGGTGCGCCTGAGTGAAACTCTTACCCAGGGCCAGGTGGGATTACCGCTAGGCTTGCCAGGGATCCCGCCGGTATTGGTGGGTGCGACGGTTGAAAATCTGCGGGAGGCAACACGATGAGCTGGTTTACCCCTGAGGTGATCGACATTCTGATCTCCGTGCTTAAAGCGGTAGTGATCCTGCTGGTCGTCGTCACCTGCGGTGCTTTCATGAGCTTCGGCGAACGTCGCCTGCTCGGCCTGTTCCAGAACCGTTACGGGCCAAACCGTGTCGGCTGGGGCGGTTCGCTGCAGCTGGTCGCCGACATGATCAAAATGTTCTTCAAGGAAGACTGGGTCCCGAAATTCTCCGACCGGGTGATCTTCACCCTGGCGCCGATGATCGCCTTTACTTCCCTGTTGCTGGCCTTTGCCATCGTCCCGGTCAGCCCGACCTGGGCGGTGTCCGACCTCAACATCGGTATTTTGTTCTTCCTGATGATGGCCGGCCTGGCGGTATACGCCGTGCTGTTCGCCGGCTGGTCGAGCAACAACAAATACTCGCTGTTGGGGGCGATGCGTGCTTCTGCGCAAACCCTGAGCTACGAAGTGTTCATCGGCCTGTCGCTGATGGGCGTGGTGGCGCAGGCGGACTCCTTCAACATGCAGACCATTGTTGAATCTCAGGCGCATCTGTGGAACGTCATCCCGCAATTCTTCGGTTTCGTGACCTTTGCGATTGCCGGCGTTGCGGTGTGTCACCGTCACCCGTTTGACCAGCCGGAAGCCGAGCAGGAACTGGCTGACGGTTACCACATTGAATACTCCGGCATGAAATTCGGTCTGTTCTTCGTGGGTGAGTACATCGGTATCGTCACCGTTTCTGCCCTGATTGTGACGTTGTTCTTCGGTGGCTGGCAGGGTCCATTCCTGCCGCCATTTATCTGGTTCGCGCTGAAAACGGCTTTCTTCATGATGATGTTCATTCTGATTCGTGCCGCTCTGCCACGTCCGCGCTATGACCAGGTAATGGCCTTCGGCTGGAAAGTGTGTCTGCCGCTGACGCTGCTGAACCTGCTGGCGACTGCCGCAGTCATTTTGTACAACGCTCAATAAGGGGTGAATAAACCATGACATTGAAAGAGTTATTGGTTGGTTTCGGCACCCAGGTGCGCAGCATTTGGATGATAGGCCTGCACGCCTTCGCCAAGCGCGAAACCCAGATGTATCCGGAAGAACCGGTTTACCTGCCGCCGCGTTACCGTGGCCGTATCGTGCTGACGCGCGATCCGGACGGTGAAGAGCGTTGCGTAGCCTGTAACCTGTGTGCGGTTGCCTGCCCGGTGGGCTGTATCTCGCTGCAAAAAGCAGAACAGAAAGATGGCCGTTGGTACCCGGAGTTCTTCCGCATCAACTTCTCGCGCTGCATTTTCTGCGGCCTGTGCGAAGAAGCTTGCCCAACTACCGCGATCCAGCTGACGCCGGATTTCGAAATGGGTGAGTTCAAACGCCAGGACCTGGTGTACGAAAAAGAAGATCTGTTGATCTCGGGGCCGGGTAAATATCCGGAATATAACTTCTACCGGATGGCCGGTATGGCGATTGACGGCAAAGCCAAGGGCGAAGCCGAAAACGAAGCCAAACCGATCGACGTCAAAGGTCTGTTGCCTTAAGGAGCCAGCAAGCATGGAAATTGCCTTTTATCTGGCAGGTTTGATTGCGGTGATCGCGACTATTCGCGTGATCTCGCATACCAACCCTGTGCATGCGTTGCTGTATCTGATCGTCTCGCTGTTGGCGATCTCTGCAGTCTTCTTCTCACTCGGCGCGTACTTCGCTGCGGCGTTGGAGATCATCGTTTACGCCGGTGCCATCATGGTGCTGTTCGTGTTCGTGGTCATGATGCTGAACCTCGGCAGCGCGGTGCAAAAGCAAGAGCGCGACTGGCTGAAGCCGTCGGTATGGATTGGCCCAGGCCTGCTGTCGCTGCTGCTGCTGGCGGTGCTGATTTTCGCTATTCGCAGCGTGTCCGATCAGGGCATCAGCGGTGAGATGGTAGACGCCAAAGCCGTGGGGATCAGCCTGTTCGGTCCTTACGTGTTGGCGGTTGAGCTGGCTTCAATGCTGCTGTTGGCAGGTCTGGTTGTTGCCTTCCACATTGGCCGTGAGCACAAACCGGGTGAGGTGTTGAGCAACGCCCCGGTCGGTGGCGAAATGGCGAGAAGAAAATCGGAGGAGCAAGCATGATCCCTCTTCAACATGGCCTGATCCTGGCGGCGATCCTGTTCGTCCTGGGTCTGACCGGGTTGCTGGTTCGTCGTAATCTGCTGTTTATGCTGATCAGTCTGGAAGTGATGATCAACGCCGCAGCATTGGCGTTTATCGTGGCGGGTAGTTACTGGGGCCAACCGGATGGGCAGGTGATGTACATCCTGGCGATCAGTTTGGCGGCAGCCGAGGCCAGTATCGGTCTGGCGTTGCTGCTGCAGCTCTACCGTCGCCGTCATACCCTGAATATTGATACTGTCAGTGAGATGCGCGGATGAACCTATTATATTTAACTGTTCTGCTACCGCTGATCGGGTTCCTGCTGTTGGCCTTTTCCCGAGGCCGCTGGTCTGAGAACGTCTCGGCAACCATTGGCGTAGGCTCTATCGGCCTGGCTGCGTTGGTCACGGTACATGTGGCGATGGACTTCTTCGCCCAGAAAGCGACCGGCGTGCAGCTGTTTGAGCAAAGCCTGTGGAACTGGATGACCGTCGGCAACTTCAATATCGGCGTGACTCTGACGCTGGACGGCCTGTCGTTGACCATGTTGTCCGTGGTCACCGGCGTGGGCTTCTTCATCCACATGTTCGCGTCCTGGTACATGCGCGGTGAAGAGGGCTACTCGCGCTTCTTCGCTTACACCAACCTGTTTATCGCCAGCATGGTGGTATTGGTACTGGCAGACAACCTGTTGCTGATGTACCTGGGTTGGGAAGGCGTGGGCCTGTGCAGCTACCTGCTGATCGGCTTCTACTACAAGGATCCGGCCAACGGTGCGGCGGCGATGAAAGCCTTCATCGTGACCCGCGTCGGCGACGTGTTCCTGGCGTTCGCGCTGTTCATCCTCTACAACGAGCTGGGCACGCTGAACATCCGTGAACTGATGATCCTGGCACCGCAAAAACTGGCGGTCGGCGATACGGCGATCACCTGGGCTACCCTGATGTTGCTGGGCGGCGCGGTCGGTAAATCAGCGCAGCTGCCGTTGCAGACCTGGCTGGCAGACGCCATGGCAGGTCCAACCCCGGTTTCCGCACTGATCCACGCGGCGACCATGGTGACCGCGGGCGTTTACCTGATTGCCCGTACGCACGGCCTGTTCCTGATGGCGCCGGAAGTGTTGCATCTGGTGGGTATTATCGGGGCAGTGACCCTGGTGCTGGCCGGCTTTGCCGCGCTGGTGCAGACTGACATCAAACGCGTACTTGCCTACTCCACCATGAGCCAAATTGGCTACATGTTCCTGGCGTTGGGCGTGCAGGCGTGGGATGCGGCGATCTTCCACCTGATGACCCATGCGTTCTTCAAGGCGCTGCTGTTCCTTTCCTCCGGTTCGGTGATCCTGGCCTGCCATCACGAGCAGAACATCTTCAAGATGGGCGGCCTGCGCAAGAGCATTCCACTGGTTTACGTCTGCTTCCTGGTGGGGGGCGCTGCGCTGTCGGCACTGCCGTTGATCACCGCAGGCTTCTTCAGTAAGGATGAGATCCTGGCGGGTGCAATGGCCAACGGTCACATCAACCTGATGATTGCCGGCCTGGTCGGTGCGTTCATGACCTCGCTGTATACCTTCCGTATGATTTTCATCGTGTTCCATGGCGAAGAGAAAATCAAAGCGCATGCCGGTAAAGGCATCACTCACCACCTGCCGCTGTTGGTTCTGCTGGTGCTGTCCACCTTCGTTGGCGCGATGATTGTTCCGCCACTGCAGGGCGTACTGCCAGAGACCACCGAGCTGGCACACGCTAGCGTGCTGCAGCTGGAGATCACCTCCGGCGTAGTGGCTATTGTCGGCATCCTGTTAGCGGCGGCGCTGTGGCTGGGCAAACGTACCCTGGTTACCCGCATCGCCAATAGCGCACCGGGACGTTTCTTCTCGACCTGGTGGTTCCATGCCTGGGGCTTCGACTGGCTGTACGACAAAGTGTTCGTCAAGCCGTACCTGGGCATTGCGAAGTTGCTGCAACGTGATCCGCTGAACTCGATGATGAACCTGCCGGCCATTTTCTCCCGCTGGGGGAACCGTGGTCTGACGGTGAGCGAGAACGGTCAGGTGCGTTGGTATATAGCGTCTATGGGTGTGGGTGCAGTGGTCGTATTGGCTCTGTTGATTTTGGTTTAATTGAATAATTTAAACAGACGCATTTTTCGGGCGTAGCGCCCTGCAGGGCAGGCGCTACGTACAAAGTTTGAAATTATTCGTATAAGGGACACAAAACGCCATGCTATTACCTTGGCTAATTCTTATCCCCTTTATTGGCGGTCTGCTGTGCTGGCAGTTTGAGCGCTTCGGTACTAAGGTGCCGCGCTGGATTGCGTTGATCGCAATGGGGCTGACATTGGCGCTTTCTCTGCATCTGTGGATGCAGGGCGGCTACACGTTGACTACGCCGAAAGGCATTCCACAGTGGCAGTCTGAATTCCTGCTGCCGTGGATCCCACGCTTTGGCATTTCCATCCACCTGGCGCTGGACGGCCTTTCACTGCTGATGGTGGTGCTGACCGGCCTGCTGGGCGTGTTGGCTATCCTCTGTTCCTGGCGTGAAATCCAGAAATACCAGGGCTTCTTCCACCTGAACCTGCTGTGGATCCTGGGTGGGGTTATCGGCGTGTTCCTCGCCATCGACATGTTCCTGTTCTTCTTCTTCTGGGAAATGATGTTGGTGCCGATGTACTTCCTGATCGCACTCTGGGGTCACAAGGCGTCGGACGGGAAAACCCGTATCACTGCGGCCACCAAGTTCTTCATCTATACCCAGGCCAGCGGTCTGGTGATGCTGATTGCCATTATGGGCCTGGTGTTTGTGCACTATAACGCGACCGGCGTGTGGACCTTCGATTACGAAGACCTGCTGCAAACGCCAATGTCACACAACGTGCAATACCTGTTGATGCTGGGCTTCTTCATTGCCTTCGCGGTGAAAATGCCGGTGGTGCCGCTGCACGGCTGGTTGCCCGATGCGCACAGCCAGGCACCGACCGCAGGTTCTGTCGACCTGGCGGGGATCTTGCTGAAGACCGCGGCCTACGGCCTGTTGCGTTTCAGCCTGCCGCTGTTCCCGGAAGCTTCGCATGAGTTCGCGCCAATCGCCATGTGGCTGGGTGTTATCGGTATCTTCTACGGCGCCTGGATGGCGTTTGCGCAGACCGATATCAAGCGTCTGATCGCTTACACCTCGGTTTCCCATATGGGCTTCGTGCTGATCGCCATCTACACCGGCAGCCAACTGGCTTACCAGGGTGCAGTGATCCAGATGATTGCACACGGCCTGTCTGCGGCCGGTATGTTCATCATCTGTGGCCAGTTGTACGAACGTCTGCATACTCGCGACATGCGTGAAATGGGCGGCCTGTGGGGGCGTATCAAATACATCCCTGCGCTGTCGCTGTTCTTCGCGGTGGCTACGCTGGGGATGCCGGGTACCGGTAACTTCGTCGGTGAATTCATGATCCTGTTCGGCAGCTATCAGGTTGTGCCGGTGATCACCGTGATTTCTACCTTCGGTCTGGTGTTTGCTTCGGTTTACTCGTTGATCATGATGCAGCGTGCCTACTACGGCAAAGCCAAGTCTGACCAACCTTTGCCGGGCATGACCGCGCGTGAGCTGTTCATCATTCTGCTGTTGGTGGTGTTGCTGGTTCTGTTGGGGGTCTACCCACAACCGATTCTGGACACTTCTAATGCGGCGATGAGCAACGTGCAACACTGGTTTGGTTCGTCAGTTTCAGCAATTTCAACAACAAGGCCGTAATTCGCCATGACAATAACTCCTCAACAACTGATCGCACTGTTGCCGCTGTTGATCGTCGGATTGACGGTGGTGGTTGTGATGCTAGGCATTGCGTGGCGACGCGACCACTTTATCAACGCCACCCTGACCGTGATCGGTCTAAACCTGGCGCTGCTTTCGCTGTACTTTGTCGGCCAGGCAGGCCCAATGGACGTCACCCCGCTGCTGCGGGTTGACGGCTACTCGATGTTCTATACCGGGCTGGTGATACTGGCGAGTCTGGCGACCTGTACCTTTGCCTATCCGTGGCTGGTCGGTTACCCGGACAACCGCGAAGAGTTCTACCTGCTGGTGCTGATTGCTACCCTGGGTGGCATTCTGCTGGCGAGCGCCAACCACTTGGCCTCGCTGTTCCTCGGTATTGAACTGATCTCGCTGCCGCTGTTTGGTCTGGTGGGTTACGCCTACCGCCAGAAGCGTCCGCTGGAAGCGGCCATCAAGTACATGCTGCTGTCCGCTGCGGCTTCGTCCTTCCTGCTGTTCGGTATGGCGCTGCTGTATGCGGAGTCCGGTGACCTGTCGCTGGCCGGCCTGGGCAAGAGCCTGCAAGAAAACATGATGCACCAGCCGCTGATCCTGGCCGGTATGGGCATGATGATTGTCGGTCTGGGCTTCAAGCTGTCGCTGGTGCCGTTCCAACTGTGGACGCCGGATGTGTATCAGGGGGCGCCTGCGCCGGTTTCAACCTTCTTGGCCACCGCCAGCAAGATTGCTATCTTCGCGGTCGTTATGCGTCTGTTCCTGTATGCACCTGCTGCCGACAACGAAGCGCTGCGCATGGTGCTGTCGATCATTGCCGTCTGTTCGATTCTGTTCGGCAACCTGATGGCCATCAGCCAGACCAACATCAAGCGCCTGCTGGGTTACTCGTCGATTGCTCACCTGGGTTATCTGCTGGTGGCGCTGATTGCGGTGCAAACCCACCAGCTGTCGCTGGAAACCGCCGGGGTTTACCTGGCCGGTTACCTGTTCAGCAGCCTGGGCGCGTTCGGCGTGGTCAGCCTGATGTCCAGCCCGTACCGTGGTCCGGATGCAGATTCACTGTTCTCCTACCGCGGTCTGTTCTGGCATAAGCCCATCCTGTCTGCCGTCATGACGGTGATGATGCTGTCACTGGCCGGTATTCCGATGACCCTGGGCTTTATCGGTAAGTTCTTCGTGATCGCAATGGGCGTCAGCGCTCACCTGTGGTGGTTGACCGGCGCCGTGGTGCTGGGTAGCGCCATTGGTTTGTACTACTACCTGCGCGTCACCGTCAGCCTGTTCCTCAGCGCGCCGGAAGCGCTGCAGCGCGATACCCCAAACAACTGGGCGTTGACCGCAGGCGGCGTAGTGGTGCTGATTTCCGCCGCGTTGGTGCTGTTGCTGGGTGTTTATCCGCAGCCGTTGATTACGCTGGTGCAGATGGCACAACCGATGTTCTGATGGGCATCAGGGCAGTGAAAAAGGTCGCTTTGGCGACCTTTTTTTATGGCGAGGGGAACAGATTAAAGCGTCATCTGCGCCGGGTTACAGCGGTATAACTCCGCCAGTTTTTCCCGGGTTCTTTTTTGCGGTTTAGAGTCGTTGGCTTCCCACTGCGAAACGGCAGATTGGGTGGTACCCAGTCTTGTCGCCACATCATACTGCGAGAAGCCGCGGAAAATTCGCCATGCGGCTATCAGGCTGATGTTCTGATCCAACATGATAGAGACCACTTCGTGAGGAACAGTTTCATCATCGTGTGCATCGCTATGATAGGGAATAGACTCATAGTCATCTTGCCGGCCTACCAGCTTTTTATATTCATCGACAGGCAATACCACGTACAGCGGTTTACCTGATTCATCATGGATATATTGTAACTTCGCCATCTGGCATACCTCGGATTATAAATTTCAGCTCAACGCGGTTCAGTAAGTTGTCGACGTTCTACGCTTCACTTGTTGGATCAGGCAGACAAGCGGTTCACCATCACTCATCTCAAAAATAATGCGATAGCTGCCGACGCGCAGGCGAAATTGGCTGTCAGCACCATGCAATTTTTTGATATCCAGCCTGATGGCCGGAAACGCGCTTAACAGCCCGACCTTGTCTTTAATGGCTGAGCGATCCTGAGTAGGTAGCGTCATCAATTGTTTAACGGCTTTGCGCGACCAGTTAACCTTTGCCATCATTCCCTCGACTGTGGGGGCACGTCCTGTGCGTTAATTAGATAATAAGCTTTTTATCTAATTGTTGCAATGTGGCGAAACGGGATAAGAGGGGCAGGGTAAGTCACCCTAACCCCTGAGTAGGGGGATCAGCCGGGGTTGTTTTTAAATGAGGTTTCCAGTGCCTGGACTACGGCACGCACCCTGGCGGCACGTTGCAGGTCAGGATGCAGCACCAGCCAGATATCTACCCAGTCTTTATTTTCCGGGAAAATTCGCACCAGGTCCGGGTCCTTATCCGCCAGGAACGAGGACAGCAGGCCAATCCCCAAACCATTGCGCGTTGCCGAGCGCAGCAGCAACTGCGAATTACACTGCAGCACCACGTTAGGGTCGATCAGCGTTTCGCCGCAGAAGTTGTTCCAGTGGCGGGGCACCAGTTCTCGCGGGAACATCAGCAGGTCGTGACCACGCAGGTGGTCGCCCTTGGTGGGCAGGCCGTGTTTGTCGAGATAGTCCTGCGTTGCATACAGCCCCATTTCGATGGTAGCCATGCGTTTGATAATCAGCTCATCGGATTCGGGCCGCGCGCCACGGATCGCCAGATCCGCACCGCGGTAGGAAATATCAGAGATATTGACCGCCGTCAGCATAGTGACGGTAATTAGCGGGTGTTGCTCTCGCAGCGCCTTCAGCGCAGGGATGACGAAAGCCTCGGCCATGGTATCGGTGGTCGCGATGCGTACGTTGCCGCACAGGCTGTCGTCGCCGCTGGTGGCTTTGCGGCCAATCGCCTGCACCGAGTTCTCCATGTTCATCACGTCCGCCAGCATTTCCTCACCCAAGGGGCTGAGGGAGAAGGATTTTGGCGTGCGGATAAACAGCTTGGAACCCAGGCTTTCTTCAAAAGCGGTAATACGCCGCCCGACGGTAGCCTGGTCAACGTGTAGTTCATTGGCGGCTTTTCGTAAAGTGCCGCAGCGCGCCACTGCCAGGAAGAAGCGTGCATCATCCCAATTCATCATGCCATTTCCTTTGTGCAGGCTTATCGGTCTTGTCGGTGTTCATTATTGCGCAACCGTACCGGCTCTGGTTTGGCTGCCAATGAGGCTCACGTATCATAATTATTAATTATGTTTCAGGATATGAATAAATGCATCAACGTGAAGCAGTTTTGCATCTTTATTTTTACCCGACAATCTTTATGCTTATCAACGTTTATGCTGTGATCTGGCGCACATTTTGTGCCAATGTTACCCTGAACGCGTAAGCAGACGCGCATGAGAGCCTGTCTCTGTGGGCTAATCGCCTGGTGGGATCGACTCTGAATCTAGGTTGGCCCACCACGACTGGACATTGAAAATGGAGTCTCACGCAGAGAAGTTATACACCCCGGTAGCACTGGCAACTGCGGACGGTGTCAGAGTTATTGCAACCCCCGGTGCGAAAGCGGCAACGCAAAGCAACGCGGATGCAATTATCCAGAGTCTTGAAGCACGCGGCATTCAGCACATATTCCTGGTACCCGGCAAGCTGGTGTACCCACTGATAAAATCCATTGAACATTCAGGCATTGCCGGGATCGTCGGCGCCCATGAAACCGCCTGCGGCTTTATGGCGGACGGCTATGCTCGCGCCAGCCGCAAGTTTGGCGTTTGTCTGGGCATCTCCGGCCCCGGCACGATGAATTTTCTGCCAGCGATGGCGGCGGCACAGGCCGACAAAATCCCGGTGTTGTATCTGGCCGGCGGCATTGCCACTTATCATGAGGCGCAGGGTGCCTTCCAGGACGGCAGCAATAGTGGCATCGATGAGCTGACTATCGTCAAACCGCTGCTTTCCGCCGCGATAGAAGTGAAAAATAATCTCACGTTGCAGCACGAGCTGCGGCGCAGTTTGTCCTGCCTTAACACCCAGCGAAAAGGTCGCACCTATCTCAGCGTGCCGGTCGATATGCAAAAGAAAGAGGTGGCCGGTCATCATGAAGTCAGCCCGCCTCGCACGCCTCAATGCCGAGAGGCCGCAATCGACCCACAGGCATTGGATCAGTTGCTGGATGACTATCTGCTGCGTGGGCTGAACGTTGCCTGCCTGGTGGGTAACCGCATGAATAATCCGTTGGATGCGGCCCTGCTGTTGCGCCTGGCGGAGAAATACCGTTTGCCGGTTGCCACTACGCTGTCCGGCAAGGGCGCGTTTCCCGAGGGGCACGAGCTGGCGCTGGGGCTGTACGGTTTTGCCGGCCATACCCGGGCGGTGGAAACCATCAATGGCGATGAAGTGGATGTGTTGCTGGTGCTGGGTTGTGACCTGAGCCAGCGCGATAGCCTGAACTGGAATCCGCGGCTGCACGGCACCAAAACGCTGGTGGTGATTGATGAGGATTTCGATAAGGTCAGCTCGCATTATCAACCGGATATGCAGATTTTCTCCAGCCTGACCGGCTCGTTGCAGCACCTGCTGGATGCGATCGGCGACGATGACGCGCACCTGGACAGCATTAAACGCTTGCGTAACGGCTGGCTGGAGCAGGTGAGTCAACTGCCGCTGGAGCAGCAGCGGCCCGATTTGCAGGTGCGTCTTGCCGAGGGCGAGGCCAACATGTACCCCGGCGATGCCATCAAGCGCATCCGCAGCCGCATGAATCACGACACCAACGTGGTGGTCGATTCCGGCGCACACCGTATCTTTATGGCGCATCACTGGCAGGCCAGCGGGCGCGGCGATTACCATACCTCAAGCTCCCTGGCGCCGATGGGCTGGGCGATTTGCGCCGGCATCGGTATCAAACTGGCAGCGCCGCACCGCGACTGCGTAGTGGTCACCGGCGACGGCTGCATGCTGATGCACGGCATCGAGATCCAGACGGCTGCCCGTTATCAGGTCAAAATGACCTTTGTGGTAATGAACAACTGCGCTCACGGAGCGATGCACATCGACACCTTGCAAAACCGTGGGGTATCTGCGGACTACACCGCGTTGCCGAATCATGACTGGAAGGCCTTCGCCAACAGCCTGGGGGTTGCCTCCGCCAAAGCGGCGACGCTGGAGGAACTGGACGAGGCGCTGACCGCCGCGGCTGAGCACCAGGGGCCTTTCCTGATAGAAGTGTTGGTAGGAAATCATGTGGCACCTAATCGATACTATGCCGAGAGCATCGTAGAATACGAGCAGCGTATCAAAGGGGGTAAGGCGTAGCCCAATCCCAGCGGGAGCCGTCATGATTGCCCTTTGTATCACGCCATTCTATTTTGTTTACCGTAGTCATGGAGCGATAACAATGTACAAACTGACACTTCTGGCATTAATGATGGCATTTCAGGGCTATGCGCAGGCCGCAGAGGATCACGGCGAAGGCATCAGCAAAGAAACCCTGCTGAAAACCGAGACCTCGTGGGAAGGGACGCCGTACCAGCATTACCCGGCCGGTGCTCCGCAGATCACCATGTTGAAGGTGACCGTAGAGCCGAACAAGGTGCTCGCCTGGCATACTCATCCGTGCATCAGCGCGGTGTATATGACCGGGGGCAGCGTTTCGCTGACGGTCAAGAAAACCGGCGTGAAACACACCTTTAAGCAGGGCGATTCCTTTACCGACACGGTAGATATCGTTCACCAGGGGGTTTCCGGTGATAAAGGCGCGGAGATGCTGGTATTCTTCGCCTGCGCTGATAACAAACCGCTGACGGTGAAAGCTGCCGAATAATATCCCCGCCGTTTTTTTAGCTGCGGCGTTGTTGACTGCATTGGCCGTACGGGGCGAATTCATTCGCCCCGTAAGACTGCTGACAAACATATAATGTTTGGCGGCAGGCGCTAAAGGTTTTGAAAATAAATCAGGAAAATCAATTTATTGATTTTCGCCTGATAACACAAAGGGGGAAAAACCACGCTTTTATCCCCCCTTTGTCAATAACCTGAGGGGGCGAATTCATTCGCCCCGTTTTATTTTGTCGCCCGTTGGGGTGATATACCGAGGAAATCATGGTTGCTTTGTGGATGGTCGTCGCCAGCGGGTTCTTTGCGTTGATGGGGGCCAGCATCAAACTGGCTTCGGCCAAGGTCGGTTTTTTCGACATCATTTTTTACCGCTCTGTCATTAACGTCCTGATCGTTGCCGCGCTGATCCATGTGAAAAATCTCGGTTTCCGCACCCGACACCTGGGGTTGCACATGAAACGCGCCGCCATTGGCAATGCGGCAATGTATTGCGGTTTCTACTCACTGATCCATCTGCCGATCGCCACGGCCACCACGTTGGGCTACACCAATCCTATTTTTCAGTCGGCGATTGCCTTTGTCACCTCCAAAGGCCAGTTGACCGGCAAGCTGCTGTTCTCGGTACTGCTCGGTTTTATCGGCATTCTGGTGCTGCTGCGGCCCGATACGCCGAACGGCGAGTATGCCGCGACCCTGATTGGCCTGCTTTCCGGTCTGCTGACCGCGCTGGCCTATTTTAACGTCGGTAAGCTGGTGCGCAGCGGCGAACCGGAACTGCGAGTGGTGTTTTACTTCTCGCTGGTGGGCACCCTGGTGGGCGCTGTGATGACCACGGCGGTGGGGTTTACCGCACTGGACGGCGCCATGATGCTGTGCGTTTGTGCCATCGGCGTGTTCGGCAGCCTGGGGCAAATCACCATGACTCGCGCCTACGGCAGCGGCAATGCGGTGATTGTCAGCATTCTTTCCTACAGCACCATCATTTTCTCCACGCTGCTCGGCTATCTGTTGTTTGGCGAGAAGCTGTCCTACATTGCCGCGGGCGGCATGGCGCTGATTATTCTCTCCGGTGCATTGGCGATAGTGAAACGCGCTCCGGCAAAAGCCTCGAAGGCGGCGGCGGTGTAAATTGCTCGGCATTAAGCGCTGGCGGGCGTCAGCGCAAATGCATTAATGAATCACTATGATGCATTCTTGGCTATTTTGACCGTTATACCCGAAAGGTATGATAAACGCGTTTCCTGAGGAGTTTGGTTTTCAGGGTTAGGTGTTTATCCAGATTGTTTCGGGAGAGAAAAATGTCTGAAGGTGTGGCTGTTGATGAAGCCGCTAAAGCGAATTCGGGCGCGTCGCATTTTGCCATCCTGCTGTTTTTAGCTTTGGCATTAATGTCCGCATTGCTGAACAGCAGTGCGCCGACGCCGCTTTATCCGCTTTATCAACATGAGTTGGCGCTAAGCTCGGTCAGCCTGACGGTCATTTATGGTGCCTATGCCGCCGGCGTCCTGATTTCCCTGTTCGGCGTGGGCAACATGGCCGGCAAGGTCAAAGACCTGCGCAGCATGATTGTACCGGCGCTGCTGGTGGTGTTGGCTGGGGCCTTGCTGTTTTCGATGGCCGATTCGTTTCTGATGATGTTTATGGCGCGTCTGCTGGCCGGGGTCGGCACCGGTGCCTTAACCGGCGCGGCTAACATTGCGCTGGTGCGTTTTGGGCCGAAAGACGGCGGTAAAAATGCGGCGCTGATTGCCACGCTGTCATTCACCACCGGTCTGGCTTTAGGGCCGATTTTCAGCGGCGTGGCGCTGCAAACCGGGTTCCACACTACCTCGCTGCCGTTCATTATCATCATGGCAGTGGCGGCCGTTGCCGCACTGGGCGTGATGCTGAAATGGCCGGTTGAAGCCGTTACGGTACCGCCAGGCGGGACGCCCGTAGCCGAGGCTGCGCCGGAAAAAAGTTCGTTGGCGGATGGCCTGCGCGCTACAGGAGGCAAGTTCTTCCTGTGTGCCGGTGCGCTGTTTATCTGCTGGGCGGTGGCGGCCAGTATTCTGGCGATTGGGCCAAGCGTGTCAGAAAAGCTGTTGGGCATGCACAGCCGGGGCATCTACGGCTACGTGATTGCGGTGTATCTGGTGATTGCCGGTATTAGCCAGATCCTGAGCCGTCGGGTTAATGCGCGCCATTCGCTGATGTTTGGCTGTCTGGCGCAGGCGCTGTCGGTGGTGGTGTTCGCCGAAGCGATTCAGATCCACTCGCTGGCTTTGGCCAGTGCCGGTATGGTGATTGCCGGTTACGCCTACGGGGCCATTTTTGTCGGCAGTGCCACGTTGGTGAACCTGATTTCACCGAAGGCCAGCCATGCGAGACTGATTTCACTGTTTTACGTAATCGCCTATATCGCCAACTGGGTTCCGATCCTGTTGGGGGCGGTTATCGACCATGCCAGCCTGCATCTGGCGGTCAATCTGTTATTTCTGGTCAGTGCCGTGGTGTGCTTATCCTTGAGCTTCATGGTGACCCGCGCGGGCTTCCCGCGCTGATACCCGCCGAGTTTCATGTTGCCCGTGGGCAAGGTGAAATTCGCAGGGTAGGTGAACAAAGATTTTAGCCACGCAAGGTGGCGAACGATTTCCCTGGTGTTGTTGTGTGTCATTTCCAGCGTGCTTGCCACGCTGGTTTTTTTTGTGACAAATTCCTCAATTCTGCAATTTCAGTATTTCTCATTACAAAATTTTTGTGATTTCCATCACGTGAATTTGCCGATTTTCGCGTAAACTGCGCGCTTTCTTTGCTGCGGGTCAGTTTATGAACGTTATTTTTGCCATTGCTGTGACTACCGGGATCCTCTCCGGCGTGTGGGGATGGGTAGCTGTTAGCCTGGGGCTGATCAGTTGGGCCGGTTTTCTGGGCTGTACGGCCTATTTTGCTTGCCCGCAGGGGGGCCTGAAAGGGTTGTTGATCAGCACGCTGACCTGCTGCAGCGGGGTATTTTGGGCGATGGCGATCATTCACGGCAGTGAGCTGGCACCCGGCTGGAGCCTGCTCGGTTATCTGCTGACCGGCGCGGTGGCTTTCCTGATGTGCATTCAGGCAAAACAGCAGTGGTTGGGTTTTGTGCCCGGCACCTTTATCGGCGCTTGCGCTACCTTTGCCGGCGGCGGCAATTGGTCTCTGGTGACCCTTTCCCTGTTGGTGGGGCTGGTGTTCGGCTACGCGATGAAAAACAGCGGCCTGTGGCTGGCGGCGCGCAGCGAAAAACCGAAACCGGCGGCCGCTGTTACCGAACATGTTAACCGTTGAATTAAATGGTGCCGCCGAGTGAGATGCGGTAGTGCAGATCAACGCGCTCAATGCACGGCACCCCTTTAATGCGTTTCAGCAAGATCTCAGTGGCGACCTTGCCGATATCAAACCTGGGTGTGATCACGCTGGCGATGCCCGGCGTGGTGGCTTTGCCGATATCCAGACCGTGGAAGCCCGACAGCGCGATGTCCTGCGGAACCCGCAGCCCCAGCCGCAGACACTCCTGTAACACCCCAACCGCCAGATCGTCATTGGTGCATAAGATAGCGTCCAAATCCGGGTAGAGCTGCCGTGCCATGGCCAACATGTCGGAGCCGACCGTCACCGACGAAACACGGTGCGGTGTGATTTGGCGCGGTGTCAGGCCCTGTTTTTCCATTGCCCGGCAATAGCCCTGGAAACGTTTGGTGTCGCGTGCATCGGACATGGCGCCAAAATAAACCACCTGACGTTTACCGCTGGCGAGCAGCGCTTCGGTCATGTCGTAACCCGCCTGGAAGTTATCGAACCCCACGGCGATCCTTCCTTCCGGGCCTTCCAGATCCATCACCTGCGCCACCGGGATTTTGGCCGCCGTCAGGTATTTTTCTGCCCGCAGAGTATGTTCCGAATCCGTCAGGATCAGCCCGGCGATCGGGTAAGCCAGCAGTTGGACGATATGTTCTTCTTCGCGCTGCCGACTGTAGTCATAGTTCACCACCAGCGTTTGATAGCCCTGTTCCAGAGTGATGGATTCGATACCGGCCAGCAGATCGGCGAAAATTTGGTTGTTGAAGGAGGGGATCAAGACGCCAATGCGCGGCTTTTGCGTCGAACGCGCCTCATCGCTGTCGGTAAAGTTTACTTCCTTCATCACCTGGGCAATTTTCTCGGCGGTTTCGGCCGCCACCTTTTCCGGCGTACGCAGATAGCGGCTGACGGTCATTTTGGTCACGCCGGCGAGCAGCGCAATATCTTGCAGCGTGACGCGTTGGTTCTTCATTCTGAGGCCTTAACGGGGTGGGGCGGCGAAATCGCGAATAACGCCATGTTAACAAATCGATTTGGCGATAACAATCGACGTTATAAAGTATAAAAATCTTATTTTTCAATGAAATGTATGCATTTTCCTTCCTGTGCGCTTGCGTGGCTTCACGTTAAAGGTAACAGGTTTTAGTAACACTGTTTTAAGTGATCGGTATCACGTTTTTGCCGGCGGCGATCCGCTGAGATAGGCGCCTGTCTTATCGGAATAACACTGCCGGGGAATGCTATGAACAACTTATTTTCACTGGATAATAAAAAAGTACTGATTACCGGCGCTTCTCGGGGCATTGGTTTTCTGCTGGCGCGCGGGCTGGCGGAGTACGGCGCTCACATATTGGTCAATGCGACCACCGAGGAAAACGCCCAGCGAGCCGTTGAAGCACTGCGCCGTGAGGGCTTCCGTGCCGATGCTGCGGCCTTTGATGTCACTAACTCCCAGGCCATTCATGCCGCCATTGAGAAAGTTGAGGCACAAAGCGGCGGGATCGATGTGCTGATCAACAACGCCGGCATACAACGACGCCACCCGTTTACCGAATTTCCGGAAAAAGACTGGGACGACATTATCGCCGTCAACCAGAAGGCGGTATTTATGGTGTCGCAAGCGGTAGCCCGCCATATGGTGCAGCGCCAAAGCGGTAAAATCATCAATATCGGCTCGATGCAGAGCGAACTGGGCCGCGATACCATCACGCCCTATGCCGCCTCCAAAGGGGCGGTGAAAATGCTGACGCGCGGCATGTGCGTTGAGCTGGCGCGCTACAACATTCAGGTCAATGGTATTGCTCCGGGCTACTTCAAAACCGAAATGACTCAGGCGCTGGCGGACAACCCAGAGTTTACCGCCTGGCTGACCAAGCGTACGCCGGCTGCCCGTTGGGGCGATCCACAGGAGCTGATTGGTGCGGCGGTGTTCCTGTCGTCCAAAGCCTCGGATTTTGTCAATGGCCACCTGCTGTTTGTCGATGGCGGGATGTCCGCTGCGGTATAACCGCCTGCTGATGAGAACATGATGATGAAAATTCAAACCCAATCCTGCGTGGTCAACGGCAAATATGACGTGGCGGTAGTGGAGCAGGAGGTCGATTACCAGGGCAGCGGCACGCTGGTGAAAATCACCCGCGGCGGCATCTGCGGCTCAGACCTGCATTATTATCAGGAAGGCAAGGTCGGCAGTTTTCAGGTGCGTCAGCCGATGGTGCTGGGCCATGAGGTGATCGGTGAAGTGGTCGCCAGCGACACGGCTCGGCTGCCCGTTGGCCAGAAAGTGGCGTTAAACCCCAGCAAGCCCTGTGGGCAGTGCAAGTATTGTCTGGCAGAGCAGCAAAACCAGTGTATCCAGATGCGATTTTTCGGCAGCGCGATGTATTTTCCACATGTTGACGGCGCTTTTACCCAGTACAAGGTGGTTGATAGCGCGCAGTGCATTGCGTTCGACGCCGATTGCGACGAGAAGGTGATGGTTTTTGCCGAGCCGTTGGCGGTGGCGATACATGCCGCCAGGCAGCCCGGTGAAGTCAAAGGGAAAAAGGTGTTTGTGTCCGGCGTCGGCCCGATAGGCTGCCTGCTGGTGGCGGCGCTGAAGGCGTTGGGTGCCGAAGAGATTGTCTGCACCGATCTCAGCCCGCGTTGCCTGGATATCGCTGGAGAGATGGGGGCATCCCGCTGTCTGCACGCCGGCAATGACGATTTCAGCTTCTATCAGCAGGAAAAAGGGTATTTTGATATCGCTTTTGAAGTCTCCGGGCACCCTTTGTCGTTGCAGCGCTGTCTGGAGATCACCCGCGCCAAGGGGACGGTGGTGCAAGTCGGTATGGGAAGCAGCTTCCCGGATTTCCCGCTGATGTTGTTGATCGCCAAAGAGTTGAATCTGCTGGGATCCTTCCGATTTGTTGAAGAGTTTGCCCTGGCGGTGGCGTGGCTGGCCGAGGGAACAGTCAATCCGCTGCCGCTGCTGTCCGCCGAGTTTGACAATCGTCAACTGGCTGAGGCGCTGACGTTTGCCGGTGACAAGAGCCGTGCTGCCAAAGTCCAGTTGGTATTCTGATTTTAGCCGTCAGTCTGATGGCGGGGATCGGCGATCCTTGTCTATAGTTAAGGGCCGTTTCATTTTTTAAACACGGAGAACTTAACATGGCGAGAAATACGGATGCGGATCAAACCACGCTCGATGACGATTTGAGAATGCTGAGCGACACGCTGGAAGAAGTGTTGAAGTACTCCGGCGATCGCGCCGATCAGGCCTATATCGATATCAAAACTCATGCCGAAGAGGCATTGAGTGAGGTCAAATCGCGGTTGGCTGACACCACCGAGTCCTACTATGCGCGCGCCAAGGACGCCGTTTGCCGTACCGACGGTTACGTGCGTGAAAATCCCTGGTGCAGCGTAGGGATTGGCGCAACGGTTGGCCTGGTGATGGGCTTGTTGCTGGCGCGTAAATAACGGCCTGTAGACGTTGGGCGCGGCATCCGCCGCGCCCCGATATTTACTGCCCTAATGTCACTTCCACCTGATGGATTTTGCCATCGTCTATCAGCGCTATCACGGCCTCCGACTGTTTTTCACCGTCGACGCTAACCTGTGCCGCGCCTTGCCCCTGACGAACAACCAACCGATATTCGCTGCTACCCTCCCGGTAGTTAAGCGTCACCTGTGGCCAATCCGCCGGCAGGCGGGTGTTGACGCTCAGCCGATCGCCATGGCGTTTCAGACCCAGCAGTGACTCGAGGATCAGCCGATACATCCAACCGGCAGAGCCGGTATACCAGCTCCAGCCGCCGCGACCGACGTGCGGCGCCACCGCGTAAATATCGGCGGTAACCACATAAGGTTCGACCTTGTAGCGTTCGGCGGCGGTGCTGTCCAGGCTGTGGTTGATCGGGTTGATCAGCGCCATCAGTTCCCAGGCGCGTTCGATATTGCCCATTTCGGCGAAGGCCATCACTGCCCACACCGCGCCATGGGTATATTGCCCGCCATTTTCCCGCACACCGGGCAGGTAGCCGCGGATATAGCCCGGGTTGGGGCCGTTGCCGTCGAAAGGCGGCGTCAGCAGCTTGATCAAGCCGGCCTGGGTGTCGACCAGGTGTTTATCCAACGACTGCATCGCCTGCAGGCTGCGCGGCTCATCACCGGCACCGGACAGCACTGACCAACTTTGGGCGATGGCGTCGATACGGCACTCCGCCGACTGATGAGAGCCCAGCGGTTCCCCGCTGTCGAAATAGCCCCGGCGGTACCATTCGCCGTCCCAGGCATGGTCACGCAGATTATTGCGCAGCATATCGGCCTGCTGGCGGCACAGCGTTGCCAGTTCGTCGTCATGACGCGCGGTTGCCAGCTTGCCGTAACGCTGCAGGATATGGAACAGGAAGAAGCCAAGCCAGACGCTCTCGCCACGGCCCTCCAGACCCACCATGTTCATGCCGTCGTTCCAGTCACCGGCCCCCATCAGCGGCAGGCCGTGTTCGCCGAAGTTCAATCCGTGTTTTAACGCCCGGACGCCGTGCTGGTACAAGGTTTCTTGCGTGGCGCTTTGCGCCGGTTGTTCATAGGAAGACTCCTCGCCGGGGGCCAGCTTGCGCGCCTCCAGATAGCCCACCTGTTCATCCAGGATGCTCCGATCGTCGGTGGCGTCCAGATAGTGGCAAATGGCCAGCGGCAACCACAAATAGTCATCCGAACAGCGGGTGCGCACGCCATTGCCCTGCGGCGGATGCCACCAGTGCTGCACGTCGCCTTCGACAAACTGGCGCGAAGCGCACAGCAGGATCTGTTCCCGCAGCCGTTCCGGGGCGGCGTGAGTCAGCGCCAGGGTATCCTGCAGCTGATCGCGGAAGCCAAAGGCACCGCCGGATTGGTAGTAACCGCTGCGCGCCTGAATACGGCAGGCCAGGGTCTGGTACAGCAGCCAGCCGTTGGCCAGCAAATCAACGGCCGGTTGCGGCGTACCTATTTGCACTTTGTTGAGAATAGCGTCCCAGTGCGCAGCCACCTGTTGCAGCTCATCCTGCAGGTTGTCTTCTTGGAGGTATTTGTGCAGCAGGGCTTCGGCTTCTTCGGCGTTTTGCCCTAACCCTAGGGCGAACACAAAGCTGCGCTGATCGCCGTCGATCAGGCTGATGGCCGACTGCACCGCACCGCACGGATCCATACCGGCGCCAACTTTGTCAGACAGGCGTCGCAGTTTTAGCACCGCAGGATTGGCCAGCGAACCGTTACGACCGATAAATTCACGCCGATCGCCGGTGAGCGAACAATGCGCCCCCGATACGCCGAAGAACGCGGTGCGATCCGATCCGTTACCCCCGTAGTGGTTGGTTGCCAGGATACCGCAGCCGTTTTCAGACGTAGCCGCCTGGGTGACGATATGCATGGCCGACTTTTGCCGCAAATCGCCGAGGATAAACTCCACATAACCGGTAGCCGAGAGCTTGCGGGTGCGTCCTGAGGTGTTGGTCAGCGTCAGCAGGAACAGTTTTACCGGTGCATCTTTAGCCACCAGCAGGGTGAACTGGCTGTCGATACCGCTTTCGCGGTGATCGAAAACGCTGTAGCCGAAACCGTGACGGGTCAGGTAATGGCCGCGGCCCCGTGCGGGCAGCGGTGTCGGCGACCAGAAATGGCCGCTCTCTTCGTCGCGCAGATAGAAAGCTTCGCCGCTGCGGTCACAGATGGGATCGTTGTCCCAAGGGGTCAGACGGTATTCGTGGGCGTTTTCGTACCAGGTGTAGGCCTGGCCGCTCTCCGAAACCACCGAGCCGAACATGGGGTTGGCCATTACGTTCGACCAGGGCGCAGGGGTGATCTTGCTTTCGTTCATCGCAATCACGTATTCGCGGCCATTCTCCGAGAAGCCGCCGAGACCGTTATAGAACTGCAGTGCGGCAATGTCAGGCAACTGCGGCGAATGCAGGTTGCGCGGCAAATTATCCACCGTTGCCAGTTTCGACGAGGCGGTCACCGGCGACAGCGGCTGCTGCAGGATCTGCGGCAACTGCAGTCGCTGGTTGAGCTGCTCCGTTAAACCGCCGCGCCGATCGTCGAGATAAATACGCGCGACGCTGAGCAGCAGACGATGATCTTCCGGTGACATATGTTCGCTGGTGCGTACGAAGATGCCGCCCGGCTTATCGGTTTGGGTCGACTCCATGCCGGCGGCAATCAGGCCCATGATCTGGTTCTGCAGATCCTGACGGTAGCCGCCGATGTCCTCATTGAGGATCACCAGATCCACCTGCAACCCTTTCAGGCGCCAGTAGTTGTGTGCCTGGATCAGTTGCCGAACCAGCTCGATGTTTTCGCCGTCGGTTACGGTCAGCAGCACAATCGGCAGATCGCCGGAGATTGAATACCCCCACAGCCCTGACTGACCACGGCGGTTGTTAATGATTTCGCTGCTGGCGGCGCGCATTTCCTGCGCCGGGAAGACCACCGCGCTGGCCAGACGATTGAACAGGTTGGCGTCATCCTCATTGGCATTTAACTGACGCAGTACCACCTGGCTGTGCGACCATGCCAGTTCAAACACGCGGTCTGCCAAATGGCGATCGCGGTATTTTTCCAGCATGGCCAGGCCGCTGGCGCGGTCTTCACTGACGCCATAGAAGATATCCAGCGTCAGCGGTACGTTCGGCTCCAGGACCACGCGCTGACGGATAGCGATGATCGGATCAATGACCGGCCCGGCGCTGTTGCTCAATGGGGTATTTTGATACAGCTCCTGCGGATTGGCCGGGGTGCGGCCGCGGCCGATAAATTTGGCGCGGTCGGTTTCGAACGACGTCTGGCTGGTGCGGCCTTGCACCGTCATCATGTGCAGTAACCACGGGCATTTTTCTTTCGGCTCGCGCGGGCGGCGGTGGCACAAAATGGCGTCCTGATCCGGCAACAGTTCGGTTTGCACGAACAGGTTGCTGAACGCTGGGTGGGCCAGATCATTGCCGGCCGGTGCCAGCACCACTTCTGCATAGCTGGTGATTTCGATGGTACGCGGTTGCTTGCTGCGGTTGACCAGCGTCACGCGGCGCAGCTCAATATCATCTTCCGGCGATACCACCACCTGCGTTTTCACTGACAGCGACCCCTGCTGACGCTGGAACTCGGCCCCGGCGTCGTTGAACACGGCGCTGTACCCCTTGGCGGCGCCGCCAATCGGTTGCCAGGTATTGCTCCAGACCTCACCGGTTTGCGGGTCGCGCAGGTAACAGAAAGCGCCCCAGTTATCGCAGGTGGCGTCTTCGCGCCAGCGGGTCAGGGCCAGGTTCTGCCAGCGGCTATAGCTGCCGCCGGCCTGAGTGAGCATCAGGTGATAGTTGGCGTTGGACAGCAACTGCACTTCGGGGATCGGGGAGTCCACCCGGTTGAATTCGCGTGCGGCGAAGCTGGCCGGGGTGATGGTCCCCTCGTGGGTTTCGAAATGGCGGCGGGTGCTGTACAGCTCGACCGCATCCGGCACCCGTTCCTGCAGCAGCAAACGCGTCGACTGGAACGCCGGATACTCAGCGAAGCGTGCCACCATCGGCGCATCCAGCAACAAATGCGACAGGGCAAGGAAGCTCATGCCCTGGTGGTGCGCCATATAGGAACGGATGATCACATACAGTTGACCCCGGCTGAGGCGAGCGGTGGTGTAATCCAGCGCTTCGTAGAAGCCGTAGCGGCCTTTGGCCCCATTTTTCTCCAACGTAATCAGGTTATTGCAGGCGGCGTCTGGTTCGACAATCAGCGCCATCACCGTGGCGTAAGGCGCGACCACCATATCGTCACCCAGCCCGCGTCGCAGGCCCAGCCCCGGAACGCCAAAGGCGTGATACTGATAGTTTTGGTCAGCGTCGAAACCGAAGTAGCCGGATTCGGAAATGCCCCAGGGAACGCCGCGTTCCTTACCCCAGGCAATTTGCCGCGCCACCGCCGCATGGCACATCTGCACCAGCAAGGAGTCAGGGTAGGCGGGCATCACCAGCTGCGGCATCAGGTACTCAAACATCGAACCACTCCACGACATCAGCGCGGGTTCGTGGTCGATCACGGTGAACAGGCGGCCAAGTGCAAACCAACTGCGCTGCGGCACCTGGTTGGTGGCGATGGCGACGTAGTTGGTCAAACGGATCTCGGAGGCCAGCAGATCGTATTTACTGCTGTCCATCTTGTTTTGATCGCAGTTAAAGCCAACGCTCAGCAAATGGGTCGATTCGTCATACAGGAAGTTGAAGTCCATTTGCGCCATTTTTTCCAGCCGCTGCTGCAGGCTTTGCAACTGCGTCAGACGTTCCTGCGCCAGGGTACCCGCCGCGCTCAGCTGATTTTGCTGTTCTGGCGACAGCGTCAACTGGCCTGGCGGGTTAGCCAGCCAGTGCAGGCTGGGCACCTGCTCCAGTTCGGGCATGCCGTCACTCAGCCAGCCGAACCACTGCGTCCATTCGGCACAGAGTTCGTTAAGTTGCTGGTGCACGGCTCCGGCCCAGCGTTTGGTTTCCTCATCATGATTCAGCGCCGGTTCCTGCAGCCCGTTGCTGTAGTTGCGCATGGCGTTCAGTTCCGCCAGCAGGGCGGCCGGGTGGCTGTGATGGGCCTGTTCCCAATGGTTGCGCAGCTTCGACAGATTTTTCGGTGCGGCGTCGCCCCAGTGCTGCTCCAGCAGTTGCAGGCTGTCGCCGAGGCCGGTCAGCACCCGCAGCGGATCTATGGCCGGCTGGTGGGCCAGTGCCGGCAAGCCGGCGCTGAGCGTCAGCAGGTGGCCGGCCAGGTTGCCGCTGTCGACGCTGGAGATATAACGCGGGTTCAGCGGCTCCAGGGTGCGGGTGTCGTACCAGTTGTACAGATGACCGCGATAGTGCTCCATGCGATCCAGGGTATTGAGCGTTAGCTCGATGCGCCGCAGTGCTTCGCTGAGCGTCAGATAGCCGAAGTCATAGGCGGTGAGGTTAGCCAGTAACGACAGCCCGATATTGGTCGGTGAGGTACGGTGCGCCACCACCGGCTCCGGTATTTCCTGGTAGTTATCCGGCGGCAGCCAGTTTTCCTGCTGGTTGACGAAGGTATTGAAGAAGTCCCAGGTTTGACGGCTGGTGTGGCGCAGAAAGCGCCGTTGTTCATCATTGATTGCGGTTTTGCTGCGTTGCGGTTCCCGACTGAGGTAATACAGCAGGAAAGGTGACAGGATCCACAGAGTGGCGAACGGCAAGGTGATAAACAGCGCCATTGGGTTATGCAGGAAGCTAAACAGCAGCAATGCGACGCCCGCTAGCGGGTTGATCCACATCGCGCGGTAGAAGTTTTCCAGCGTGACCTGCTGGCGAGCCCTGGATTGATCGTAGCTGGTCCACTCTTGCAGGTTGCGTTTGCTAATCAACAGTCGCCACAGGGTCACGACGATCGCTTTCAGGCTGTACAGCGTTTCATGCGGCAGCGTCGCCAACCGCAGTCCGATTTGTGCCAGGCGATGCAGCGAACCGTTCAACGCCAACAGCAGATGTTGCAGGAAAGATCTGCGCGGCGGTTTACGCAGGATATCCTGTGCTAACGCCAACAGGGTCGGTAACAGCAGAATAAGGGCGAACACCCCGAACCAGTAACGGGTGTTTGGCAGCCAGACAAAACCGCAAAACAGCAACAGCAGCAGGCTGGGGGCAGCTAGGCTGCGGCGCAGGTTATCGAATAGCTTCCAGCGCGACAGGGTGCTCAGCGGATTGGCGGTGCGGGTACCGTCCTCGGTTTTCACCCGTGGCAGAAGCCAATTGAGCAATTGCCAGTCACCACGGATCCAGCGCGTGCGGCGCGCGACGTCCACCAGATAGTTGCTGGGATATTGCTCGTACAGCAGCACGTCGCTCAGCAGGCCGGAACGGGCGTAGCAGCCCTCCAGCAGGTCGTGGCTCAGTACCAGGTTCGCCGGGCAGGTGCCTTTCAGGCTGTGGGAGAACACGTCCACGTCGTAAATGCCTTTGCCGATGAACGAGCCTTCGCCAAACAGGTCCTGATAGATATCCGAAGCCATCAGCGTATAGGGATCATTACCCGGCGTGCTGCTGCACAGGGCGGCGTAACGGCCCTGGCCGTAGCTGGGGATTTCTTCGGCCATGCGCGGTTGCAAAATGGCATAGCCTTCCACCACCCGTTGCTGGCGTGCATCGTACTGAGGCTGATTGAGCGGGTGCGCCATGGCGGCGATCAGCTGATGGGCGCTTTCGCGCGGCAGGACGGTATCGCTGTCGAGCGTAATGACGTATTTGACGTTTTTCAGCACCTCCAGCCCATCGCCAATCTGCGTGCAGAAGGCGTTACCTCGGTTGCGCAGCCAGTCATTCAGCGCATTCAGTTTGCCGCGTTTTCGCTCCAGCCCCATCCAAACGCCCTGTTTTTCGTTCCATTCGCGGTCGCGGTGGAACAGGAAAAAGTGGCTGGGCCCCTCGCAAGGGTAGCGTGCGTTCAACGCTGCCATTTGCCGGCAGGCGTAGTCCAGCAAGGCGGCGTCGTCCGCATGCCGTTGCTGGGGCGCATCGTTGAAGTCGGTGAGCAGGGCAAAGTGCAGATGCTTCATCGCGTTGCCCAGATAACAAACCTCAAGCGTATTGATCAGTGTATCGATGCCGTTTTTGCTGTCGATTAACGTCGGGATCGCCACCAGAGTGCGGAATTCAGCGGGAATACCGCAGGAGAAATCGAGCCTTGGCAGAGACTGTGGCGTGCGGCTGCGGGTGGTGACCTCGCTGAGCAGATTGAGCACAAACTGGCTGACCACGATAGCCATTGGGAAGAACAGCAGCACCAGTCCCCAACTGATGCCGGTGCTGTAAGCGTGCCGCAGCAGTTCCGCGCAGATGGCGGTGGTGATCAGGCTCAGGCTGCCGAGCCAGGAAAGCAGCGGTGCCTGACTGAGCGCATGGCGCAGTTGGGTAATGCGTCCGAGTTTTACCTCTAATTGCTGTTCCAGCTCAGGGCGACCATCGTCAATCAGGTAATAGCCGATGTGGTTGCGGCGAGGATCGCTGGATGGGTCTTCAGCCGCCACGCGCGCCATATTAAGCACGTGTTGAGCGACCTGGACTTCATTGTGCGGACAGTGGCGTGCCAGCATTTCGATCACGTGGCGATAGTTGTCTCGGGTTGTGAAATGCATCAAGGGATAAACCCCCGCCGGATCTTCACGCAGGGTCTGTTCTACCTGGCTCATGGTTTCGACAAATTCTGCCCAATCCATTTCGCTCAGCTGGCGCAGGCCGGAAATACTGTTGCTGACCGACAGTTGGCTGACGGCCAACTGCTGGTTAAAACGGTGGATCAATTCATCCGAGGTCAGGCTGACTTCCGCCAGCCGCTGCTCTACCCAGGTGAGCGGCAGCGCCAGCATGGTACCGTGCCCCTGCAGGCGGCGGACCAGCTCGGCGACAAAGGCGCTGGTGCGTGGGGGATTGGATCGCGCCATATCGGCGATCACCACGATCAGGTTGGCCGGATCGTTTTCCGCCGACTCCAGCATTTTCGTCACCCAGCTGTCGGCCAGATTCCGTTCCTGCTGGGCCTGCGCGACTTCCACGCTGACGCGGCGCAGGTTTTCGATCAGCGCCAGGCGCAGCATGCCGGGCAGCGCCCAGAGTTCGCCGAGCGTCAGATTGACTTCTTTTTGGTAGGCGGCGATATACCGCGTGAGGCTTTCGGCGTCCCAGTGGCCGTCACCGTGCGCGATGGCTTCGGCAGCCACGTCATAGATCCGCGGGCAGTTATGCGGCGGCGCCAGCTGTGGCAGACCGCGACCGAAGGTTTTCGGCAAGTGGTGGCGCACGACGCGGATTTGTTCTTCAATCAGATAGTAATTGTCCAGCAGCCATTCGCCGGCGGGAGTCATGCTGGCTTTCTTGCCGTTGCTGAGCTGGTGGCAGCTTTCCGCCAGGGTGCGTTCGTTATCGTCCAGCCGTTTCAGCAGGTAGTAGGGCGTTTTACGCGTCGCCAGCTTGTGGGAACGCGCCAGGCGTTGCCCGTAGCGCTCCATCTGATCGACAGAAAACAGCTCTGCCTTAATGGCGCTGCCGCTGTTGTCAGGGGCGTCTTTTTGACGCCGCAGCGGCAAAGATTTAATTTTAGAAATTTTACGCTGTTTTTTTAACCAATTGATTAGTATTTCTTTCACACAAAAGCTCCTTACATCTGACCCAAAGGACAGCCGGTGAAACCGCTGGGAGAGCGTGAACATCCTGTTTTTAACGCCGGGAAGATCTGGCGTGGGTTCACAGCAGGCAGGAACATGCTTTCTCAGTATAGTCGGACAATGCATTATTGGCCGCTTTTTGAGCTAATTGTTTAATTTTTATAAACAATTTGCGGGCCCTGCTGTGAGCGTCACGACGCTATTTTTCCGTCGTTGATCCTTGATTTGCCGTATAATTCCCTACATTAAGTTTGGTTATTGAGGTGGCCGTGGAACAACTTTCGGCATTGCTGGGGCGATTACGCCGGCAGCTTGAGCAACATTTTCCTGCTGAGAGCGGCTTTCGCCAGCTTTCACTTCCCGTTCCCGCACCCTTGGCCACTCCCTTGCTGGCATGGTTGGCGGCACAGCAGACATTCCCTCAGTTTTACTGGCATCATCGCGACGGGCATGAAGAGGCCGTGGTCTGTGGTGCATTGCGCCTGTTTACCCAATCGGAACAAGCACAGGCATTTCTCAGGGCGCATGAAGATGCGCGTGTGTGGGGGCTGAACGCTTTCGACGGTACGGCGCATTTATTTTTGCCGCGTCTGGAAATTCTCAGCCGCGAGGGTGAAGCACGATTAACGCTTAATCTGTTTTCTGAAAGCTCGCTGCACGAGGATGCGCTCATCGCCAAGCGCTGGCTGGAAAATAGCGTGGCTGCACAGCCTATAACGCCATTAAAGGCGGAAGTGAGAAAGGTGCAGCATCAACCGGAACGCGCCGGGTGGGAAACCATGTTGCACGAAGCGCTTAAGGCGATAGATCGGCAACAGATGGAGAAGGTGGTGTTGGCGCGCAGTACGCTACTGACGCTGGATGGTCCGCTGTTTGCGCCGGCGATGATGGAAGCCAGCCGCAGAGTGAATCACCGATGTTACCACTATATGCTGCGATTTGATGCAGATTCCGCCTTTCTCGGTTCCAGCCCGGAAAGGCTGTATCTGCGCAAGGGGCATCATCTGCTGACCGAAGCCCTGGCAGGTACCGTGGCCAATCACCCCGAGAATCAACAGGCTCAGGCCCTGGCGCAATGGTTGCTGCAGGATGGCAAGAACCGGCGTGAAAACCTGCTGGTGGTGGACGACATCTGCCAGCGCCTGCAAGGGGGAGCTAATGCCGTGGATGTACTGCCGCCGGAAGTTGTGCGTTTGCGTAAGGTGCAGCACCTGCGGCGCCGTATTGAAGGCCGGCTGAAACGTGATGACGATGCCGATTGCTTGCATCGGTTACAGCCCACGGCGGCGGTCGCCGGGTTGCCGCGTCAGGCAGCGCGTGAGTTTATCCTGCAGCACGAACCCTTCTCGCGCGGCTGGTATGCCGGTTCTGCCGGCTATTTGTCCGCTTCCCGCAGCGAGTTTTGCGTATCGCTACGCTGCGCGCAGTTAGACGGTGACCGGTTACGGCTGTACGCCGGTGCCGGTATCGTGGCCGGTTCCGACGCCGCCGAAGAGTGGCAGGAGATTGAAAACAAGGCCGCCGGGTTACTGACATTGCTGCAGCCAGACGCTTTACCCTGAATTTCCCTGCTTGGGTTACGGATTTATTGAGGGAACGGCGCGGTGAGTGTAAACTGCGTGTGATTTTTATGTTTATTTTTTGTTCTAAATCAATTGATTGTCTACCATAAAGTCACCGGGATGTACGGCGTTTTTGCGCTGGCGCAAAAGTCGTAAAGATAACTACTCATATAATGCAGAACATCATTTTTGGCATGCCGCCGATCGGCGGGTGCCAGAGGCAGATTCTGTTAACCGACTTGTGAGCGAACTATGTCGACAAGTGTTTTTAATCGCCGGTGGGCGGCGTTGCTGTTGGAAGCGCTGGCTCGCCATGGAGTGCGGCATGTTTGTATCGCTCCGGGATCGCGCTCTACGCCTTTGACGCTGGCTGCGTCGGCCAACAAGTCTTTTATCTGCCATACCCATTTTGATGAACGTGGGCTGGGCCATTTGGCGCTTGGCCTGGCGAAGGCATCGCGAGAGCCGGTGGCGGTGATCGTCACTTCCGGCACCGCGGCCGCCAACCTTTATCCTTCCCTGATCGAAGCCGGTCTGACCGGCGAACGGCTGGTGTTCCTCACTGCCGATCGTCCGCCTGAACTGATCAATTGTGGTGCCAATCAGGCGATCCGTCAAAACAGCCTGTATGCCAGCCACCCAACCTTGAGCCTCGACTTGCCGCGTCCGACGACCGACATTCCCGCCAGTTGGCTGGTTTCCACCGTCGACAGCGCCATAGCGCGCTTGCACCACGGTGCCCTGCATATTAATTGCCCCTTTGCCGAACCGCTCTACGGCGGTGATGAGCAGCAGTACGAGGATTGGTCCGCGACGCTTGGCGACTGGTGGCAAGGCAGCCAGCCCTGGCTGCGGGAAATGGATCCTCACCAGGTGCTCAAACAGCCGGACTGGTTCTTCTGGCGGCAAAAGCGGGGCGTGGTGGTGGCGGGCCGCATGAGTGCGGAGGAGGGCGAGCAGTTGGCGCAGTGGGCCGACATGCTCGGCTGGCCGCTGATTGGCGATGTTTTGTCTCAGACCGGGCAACCGCTGCCCTGCGCCGATTTATGGCTGGCGCAACCGCAGGCGCAAAAGCGGCTGGCGGAGGCGCAACTGGTGGTGCAGTTCGGCAGCAGCCTGACCGGTAAACGCCTGCTGCAGTGGCAGGAACAGTGCCAGCCGCAGGAATATTGGTTGATCGACGATTTACCGGGGCGGCTAGATCCGGCGCACCATCGCGGGCGACGTATTCGTTCCAGCGTGGCGCAGTGGCTTGATCTGCATCCAGCCCAGCCTCGCACCCCTTGGGCAGATGAGCTGGCGCAGCTGGCGGACAACGCGCTGGACGCGGTCTCAGGTCATCTGGTCAACCGCTTTGGCGAGGCGCAGTTGGCGCACCGCCTGCCGGAGCTGCTACCGGAAAACGGTCAGCTGTTCCTCGGCAACAGCCTGATCGTGCGCCTGATTGATGCCTTGACTCGATTGCCGGCGGGTTACCCGGTGTTCAGCAACCGCGGTGCCAGTGGCATCGACGGCCTGATCTCTACAGCTGCAGGCGTGCAGCGGGCCACCGCCAAACCAACGCTGGCGGTAGTGGGGGATCTTTCCGCCCTGTACGACCTGAACGCGCTGGCGCTGCTGCGTCAATGCTCTGCGCCAACGGTGCTGATCGTGGTCAATAATAATGGCGGCCAGATTTTTTCATTACTGCCAACGCCGGAAGAAGACCGGCAGCGCTTCTACTGCATGCCGCAGGACGTGGAGTTCAGTCATGCCGCAGCGATGTTCCAACTCGCTTACGCCTGCCCGGAAAACTGGGGACAGTTGCTGCAGGCGGTGGAACAGGGGTGGCGCCACGGCGGTGCCACGCTGATTGAGCTGCAGGTGCCGCCGAGCGAGGGTGCACAAACGTTGCAGCATCTGGTGCAACAGATGGCGGAGCAATAATGCTGGCGACAAAAGTCTTGCAACAGGGTGAAGCCGATCGCCCCTGGTTAGTCTGGCTGCATGGCCTGTTGGGCAACAACAATGAATGGCGGGTGATCGCTTCCCGCTGCCCGGAGTGGCCGTCGCTGGCGATCGACCTGCCGGGCCACGGCGATTCCGTTGCGGTGACCTGCAGCAGCTTTGACGATATCAGCACGCAAATCAGCAGCACCTTGCAGATGCACGGCATCGAACGCTATTGGCTGGTGGGCTATTCATTGGGTGGGCGCATAGCCATGTACCACGCCTGCTGCGGCGACACTACCGGCCTGCAAGGGGTAATTATTGAAGGCGGAAATCCCGGACTGGCCGATCCGGCCCTGCGTGCTCAACGTCTGACGCACGATGCGGCCTGGGCCGAACGTTTCCGCCACGAACCTATTGAACAGGTGCTGGCGGACTGGTACCAGCAGCCGGTCTTCGCCAATCTCAGCGCGGTGCACCGCGATGCGCTGATCGGTGCCCGCAAGGACAATTCCGGTGCGGCAGTGGCGGACATGCTGGAAGCCACATCGCTGGGCAAACAGCCCTGTCTGGTGCCGCAATTGCAACGGCTGGCGATACCGCTGGTGGTGTTGTGCGGCGCCGACGATCACAAATTTCAGCAGTTGGCGCGTGACGCCGGGTTGCCGTTACGCATCGTGCCGCAGGCCGGGCATAACTCGCACCTGGCCAATCCGCAGGATTTCGTCGCCGAACTGCGCACTTTTCTCGTTAACCCTGGTTAAAGGAACAGAACATGCTCTATCCGAATGAAGAACAGCTGTACGCCGCCATCGACTGGCAGGATTGCTCCGGTGATTTCGAAGATATCCTGTACCACAAGTCCAGCGACGGCATCGCTAAAATCACCATTAACCGTCCGCAGGTGCGTAATGCCTTCCGGCCGCACACGGTGAAAGAGATGATCGAAGCGCTGTCCAATGCCCGCTACGACGATGGCATCGGCACTATTATCCTCACCGGCGCCGGCGACAAAGCCTTCTGCTCCGGCGGCGATCAGAAAGTGCGCGGCGACTACGGCGGTTATCAGGATGAAAGCGGCGTGCACCATCTGAACGTGCTCGACTTCCAGCGCCAGATCCGCACCTGCCCGAAACCCGTGGTGGCGATGGTTGCCGGCTATTCGATCGGTGGCGGTCACGTATTGCATATGATGTGCGACCTGACCATCGCGGCGGATAACGCCATCTTCGGCCAGACCGGGCCTAAAGTGGGGTCGTTCGACGGCGGTTGGGGCGCTTCTTACATGGCGCGCATCGTCGGCCAGAAGAAAGCGCGCGAGATCTGGTTCCTGTGCCGTCAGTATGACGCTGCCGCCGCGCTGGACATGGGCCTGGTCAACACCGTGGTACCCTTGGCGAGCCTGGAAAAAGAAACCGTACGCTGGTGTCGTGAAATGCTGCAAAACAGCCCGATGGCGCTGCGCTGCCTGAAAGCGGCCCTGAATGCCGACTGCGACGGTCAGGCCGGTCTGCAGGAGCTGGCGGGTAACGCCACCATGCTGTTCTACATGACTGACGAAGGTCAGGAAGGGCGCAACGCGTTCAACGAAAAACGCCAGCCGGACTTCAGCAAATTCAAGCGTAATCCGTAATGAATGCTCCGATCCGTAACGCCGCCGTTTACCGTTACAGCCTGCCGATGGAGGCTGGCGTGGTGCTGCGCAACCAGCGGCTGAAAACCCGCGATGGTTTGCTGATCCATCTGCAGCAGGGCGGGCAGGAGGGCTGGGGTGAGATAGCGCCGCTGCCGGAGTTCAGCCAGGAAACGCTGGCGCAGGCCGAGCAGGCTGCGCTGAGCTGGGTACAGGACTGGCAAGGCGGGTCGTTGCCGCCAGACAGTCCGTTGCCTTCGGTGGCGTTTGGCACCAGCTGCGCGTTGGCAGAATTGGAACAGCGGTTGCCGCTGCAGGCCGATTACCGCAAAGCGCCGCTGTGTACCGGCGATCCTGACGAGCTGTTCGCGGTATTGACCGCGCTGCCGGGAGAAAAAGTTGCCAAGGTGAAGGTTGGGCTGTATGAGGCGGTGCGCGACGGCATGATAGTCAACGTCTTGCTGGAAGCCCTGCCCGATTTGCGTCTGCGGCTGGATGCTAACCGCAGTTGGACACGCGCCAAGGCGGACGGGTTTGCTAAATACGTGGCACCGGCGCTGCGTGAACGCATTGCTTTCCTTGAAGAGCCTTGCAAAACCCGTGATGAATCGCGGGATTTCGCGCTGGCGACCGGCATTGCTATCGCCTGGGACGAAAGCGTGCGCGAGGCGGATTTTGTGGTACAGGCCGAACCGGGCGTGGCGGCGATTGTCATTAAGCCAACCTTGACCGGCAGTCTGGCTCGTTGCCGTACGCTGGTGGAACAGGCCCATGCAGCGGGGTTAACAGCGGTGATCAGCTCCAGCATCGAATCGAGCCTGGGGTTGACGCAACTGGCACGCATCGCGCACTGGCTGACGCCGAACACCGTTCCTGGGCTCGATACGCTGGATCTGATGCAGGCGCAGTTGCTGCGCCCCTGGCCGGAGAGCACATTGCCGCTGTTGGATCCGCAAGCGCTGGAGTGTTTATGGCGCCGTTAAACGACTGGCCGTGGCGGCACTGGGCGCAGCGACGGCCGCAGGCGACGGCGGTGATGGTGGGGCACCAGCCGGTGAGCTGGCTGGTGTTGCGCCGTCAGGTGGATAAGCTGGCGGCAGATTTTCAGCATCAGGGCGTCGAGCCTGGCAGTGGCGTGGCGTTATGCGGCAAGAACAGCTACCCGTTGCTGCTGGCTTATTTGGCGCTGTTGCAGTGCGGCGCGCGCTTGCTGCCGTTGAATCCGGCGCTGCCCGCGACCCAGTTGGCGACGCTGTTGCCTGACCTGGATATCGATTTTGCTTTCAGCCCGGATCGGTTGCCGATCTTACCGGCAACGATCATCCCTTTAACCCCTCCTTCTACTGAATCTCGCTGGCTGAATCCGCCACGCTGGGATGCGCAACGGTTGGCGACGCTGACCTTGACCTCCGGCTCCAGCGGCAGACCAAAGGCCGCTGCGCACAGCTATGCCGCGCATCTGGCCAGCGCTGAAGGCGTACTGCGGCTGATGGACTTCCAACCTCAAGACCGCTGGCTGCTGTCGTTGCCGCTGTTTCACGTTTCCGGCCAGGGCATTGTCTGGCGCTGGCTGGCGGCGGGAGCCGGGCTGACGGTGCGTGATATGCATCCTCTGGCTGACGCATTGGCTGGGTGTACCCATGCCTCGCTGGTGCCGACACAGCTTTGGCGTTTGCTGGCGCAGCCGTTGGCGGCGCTGACGCTGAAAAAAGTGCTGCTCGGGGGGGCGATGATCCCGCCAGAGCTGACCGCGCAGGCGGAGGCGGCAGGCATTCGCTGTTGGTGCGGCTACGGCCTGACCGAACTGGCTTCTACGGTATGTGCCAAGCGTGCCGACGGGTTGCCGGGCGTTGGGCTGCCGCTGGTCGGTCGGGAAATTAAGCTGGTGAATGAAGAGGTGTGGATCCGTGCGCAGAGTCTGGCGCAGGGATACTGGCAGCACGGTGCGCTACAGCCACTTGCCGATGATCAAGGCTGGTTTCATACCCGCGATCGCGGCGCTATGGAACAGGGTGAACTGCGGATCATAGGTCGATTGGATAACCTGTTCTTCAGCGGTGGGGAAGGCATTCAGCCGGAGGATATCGAACGCGTGCTGGCTACTCATCCGCAGATCTTGCAGGTGGTGGTGGTGCCGGTGGATGATGCCGAGTTTGGCCAGCGACCGGTGGCGATTATCGACAGTGGGGCGCCGCTTTCGCTGGAAGAGCTACTGGCCTGGTCACAGGATCGTCTGGTGAATTACCAACGGCCGGTTGCATTGTTGGCGATGCCTGCCGAGTTGAATAACGGGGGGATCAAAATATCCCGCCGTCAGCTGCAGCAATGGGTGGCTGAACAGGTATTGCGTCGATAAAAAAGGCCGCCCACTTCACGCAGGCGGCCTAAGCTGATAAAGCGAGGTTATTTCAGGCCCAGCGCTTTGGCTACGCCGGCGCCATAGTCCGGATGTACCTGGGTGAACAAATCGACCTGACGGCGCTGGATCTGTTCCGGCACCTGCGACAGTTCACCGGCGATGCGGGTGAACATGCGCTGGTGTTCTTCGGCGCTCAACAGGTTGAACAGCGCACGCGGCTGGCTGAAGTAATCCCCGTCTTCACGGTGATTCCAGTGGTCGGCGGCACCTTCAATGCTCAACGGTGGCTCTCTGAAGTCCGGTTGCTCCTGGAACAGGCCAAAGCTGTTTGGCTCGTAGGTGGCACCGTTACCGCTGTTGCCGTCCACGCGCATCGCACCGTCGCGGTGGTAGTTGTGGAACGGGCATTTTGCACCGTTAACCGGGATTTGATGATGGTTAACGCCCAGACGGTAGCGGTGTGCGTCCCCGTAAGAGAACAGACGGCCTTGCAGCATTTTATCCGGTGAGAAGCTGACCCCAGGCACTACGTTGGCTGGGTTCAACGCCACTTGTTCCACTTCCGCGAAGTAGTTTTCCGGGTTGCGGTGCAGCTCGAAGAAGCCAACGTCGATCAGCGGGTAGTCGCCGTGCGGCCATACCTTGGTCAGATCGAAAGGGTTGTATGGCGTCTGCGAGGCTTCGTGCTCCGGCATGATCTGAATCTGCAGTTTCCAGCGCGGGTAATCACCGCGTTCGATAGCTTCATACAAATCGCGCTGTGAGCTTTCACGGTCTTTGGCGATGATCGCTTCCGCTTCGTCATCCATCAGGTTTTCAATGCCTTGTTCGCAGCGGAAGTGGAATTTAACCCAGAAGCGCTCGTTGTTGGCATTGATAAAGCTGAAGGTGTGGCTGCCGAAGCCATGCATATGGCGGTAGGATCTCGGAATGCCGCGGTCGCTGAAGTCTATGGTCAACTGGTGCAGGCTTTCCGGCGACAGCGAGAAGAAATCCCATTTATAAGTCGGGTTGCGCAGATTGGTACGCGGATCGCGTTTGACCACGTGGTTAAGATCGGGGAATTTCAGCGGGTCGCGCAGGTAGAACACCGGGGTGTCGTTACCCACCAGGTCCCAATTGCCTTCCTCGGTATAGAACTTCATCGCAAAACCGCGAATGTCGCGTTCGGCGTCGGCGGCCCCGCGCTCACCGGCTACGGTGGAGAAGCGGATAAACATGTCAGTTTGCTTGCCGATTTCAGAGAAGATTTTTGCGCGGGTGTACTGGGTAATATCGTGGGTGACGGTAAAAGTGCCGTAGGCGCCGGATCCTTTGGCGTGCATGCGGCGCTCGGGGATCACTTCACGGTCGAAGTGAGCCAGCTTTTCCAGGAACCACACGTCCTGCAGCAGCATCGGGCCGCGTTTACCTGCGGTGATCACGTTATTATTATCGACAACCGGGGCCCCGGCTGCGGTGGTCAGTCCTTTCTTGCTCATCACTTGCTCCTTATCGTATTGCAATTGAGTGAAGACTCGGGCGACTCAAGCTTTCATCATAATCCGCCAGGGCGTTCTCACCCTGACCCTAATCAATGCCACTACTAGTTGTAGACCTATTGAACGGACTCGGCAAATAGGTCTGGGTTATCGTTGCTATTGCCGCCCGGGAGGACGCTTTTACTTGCAAAACTTTACATTCGTTTGATTACAGAAGAATTTTTTCGCTTTTATCCCTTAAGGACTGGTTGTGGTTTGGTATAGACTCGTGACGGTATTATTACGGGTTAACTCATATCATTCTTAATGGATGAAGTAGCAAGAGGGATAGACGATGAAAAAGACTTTGGTCGCCTGCGCGGCAAGCATGCTGTTTATGACCGGTGCGGCGAACGCTCTCAGCCTGTCGGGTGAAGCCGGCAAGCATTACACCAACCTCGGCTTCGGCCAGGATACCGGCACCTCCGGCCTGGGGTTGACGGGTAACTGGGCCCGCAGCGATCATAACGGCAACGTTGGCAGCCTGGGGCTGAACTTCGGCCTGCCGCTGGGTCCGTTGACCGCAACGGTAGGCGGCAAGGCGCTGTATCTGAGTCCGAAGGACGGTAAGAGCGGTGGCGCTTTGGCGCTGGGCGGCGGTCTGGACTGGGCTATCAGCCGTTCCTTCAGCCTGCATGGCGAAGGCTATTTCGCACCTGAGTCGCTGACCAGTGGCGTGAAAGCATACAGCGAGGCCAGCGGCGGCCTGCGCTGGAATGTTTTCCGCCCGCTTAGCGTAGATGTGGGTTACCGCTATATTCAGATGCAGGGGAAGGACGGGCGTCGCGACAATACGTTGGCCGATGGCCCTTATGTTGGCGTGGGTCTGAGCTTCTGATACAAACAACAAAGGGGCCAATTGGCCCCTTTGTTTTATCGAAAAATCTACTAGCCGACGGCCGGCAGGATCCCGCTGGCGATGCCCACCTGAATGGCAATCACCGTCACCCCGCAGACAAACACCACCGCCAGTGCTGGAGTGCCACCCCAGACACGGTATTTCGCCTGGTGCTGTTGACGCGTTTTCCACACCAGCATTGACGGCAACAACAACGCCAGCACTGCCAGCGCGATGGCGGCAAAGCCCAGTGCCAGTACAAAACCGCGCGGGTAGAACAACGCGAAAGCCAGCGGCGGCAAGAAGGTGATGGCACCGGTCTGCAGACGACCGCGTACGTTATCCTGGCGCTTGAACAAGTCGGCCAGGAAATCAAACAGCCCGAGCGCCACCCCGAGGAATGAGGTTGCCAGCGCCAGATCGGCAAACAAATGCACCGCCAGTTCGACATGTGGGGAAGCCACGACGTCGCGTACCGCCTGCAACAGGCCGTTCAGACCGGCTTGCTGTGCCAGGATACCGACGAAAGTGGTGGAGCTGATGCTGCCGAGCGTGGCCAACTGCCAGAAAATATAGGCTATCAGCGGAATGGCGCTGCCGATAATGAACACCCAACGCAGTTTGCGGATGTTGCCGCCCATGTAGTTCACGATGCTTGGCACGCTGCCGTGAAAGCCGAACGATGTGAAGATCACCGGGATAGCCGACAGCGCCAGCCCTTGCTCCAGTGGAAGCGTCATCAGGTTGGTCTGGTGGATATTGGGCAGCATCAGGCCCAGCATGACAATCAGAAACACCACTTTGGCGCTGAACAGAATACGGTTAAACAGATCGACCGAATGCGTGCCGATGCAGACTACGCCGCCTGCCACCAGAGTAAACAGCAATACGCCGAGCGTGGTGGGGAAGTCCTGCGACGTCCACTGGCTGATGCTGGCCGCCAGCAATTCACCGGCGCCGCTGATATAGGCGGCAGTCAGGGCATACATCAAAAACATCATGCTGAAGCTGGTCAGCCACTGGCCGCCGCCGCCAAGGTAGCGTTTTGCCAGGGTACCGAGGCCGGTATCCGCCTGTTCATGTTGATAGACTTCGACCAGCAGCAGCGCGGTATAACACATCAACAGCCACAGTCCGACTAACAGAGCCAGGGTGACGCCGAAGCCTACACCGGCGGCTGCCAACGGCATCGCCAGCATTCCGGCGCCGATGGTGGTTCCTGCTACGATAAATACACTGCCAAGCGTGCGATTTTTCACGTTTTTCTCTATCAACCAAAGATTTTGGAAAATTATAGGTAACTGATTCTAAGTGCGGCAGGATAGTTGATGGAATATTTCGTGTCAAACGGGCGTTACGGGGTGTGTTAACTTATCTTTACGATATTGCAGGCTGCGCTATGCCGCAAAAAAGTGCCTTTGACTGAAATTAACCGGTGGTGCCTAGTGAAAACTTATTTACAGGCTTCTATAGTGGAAAGATCGGAAAATGTGGGAGAGATCAATGTTAAGGGTGGAGATGCTCAGCACCGGTGATGAGGTGCTACACGGGCAAATTATAGATACCAACGCCGCCTGGCTGGCAGACTATCTGTTCCAGCAGGGCATGCCGATGAGCGGCCGTGAAACGGTGGGGGACAGTCTCTCCTCTCTGATCGAAACATTACAGGAACGCAGTCATATCGCCGATGTGCTGATCGTTAACGGCGGCCTGGGGCCGACCAGTGACGATCTCAGTGCTCAGGCGGCAGCGACCGCCTGCGGCGTCGAGCTGGTTGAGCATGCTGAATGGATGGCGCATATAGAAGCTTATTTTGCCGAACGTGGCAGGCCGATGGCGGCCTCAAACCGCAAGCAGGCGCAGATCCCCGCTACCGCCGAGATGCTCGATAACCCGGTTGGCACCGCCTGTGGTTTTGCCTTGCAGCTGAACCGCTGCATGATGTTTTTCACACCTGGCGTGCCTTCCGAATTCAAAGTGATGGTCGAACAGCAAATTGTGCCGCGCCTGCGTCAGCGCTTTACCTTGCCGGCGCCACCGCTGTGTCTGCGGTTGACCACTTTTGGCACCTCGGAAAGCGATCTGGCCGCTGAGCTGGACAGCATGCCGCTGCCGCCGGATGTGGTGTTGGGCTATCGTTCCTCCAGCCCGATCATTGAACTGAAGCTGACCGGCCCGGTTGCCCAGCGTGCGGCGATGGAGCAAGCGTGGGAGCGGGTTCGTCAGGTTGCGGGTGATAACACCCTGTTTGAAGGGACTCTTGGGCTGCCGGCAGTGCTGACACAGCGGTTAAATCAGCAAGGGCTGAAGCTGGCGCTGAGCGAACAGTTCAGCGCCGGGCTGATCAATCTGCAACTGCAAAGCGAAGGGGCGCCGTTGGCCGGTGGCGAATTGTTACCGTCGCACTGCGTGGAAACGCTGGAAACCACGTTGGCTCGCGCTCGTTCGTTGGCGGAATTGACCGGGGCGCAGTTGGCATTGGCGGTCAGCGCCATGAGCGGCGATCGGGTGAGCATTGGGTTGCATACGCCGAAAGGCAGCATCGGACAGACGGTACGCTATCGGGCGGCGCGGCACAGCCTGCGGTTACGGCAAGATTCAGTGGCGATGCTGGCGCTAGACATGCTGCGGCGATGGCTGAACGGCGGGCCGGTATGCGGCAGGAATGCCTGGCTGGAAACGCTGGAGATTATTGAATAGAGAAGGCTTGATGGCAGTGATATATCCCTTATTAATCATAATATTATAAGGGGTTATCGCGCTGGGTTCAGGCTGTTACAATCGCTGCGGGTGCTTGAGACTGTTCGTCTTGAGCATTGTGTGGCAAGGCGGATAGATGAAAGCCCCAAACTGACTATCAATCAGAATGGGGCTGCCCTAACGCCTAGACACCGTTATGGTAGCCCCTTCACAGCAAGGAGGCAAGCATGCAGTTAAAGCATGTGTTTCACTCGTTAGCCGTTGTATGTATTACTATTTTGGTATTTATCTGGATGATAAGAGACTCACTGTGTGAGCTGAAAATCTATCAGGAAAGTATCACGATACTGATCAGGCTGGCTTGTGATGTGAAGCGGTAAATCATAGGGCGGGGGTAACCCCGCCTTCTGGTCTCCAGGCAGGGTTTCAGGCACCCAACCTTTTAGATTTCCAGCTCGATATCCGTCAGCGGCACACAGCAGCAAGGCAGGATCTCGCCCTCGTTGATAAACGCCAATGGCTGTTGGCGGTAGGTCACTTCACCTTTCACCAGCTTCAGGCGGCAGGCGCCGCAGTAGCCGGAACGGCACTGATACTCTACCTCGACGTCGTGCAATTCGAGCACGTCGAGCAGGCAATTTTCACTTTTGGGGCAGGCAAGCTGCGCACCTGTGGTACGCAGCGTCACGATTGATGATGCCATCGTTTAGAGTTCGAAGTCGCTCAGGTCGTCGGCATGCACTTCAGAGTCGATCTGCCCTACCAGGTAGGAGCTGACTTCCACTTCCTGCGGTGCAACCTGCACGTTGTCGGAGACTAACCAGGCGTTAATCCATGGGATCGGGTTAGAGCGGGTGGCGAACGGCAGGCCAAGGCCCACTGCCTGCATGCGGATATTGGTGATGTATTCCACATACTGGCACAGAATGTCTTTGTTCAGGCCGATCATCGAGCCGTCACGGAACAGGTATTCCGCCCATTCTTTTTCCTGCTCGGCTGCCAGCACAAACAGATCGTAGCACTGCTGCTGACACTCAACGGCGATTTCCGCCATTTCCGGGTCATCGGCGCCGGAGCGCATCAGGTTCAGCATGTGCTGGGTCCCGGTCAGGTGCAGCGCTTCGTCACGGGCAATCAGCTTGATGATTTTGGCGTTGCCTTCCATCAGCTCGCGTTCCGCGAAGGCAAACGAACAGGCGAAGCTGACGTAGAAACGAATGGCTTCCAGCGCGTTAACGCTCATCAGGCACAGATACAGCTGCTTTTTCAGCGCGCGCAGGCTCACGGTCACGGTGTTGCCGTTGACCTGATGCGTGCCTTCACCCAGCAGATGATAGTAGCCGGTCATTTCGATCAGATCGTCGTAGTAGCCGGAAATGTCTTTCGCGCGCTTGAGGATCTCTTCGTTGGTAACGATATCGTCAAACACCACTGCCGGATCGTTAACGATATTCCGGATGATGTGGGTGTAAGAACGTGAGTGAATGGTCTCGGAGAATGACCAGGTTTCCACCCAGGTTTCCAGTTCCGGGATCGAGATCAGCGGCAGCAGCGCCACGTTCGGGCTGCGCCCCTGGATCGAATCCAGCAGCGTCTGGTATTTCAGGTTGCTGATGAAAATGTGTTTTTCATGCTCCGGCAACGCCTGATAGTCGATACGATCGCGGGAAACGTCAACCTCTTCCGGGCGCCAGAAGAAGGACAGTTGTTTCTCAATCAGTTTTTCGAAAATTTCATGTTTTTGCTGATCGAAGCGCGCAACGTTAACCGACTGGCCGAAGAACATTGGTTCCAGCAACTGGTTGTTTTTATTCTGAGAAAATGTGGTGTAAGCCATAAGCCTGAGTCCATCGTATCGTGGCTAAATGAAGGGGCCGGAAGAGTTCCGGCCCGCTGTTTCAAACTTTAGATCTTGCAGGCGCCGCTTTCGCAGTCATCATCGCCGCCCTTGGCCGGCAACAAATCTTCCTGGACGTCTTCCGCGCCGTCGCGGGTGTTCTGATAGTACAGCGTCTTGACACCAAACTTGTAGGTGGTGAGCAGGTCTTTCAACAGCTGCTTCATTGGCACCTTGCCGCCCGGGAAACGGGTTGGGTCATAGTTGGTGTTGGCAGAGATCGACTGGTCGATAAACTTCTGCATCAGGCCGACCAGTTGCAGGTAGCCGTCGTTGTTCGGCATTTCCCACAGCAGCTCGTAGTCGTTTTTCAGACGTTCGTACTCCGGCACCACCTGGCGCAGAATGCCGTCTTTCGACGCTTTGATGCTGATGTGACCACGTGGTGGCTCAATGCCGTTGGTGGCGTTGGAAATCTGCGAAGAGGTTTCCGAAGGCATCAGCGCCGACAGGGTCGAGTTGCGCAGACCGGTTTCCTTGATCTCTTTACGCAGAGTTTCCCAGTCGTAGTGCAGCGGCTCTTGGCAGATGACATCCAGATCTTTCTTGTAGGTGTCGATCGGCAGGATCCCCTGCGAATAGGTGGTTTCATTGAACCACGGGCAAGCCCCTTGTTCCTGAGCCAGACGGTTCGAGGCCTTCAGCAGGTAATACTGGATAGCTTCGAATGTCTTGTGGGTCAGGTTGTTGGCGCTGCCATCGGAATAACGCACGCCGTTCTTCGCCAGATAGTAAGCGTAGTTAATCACGCCGATACCCAGGGTGCGACGGCCCATGGCGCCACGGTGTGCGGCTTTGATTGGGTAGTCCTGGTAGTCCAGCAGGGCGTCCAATGCGCGCACTGCCAGGGTGGCCAGCTCTTCCAAATCGTCCAGGCTTTCGATGGCGCCCAGGTTAAAGGCGGACAGCGTACACAGGGCAATTTCGCCGTTTTCGTCGTTGACGTCATCCAGCGGTTTGGTCGGCAGGGCGATTTCCAGACACAGGTTGGACTGGCGCACTGGCGCGATCTGCGGATCAAACGGGCTGTGGGTGTTGCAGTGGTCAACGTTCTGGATGTAGATACGGCCGGTAGAGGCGCGTTCCTGCATCATCAGCGAGAACAGTTCGACCGCTTTTACGCGCTTCTGACGGATGCTGTCGTCTTGCTCGTACTGGGTATACAGACGTTCGAATTCGTCCTGGTTGGCGAAGAACGCGTCATACAGGCCGGGAACGTCCGATGGGCTGAACAGGGTGATGTCCTGGCCTTTGATCAGGCGCTGGTACATCAGGCGGTTCAGCTGCACGCCGTAGTCCATGTGGCGCACGCGGTTGCCTTCAACGCCACGGTTGTTTTTCAGTACCAGCAGGCTTTCAACTTCCAGATGCCACATCGGGTAGAACAGCGTCGCTGCACCTCCACGCACGCCGCCCTGAGAACAGGACTTCACCGCGGTCTGGAAGTGTTTGTAGAACGGGATACAGCCAGTATGGAAGGCTTCACCGCCGCGGATCGGGCTGCCCAGCGCACGGATGCGACCGGCGTTGATACCGATGCCGGCGCGTTGCGAAACGTATTTCACAATGGCGCTGGAAGTGGCGTTGATGGAATCCAGGCTGTCGCCGCACTCGATCAGCACGCAAGAGCTGAACTGGCGGGTAGGAGTGCGCACGCCGGACATGATTGGCGTAGGCAGTGAGATTTTGAAGGTGGAGATCGCGTCGTAGAAACGTTTAATGTAGTCCAGACGGGTCTCGCGCGGGTAGTTGGAGAACAGGCACGCGGCCACCAGGATATACAAGAACTGCGCGCTCTCGTAGATCTCGCCGCTGACGCGGTTCTGCACCAGATACTTCCCTTCCAGCTGCTTAACGGCCGCGTAGGAGAAGTTCATATCACGCCAGTGATCGATAAAGGAGTCCATCTGCTCGAACTCTTCAGTGCTGTAGTCTTCCAGCAGATGCTTATCGTACTTGCCCATTTCTACCATGCGCGTCACGTGAGCGAGCAGCTTTGGCGGCTCGAACTGACCGTAAGCTTTTTTGCGCAGATGGAAGATGGCCAGGCGCGCGGCCAGATACTGGTAGTCCGGCGCGTCGCGCGAGATCAGATCGGCTGCTGCTTTGATAATGGTTTCATGGATATCAGCGGTTTTGATGCCGTCATAAAACTGAATATGGGAACGCAACTCTACTTGAGAAACGGAGACGTTGTTTAACCCTTCCGCAGCCCAATCGATGACACGGTGGATTTTGTCGAGGTTGATGCGCTCTTTACGCCCATCGCGTTTAGTAACAAGCAGACTTTGGTTCATGTGGTGTTTTACCTGTCCGTATGGTGCCCCTAAGCAGAAGTGTAGTAGCTCTGCTCAGTATGTAAACACTATATATAGGGGGTGTATGTCGGTGAGGTAACAAGATAGTGAGAAAACAGGGCGTTTGCAAGTGAACAAAAGTGGCCTAATTTGTGGATAACTTGGGGGTGAAATGTGACTTGTCTTTCGCAGTGCGCGCTGTGACTGGCGCGACAAGCTTGTCAATAAGCGGGATAAGATTTTCCCTATAATCAGAAAAACGTGATCGTTTGCCGCTTTATTAAACGTTAGAAAAAAACGGCATATTGTTAGCCATCAAAGTTCTAAAAATACATAAACAAGAAGAACACTGGGCTGGCGCAATCTTTTGCCCAATGCCCATCAGCGTGTTTCCCGTAGCTATTCTAGCGACAACGAGGGCTGCGGTTAACCACGGTTTCTCGTCCGTGAGATGTGGGGAGAATAGATACCAGGCAAGAGATTGAGGATTCCAGCCCTTGCCTTCGCAAGAGAGCATTTGCGCCGCAAGAGGTTTACGGGAGCTTTCGTGCCGACTTCACTCCCGCAAATTGATCATTTTTAGGCATCGACTGACGGCGGTTGATACGGCTAGCTTTCGCAGCGGGTGGGGATCAGCACCTCTTTGCTTTGATATTTATAAGGAATAAAATATTCTTTATGACCTTGTTCCTCACTTTTGCTTTGTTGCCCGGCAGCAATCGCCACCATCAATTGCGCGATTTCCAGGGAAAGCTCTTGTTGCGATATTGCCCCGCTTAACAGCCGGCCGGCATCCACATCCATATCATCAATCATGTTTTCAAACGTTTGGCTGTTGCCGGTGATTTTTATTACTGGGGCAACCACGGATCCCACTACGCTGCCGCGACCGGTGACAAAAAATATAATATGGCTACCGCAGGAGATAAGATCCATCAGCCCTTCATTATCATTAGGGTTAGTGATGCCAAATTGCATCCAGTGGGGATCTGGCGTGCTATCAAGTAACCACAGGCCTTTTCGCTGGGGACTACCGCTGACTTTAAGCACCCCTTGAATGGAGCGAGAGCCGCTCTTTATTACGGCACCCATGCTTTTTTCTTCGATTGTGGATAATCCTCCGGCAAAGTTTCCCGGACTGACCGAGTATTGCCTAACCGATTTACAGTAATCGAGCGCCTTATTGTAGGTGGCAACGATTTCATCCTTAGCGCTTTCGGTTGCGGCTCGCTGGGACAAAATATCAATCAAGCCTATGGCTTCCACGATCTCTTCAAAAATTGCCGTGCCGCCCGCATCGACCAACCAGTCAAAAAAGTTGCCCACCGCCACATTGCCCGCCAGCCCGCTGGTATAGTCGCTGCCCCCACACTCGCTGCCGATAATTAAGTCAGCAAAGCCCATGGGCACTCGGCTGGTGCGTGTTAATTCTTCCTGCATTCTCCTGACATGCTCAACGCCTAACTCCACACTGCCTTTTGTGCCGCCGGTTTGCTGAATATAGAACCAGGCCGTCGGCTTGCCTTCTTCTTTTGCGATATTGCTGAGCCACTCTGGCTGGATGTACTCACACCCTAATCCTACGGCAAGGACACCGCCTACATTAGGATGGCGAATTAATGAGATCAGCATTCTTACGGCGTACTCATTGTCAGTACAACCGGAAAACCCAACGGCTTCAACTTCGGCGTCATTCACTTTTTCGGCTATTTTATCGGCCACAAAATGGGCGCATTCCACGGTGTAAATAACCAATATTTTATTGCGGATCCCCTTGGTGCCGTTCTGGCGCAGGTAACCTGACCACGTCACCGATTTCAGGCTTTCTAACTTATTCATATTTGACATCCTTAGGGGCGCCAGTCACGAGATCCAGATGGGATGAGCGTTCGTCATAATTGCTATGCATAACGTGCAGGTGAACCCAATCGCCCGTTTTGATCGCTTGGGTCGCACGGCCTATGTTGATGCCGTATTTAATGATGGGATCGCCCATGGAAATGGGGCATAACGCGATTTTATGGCCGATATTAATATTCTCATTGGCAATGATGCTGTCATTTCCACAGCCGCGAACCGAGACTTCGCCCGTTTGAATGGGGGTTAGCGCCGTTGCGACATTATCAACGTCATTAATCTTGTATGCGACTTGCTCCATAATAGCCTTCCCGATCTTATTATTTAGACTGGATTTTCAGTGCTATCACCCAGTAATAGCACTGGCGAATCAATCAGAAACCAATCAGCGCGCCACCATCAACTACCAGAACCTGACCGCTGATAAAGGCGGCTGCTTCTGAAGCCAAATAAGTGGCGGCCCAGCCAATGTCTTCTGGCTTGCCGAATTTCTTCATCGGGGTTCGTCCGAGAATTTTATTTCGGCGTTCATCATCTCCTTCGATGGCTTTGCGCAGCATGGGCGTGTCGATCCAGCCCGGGGCGATGCCGTTGACTCGTATTCCTGCCCCAGCCAGTTCGGTGGTCAGCGCCCGGATAAGCCCCAGGTAGGCCGATTTCGCCGCCGCATAGCCGGCGACATAGGGCTGCCCAAGAAATGACGTCATGGAGGCGGTAAACAAAACGCTGGCATTGCCATGCCGCTTCATGTGTGGGACTAACGCTTTGGTCAAGGCAAACGCTGCGACAACGTGAATATCAAGAACGGATTCAAAATCCTCAACGCTCATCTCCTCGATGGGCTTTTTGCAATGGTTGCCCGCGTTGTTGACCAGGATGTCGATTTGCCCAACCTGCTCGAGCAATCCATTGACCCATGCCTGGGTTTTGGCGGTTTCACTGACGTTAAATTGACTGTAGGTTGCCTGAGGACCGAGGTTTTCTGCGGCCTGCTGAGCGAGTGGGCCATTGAGGTCGGCAATGATGACTTTTGCGCCGCTGGCCACCATGCATTCGGCCATTGCGTAACCCAGGCCGCTGGCCGCGCCAGTAATTAATGCCGTTTTACCTTCGAGTGAAAATGCATTTTTTAACATAGTCATAATCTCTGATTGATTGCGGTTTAAAAGGCGATAAGTATTTTGGTCACGGCACCAGGATCGGCTGCCCACGTCATAAAGGCTTCACCTGCCTGTTCGAGCGGGTAATGAGTGGTGATAATTGAATGCAGGGGGTAGCGCTGCTGTTCCATCAAGGCCAGTACGGCGCGAAAATCTGCCACCGTGGCGTTTCGTGAGCCGCGGATATCCACCTCTTTCAGCAAAAAAAGCGCGCTGTTGTAGTTAACCGGTTTTTTTGCGTAGCCGACGTAAACAATGCGGCCAGAAAAGGCGACCAGTTCGAGAGATTGCTCGATGGAAGATGTTTGCCCGGCGGCCTCAATGACCAATGCCGGGCCACGGCCTTCGTCGATCTTGCCCAGCTCGTTGGCGAGGTCGACCTTTTCCCCATTGATGAATGAGCAAGCGCCGCAGGCCAGAGCCACGGCCTGTTTGCGATCGTCTATGTCTATGGCGATCACCCGTGCACCCATGGCTGCTGCGGCGGCTATGGCTCCAAGGCCAATGACACCGCAACCTATCACGGCCACCCATTCTCCAACCTGAATGGCGCCGCGACGGGCGGCGTGCAGCCCAACGGCCAGAGGTTCAACCAGAGCCAGTTCATCAAAGCTCAGGGCATTGCAAACAAGAATTTTATTGGCCGCAATAGCCAGCCTTTGCGCCATACCCCCCTGACGCTGAACGCCGAGCGTTTGATTGTGCTTACAAGCATTCGGCCTGCCAGCGAGGCAACTGCTGCAAACCCCGCATTCTGTGCAAGGCAGGACCACCACGCGATCGCCCGGTTTGGCCGTCGTGACGTTGCACCCTGTGCGGATAACTTCGCCGCTAATTTCATGGCCGGGGATGCAAGGGTATACAACCAGCGGGTTAAACCCACGGTAGGTATTTAAATCGGAGCCGCAGAGGCCGACGCGTTGGACATCGATAAGAACATCATTATCATTATCACCGCATACGGCCTCAGGGATGTCGACGAACTCGGTATGGGAATTTTTATCAATGGTTAATGCTTTCATTATTATTGTTTCCTCAGGTTCGTTAAGGTGTCAGTGAGAGGTTGTACTTTTTTATTTGAATTAATGGGTTTGACAAATAAGGCCACGCTTAATGCGCCGAAAATACCTACGATACCCGCCAATATGAAGGCTGAAATAAAACTGCCACCGCTGTATTGAACAATAAAACCGGTCAGAATAGGGGCGATCATGCCTGAAGTATTCGCCAGCAGGTGAACAAAACCGCCCACGCCACCCACCTTGTCTGCGGAAATACTGTCGGAAATAATAGACCAGGGCGATGATGCTGCCAGATACATAAAGAATATGCCGAAGGACATCATAATGACGGCAAAGGTCACGGAGTCTACGATCCCGGCAATGCAGATACATATAGAGGAAGCAATTAAACCGACAACAATAAGCAGCTTTCTGGAAAAAAGTAATCTTCCGCTTTTCTTGTAAATATAATCGGAGACTGCGCCCCCCATGACCATACCCACGCTGCCAAGCAGCCAGGGAATCGAGGAGGCAATACTCATTTCAGCAATGTTCAGCCCTTTTGCCATCGAGAGGTAGCTGGGAAACCAGGTCAGGAAGAAATAAAGAATATAGTTGATGGCAAAGAACGCCATGCCGGTCGCCAGAACCAGAGGCTGTGTCAGATAAAAGCGAAACGGCAGCCTGGTCTGGGTATCATAGTTTACCGGCGCATTGTGCAGAGCCGTTTCAAACTCTTCAATTTCAACTGGCTGGGTCTTCGGGTGATCTTTAGGGTTGTCAGTAAAGTTTTTCAGCCAGAAGAAGGTCCACACAAAGCCAAGTGACATGAGAATGATAAAGGCTACTCGCCAGTTCCACATAATGATCAGGAATCCAACGATGGGGCCCGCGATAGCCCCTCCGAGTGGATTGCCCGCATTGGCAATGCCGATGGCGCGTGCACGCTGGTGAATCGGGATCCAGTGGGTGATGACCTTATTGATATTGGTGCTGACCGGGCCCTCGCTCATCCCAAAAATAACCCGAATTATAAAGAGGATAATGTAGCTGAAAGCGACCCCGGTCAGGCCACAGAATAACGACCAGGTAAGCATGGCAATGGCCATCACTTTGCGCGGGCCGTAAATATCAGACAGATACCCTCCGACGAAGTTAAATAAGGCATAGCCGAAAAAGAAGCTGCTCAGCATTACCCCAATTTCAGCAGGAGAAAGTTGTAGATAATCTTTTATATAGGGCATGGCAACAGAAAAGGCCGCCCGATCGAGATAGTTAATAATGCTCGCGATAAACAAGAGTGTTATTATTTTATTTCTCTGTTTCATGATTGCATACTCATATTGAATGGCTAAATATAAGCCCACCATGCGAACCGGTTATCATGGGCCGGGTGAGGTCACATTACGCCAAAGGTTTCGAATGCCTCTACCGTGCTCATGCCATTGCTGATGGCTGTCCTGACGCTATTCTCTGTGGAGACTTTTTCTAATGCCAAACTAATGGCGTCACGTTCAACTTCTTGCGGAATGATTAATATGCCATCGCGGTCGCTATAGACAATATCGCCTGGGCTTACCCTTATTCCGTTAAATTCAATAGGAACGCGATAGTCGATCACCTTTCCTCTGGGGCCTTGATCTTGTGCATAAGTGCCGTGTGAGAAAGTGGGGAAATTTAATTCCAGGATTTCATTGCTATCGCGCACATATCCATCAAGCACGGCGCCAGCCGCTTTCAGATGACGAGCCCGGGTTGACATCAGACCGCCCCAAAGCGCGTAACGCAGAGAACTTCCTGTGGCGATGTACACCTCGTCTTCTTTCAACGAATCCAGTGCTTCAAACATTAACCCAAAAGGTTTCTGGGTGATTTCGCTATGCCCGGAGCTTGATTGAAGTTCGTAAACATCGGCTTCGAGCACCGGCATCGCTCTGCCGGCAACCACCATATTCATCTGCAGCGGTTTGATGGAGGGGGCAAAAAACTGATGTAAAAATCCCATAGTATCAAGAATATCCCCGACAACGGCGGGGAACAGCTTGGTGCGCATCAGTTGGAAGAGCTCTTAATCATTCGACCACATTTTTTTCTCCTGAGAAGACAATTTCTATTTGGCCCCAAGAGCAGGCTCGGGTGTTTGCACAGGAAAAATTACGCGCAACCTATCAACCTGTCAAACAGGTTGATAGGGATGATTTTATATATGATATTAAGCTCACATTTTTAGTAAAATGGCGGAAAGAACCGCCCGGAAGGGGCCGTTGATGGTGTTGAATTGTGGTGGTGGTCTGAGAGAAGAAAATACCGCGAGTTTGATGACAAGGGGGGCTTTAAGCCCGAGATACCAGGGCCAGGCGCACCCAGGGCCATGATGGGCATGCTCTGCCTGATAACCGGCTTTGTCAGTAGTCTGCCGTGATGTTTTCTGCTTTGCTCTTCATCCAGTACATTTGAAGTTGTAAATTTTGGAGTCGTTTAAAATGGATACAAAGATGCCGATTCAGAGCCACACATTGTCCTCGCAAATCAAGCATTACGTGCTGGATATGATAAGCCAGCAGCAGCTGACTCCGGGGATGGCGGTTCCAAGTGAAGTAAAATTAATTGAGGAGCTGGGCGTCAGTCGTGGGGTGATCCGTGAGGCATACCGTTCACTGTCCGCACTGGGGATCCTGGAGATAAAAAGCGGTAAAGTCCCGCGGGTGAAAGCGTTCGACAGCAGCGTGCTTGAGCTTATTTTTGGCTTTGCCATCGCGTCAAATCAGGTGTCCGTCTCGCAGATCTTGAGCGTGCGCCAGTGGCTTGAAATCGGCAGTGCCGGGATGGCGGCAATCCACGGCAATGAAGAGGATTTTCGCCAGCTGCAAGATGAGATGAAGCAGATTGAAGCGTGCATCTTTGACACTGAAAAATTCATTCAGCATGACATTAACTTCCATCTCATTATTGCCCGGGCATCTCGCAACCCTCTGTCCGGTATTTTATTGCAGTCCCTGCATGAACAACTCAGGCGTTCTATCCATGCCGGTCTCGAAGCGCAAAGTGGCACCGATACCGAAAGAAAACAGATTGTTTCTTTGCATCAGGACATTTGCGATTGCGTTTGCGCCCAGGACTCGGAAGGGGCGATGAAAGCGATGACGAACCATTTTAATACGGCAGTCAACTCTTTGATTGAAAAGGGCGAGAAGGCCAATGATGGAGCCTGAAGAAGGGCGTTTATTTTTCTGCGGTGAGCGTTTAAAAACCCACCGCGTTTGAGTGCGGCATCAGCCTTCGTGCTGAGTATGTACCATGTAGTTCACATCAACGTTGCCACCCAGCTTGAAGTGGTCGGTGATCGGGTTGTAATGCAGGCCAATCATGTGTTTTTCGCGCAGCGGCGTGCCGTCAACCCAGCCGATGAGCTCGGAAGGGCGGATGAACTTCTTATGGTCGTGGGTACCCTGAGGGACCATCTTCAGAATATATTCCGCACCTATGACCGCCATCAGCCAGGCCTTGGTGTTGCGGTTGATGGTGGAGAAGAACACATGGCCACCCGGTTTGACCAGGTGAGCGCAGGCGCGCACTACCGAAGCCGGATCGGGCACGTGCTCCAGCATTTCCATACAGGTTACGACGTCGTATTTTTGCGGGTTGGCCTGGGCATGGCTCTCTACCGTTTCCTGCACGTAATTCACGTTCATGCCAGTTTCCAGCGCGTGTAGCCGGGCCACTTGCAATGGCTCGGCACCCATGTCCAAACCGGTCACTTTTGCGCCTTCACGCGCCATGCTTTCCGCCAAAATGCCGCCGCCGCAGCCCACGTCGAGGACGGTTTTATCAAAAATGCCGCCTGAGCGTTGCAGGATATAATTCAGGCGCAGCGGGTTGATACGGTGCAGCGGCTTGAACTCACCTTCCAAATCCCACCAGCGAGAGGCCACGGCCTCGAACTTGGCGATTTCCTGATGGTCTACGTTTTGCGCTTGGCTGGATGATTCTGCATTCATGGGCGTATTTGGCTCCTGGTTCTCGTTGCGCGGATTATACATGTTCCGGCGCAGCGCCGTCTGCGCCGATGCATTTTTAGCGCACATATATGCACAATTTCAGTGAATCGGCGGCGGTTATTTTCCCGTAAAGCGTGCTTTGTGATATAGTTTTACACCTTTGCCACTATGGCAGCGGGCAGATGAATCATTAGTAGAGGGATAGCAGCTCCATGAGCGACCTTGCCAGAGAAATCACACCGGTAAACATCGAAGACGAGTTGAAAAACTCGTATCTGGACTACGCGATGTCCGTAATTGTCGGACGTGCGCTGCCAGATGTTCGTGATGGACTGAAGCCGGTACACCGCCGCGTTTTGTACGCGATGAACGTACTGGGTAACGATTGGAATAAACCATACAAGAAATCGGCCCGTGTCGTCGGGGACGTCATCGGTAAATATCACCCACACGGTGACAGCGCGGTTTACGACACCATCGTGCGTTTGGCTCAACCTTTCTCACTGCGCTATATGCTGGTGGACGGTCAGGGCAACTTCGGTTCCGTCGACGGCGACTCCGCCGCGGCGATGCGTTATACCGAAGTGCGCATGTCAAAAATTGCTCACGAACTGCTGGCGGATCTGGAAAAAGAAACCGTCGACTTCGTGCCTAACTACGATGGCACCGAGCAGATCCCAGCCGTCATGCCAACCAAGATCCCGAACCTGCTGGTTAACGGCTCGTCGGGTATTGCCGTGGGCATGGCCACCAACATTCCGCCACATAACCTGTCAGAGGTTATCAACGGCTGTCTGGCCTACATCGACGATGAAAACATCAGCATCGAAGGCCTGATGGAACACATCCCGGGGCCGGACTTCCCGACGGCGGCGATCATCAACGGTCGTCGCGGTATCGAAGAGGCCTACCGTACCGGGCGTGGTAAAGTTTATGTCCGTGCGCGCGCTGAAGTAGAAGCCGATGCTAAAACCGGTCGCGAAACCATTATTGTTCACGAGATCCCGTATCAGGTGAACAAGGCGCGTCTGATCGAGAAGATTGCCGAACTGGTTAAAGAAAAACGCGTGGAAGGCATCAGCGCGCTGCGTGACGAGTCCGACAAAGACGGCATGCGTATTGTCATTGAAGTCAAGCGCGATGCGGTTGGCGAAGTGGTACTGAACAACCTGTACTCACTGACGCAATTGCAGGTCACCTTCGGCATCAACATGGTGGCATTGCACCAGGGCCAGCCGAAGCTGCTGAACCTGAAAGATATTTTGCAGGCGTTTGTTCGTCACCGCCGCGAAGTGGTCACCCGCCGTACCATCTTTGAACTGCGTAAAGCTCGCGATCGTGCCCATATCCTGGAAGCGTTAGCTATTGCTCTGGCCAACATCGATCCGATCATTGAACTGATCCGTCGTGCGCCAACCCCAGCGGAAGCGAAAGCCGGCTTGGTTGCGCAGGCATGGGATTTGGGTAATGTCGCTTCCATGCTGGAACGCGCCGGTGATGACGCGGCACGCCCTGAGTGGCTGGAGCCGGAGTTTGGCATCCGTGATGGCAAATATCACCTGACCGAGCAGCAAGCTCAGGCGATTTTGGATCTGCGCCTGCAGAAACTGACCGGCCTTGAGCATGAAAAGCTGCTGGACGAGTATAAAGAGCTGCTGACCGCCATTGCCGAGCTGATCTTTATTCTGGAAAACCCAGACCGCCTGATGGAAGTGATCCGCGAAGAGCTGGTCGCAATTAAAGAGCAGTACAACGACGGCCGCCGTACCGAGATCACCGCCAACACTTCCGATATCAATATCGAAGACCTGATCAATCAGGAAGACGTGGTTGTTACGCTGTCGCACCAGGGCTATGTGAAGTATCAGCCATTGAGCGACTATGAAGCGCAACGCCGCGGCGGTAAGGGCAAGTCCGCTGCACGTATCAAAGAAGAAGACTTTATCGATCGTCTGTTGGTGGCTAACACCCACGACACGATCCTGTGCTTCTCCAGCCGTGGTCGCCTGTACTGGATGAAGGTGTACCAACTGCCTGAAGCCAGCCGTGGCGCACGTGGCCGTCCAATCGTCAACTTGTTGCCGCTGGAAGCCAATGAGCGTATCACCGCCATTCTGCCGGTGCGCGAGTATGAAGAAGGGCGTCATGTATTCATGGCAACCGCCAGCGGCACCGTGAAGAAAACGGCGTTGACCGACTTTAGCCGCCCACGCAGCGCAGGCATCATCGCCGTCAACCTCAATGAGGGTGACGAGCTGATTGGTGTTGACCTGACCGACGGCAGCAACGAAGTCATGCTGTTCTCCGCCAACGGTAAAGTGGTTCGCTTCCCGGAAACGCAGGTGCGTTCCATGGGCCGTACTGCTACCGGCGTGCGCGGTATCAACCTGGGCGAAGGCGACAGCGTTATCTCCCTGATTGTGCCTCGCGGTGAAGGCGATATTCTGACCGTTACCCAGAACGGCTACGGTAAACGTACTGCGGTTACCGAATACCCGACCAAGTCACGAGCCACCCAAGGGGTTATCTCCATCAAGGTGAGCGAGCGTAATGGTCAGGTAGTGGGTGCGGTGCAGGTGGATACCACCGATCAGATCATGATGATCACCGATGCCGGTACGCTGGTGCGTACTCGCGTTTCGGAAGTCAGCGTGGTTGGCCGTAATACCCAGGGTGTTACGCTGATCCGCACTGCGGAAGACGAGAATGTCGTTGGCCTGCAGCGCGTTGCTGAACCGGTAGAAGATGAAGAGCTCGACAGCCTCGAAGCCGGCGCGGAAGCCGTAGAAGAAGACGCTACGCCGCTGGACGAAGGCGACGACGATTCTGAAGCGGTAGACGATGCAGAAGATGACAACGCCTAAGCCATAGTTGGCGGCATTTCGCCACTATTGCACAGAAAAATACAGGGCCTGGCAGCGATGCTAGGCCCTTTTTCAGTTATATGGTTTAATTAGCGGACTCAAGCCAACAGCTCCCGGCTCTGATATGAACGCGCTGGCCACCACTCACATTCGTACGGTATCCGATTGAAATATTTAGCCTCTTTTCGCACCACGTTAAAGATTTCCCGCTATCTGTTCCGGGTGCTGGCGATAATGCTGTGGTCGCTGGGGGCGTTGCTCACCACTTTCTATATCCTGAATATCCTGCATCAGAAAGAGTCTGACATTCGGCAGGACTACAATCTGAATTTTGATCAGGCGCAGGGCTACATCCGTCATTCGGCCGATATCATCCGCGATATCAAATATATGGCGGAAAATCGCCTCAATGGCTCGGTCAGCAGCATGGATATGTTCAGCGGCATCTTTCCCGGCAAGAGCAGCCCGCCAGAGTTTTTCCCGCTCTATCCGGAGTCCAACTGTTCGCTTAATAACACCTACCGTAGCTCGCTCAATTCTCTGAGCGGGTTGATCCAGTATTGGAAAGAGAACTTTGTCGCGGCCTACGATCTCAACCGGGTGTTTTTTATCGGCGGTGATAGCCTGTGCATGGCGGAGTTCGGCGGCAGTAGCGGCGTAGCCAACCGCCCAGAGGCGCTGAAAACGCTGCATGAGCGCATCCTTAAATATCGCAACGCCAAGAACCAGGATAAAGACAACAATTTGTACTGGATCAGCCCAAGCCAGCAGCGGCCGGATGTCGGCTATCTGTATGTGCTGACGCCAATCTATATTGGCTCCAAGCTGGAGGCGTTGCTGGGCATTGAGCAGACGATACGTCTGGAAGACTTCGTGACTACCGGCAATCTGCCGATCGCCGTCACCCTGCTGGATGAGAACAACGAACCGATACTGCAGCTGGCGGATGGTGAGCGCAATGCGCAAGCGCCCGACAGTTATCCGACGGAACAAGCCTACTTTGGTTACGTCGATAATTACCGCGACCTGATCATGAAAAAGGCGTTGCCGCCGTCATCGCTCAGCATCGTTTATGCGGTGCCGGTGAAGACGGTGGTTGAGCGCTTCAAAATGCTGATCCTCAATGCGGTGCTGCTGAATCTGCTGTCCGCCATCGTGTTGTTCAGCCTGGCCTGGTTGTTTGAACGCAAAATGTTCCTGCCGGCAGAGGACAACGCTTTTCGGCTGGAGGAACATGAGCAGTTCAACCGTAAAATTGTCGCCTCGGCCCCGGTGGGCATCTGTATTTTGCGCATCAGCGACGGAACCAACATTCTGAGTAACGAGTTGGCGCACAACTACATTAATTTGCTGACTCACGAGGATCGCGATCGCATTACACGCATCATCTGCGAACAGCAGGTGAATTTTGTCGATGTGATGACCAGCAATAACAATAATCTGCAAATCAGCTTCGTTCATTCCCGTTACCGTAATGAGGACGTGGCGATCTGTGTGCTGGTGGACGTCAGCGCCCGCGTGAAAATGGAGGAGTCGCTGCAAGAGATGGCCGCCGCCGCGGAGCAGGCCAGCCAATCGAAATCGATGTTCCTGGCGACCGTTAGCCATGAGCTGCGCACGCCGCTGTACGGCATTATCGGCAACCTCGATTTGCTGCAGACCAAGGCATTGCCGCAGGGCGTTGATCGACTGGTCAATGCGATGAACAACTCTTCCGGGCTGCTGCTGAAGATCATCAGCGATATTCTGGACTTCTCGAAAATTGAATCCGAGCAGTTGAAGATAGAGCCACGAGAGTTCTCCTGTCTGGAGGTGATTACCCACATTGCCGGCAACTATTTACCGCTGGTGGTGAAGAAGCGGTTGGGGCTGTACTGCTTTATCGAGCAAAACGTGCCTGAGCGCATTTCCGGCGATCCTGTGCGGTTGCAGCAGGTGTTGTCCAACTTGTTGAACAACGCCATTAAGTTCACCGATACCGGCTGCATCATCCTGCAGGTCTGCACCCGTGGCAATTATCTGGAATTCAGCGTTCGCGACACCGGAGTCGGTATCCCGGAGAAAGAAATTACCCGCCTGTTCGACCCATTCTTCCAGGTGGGCAGCGGTGTACAGCGCCATTTCCAGGGGACCGGGCTGGGGCTGGCGATTTGCGAAAAGCTGATCAACATGATGGACGGCGACATTGCCGTTGAATCCGAGCCGGGATTAGGCAGCCTGTTCACCATCCGTATTCCTCTGTTTAGCGCCCAGTTCCCTATCCCGCAGCCCAGCGATACCTGGCTGGGCAAAACGCTGTGGCTGGATATCCGCAACCAGCGGCTGGAAAGTTATCTGATGGAGATCCTGGGCGGCTATGGTGCGACGGTATTACGCCATCAGGGGCAGGACACCGCTGAAGGCGAGGTGATGCTCAGCGATCACCCGTTGAGGGTCAGCACGCCGCTGCTGGCGCAGATCCAATTTTCTATCGAGCACATCGGCCCATCGCAGGAAACGCGCCCGGGTTACTGGATGCACAGCACCTCGACGCCGCGCGAAACCCTCATACTGCTCAACCGACTGTTTGGCACCCGGGATGAGAGTGGCAGTGCCCTGATGCAATTGCCGGTGCCGACCAAGGCCAGCCAGGTCGACAACGGTGATATTCATTTATTGGTGGTGGACGACCATCCTATCAACCGCCGGTTGCTGTCCGATCAGCTTAGCTCGCTGGGCTACCTGGTGGTGACGGCCAATGATGGGGTCGACGCGTTGGACGTGCTGAGTCGCAATACCGTTGATATCGTGCTGACCGACGTCAATATGCCGAACATGGATGGCTATCACCTGACCCAGCGACTGCGTGAGTTGCAGTTTACTTCCCCGGTGATCGGCGTCACGGCGAATGCCCTGGCGGAAGAGAAGCAGCGCTGTATTGAGGCCGGCATGGATAATTGCTTGTCGAAACCGGTGACGCTGGAAACGCTGGAGCAAACATTGGCGTATTATAGCCAGCAGGTGCGCCACGTGCGCGCCGAGTCTGAAGAGGCCTAAAAGCAAAAGGGCGCAGCAAAATGCCACGCCCTTGTTAACTACCGTGTTCTTTATTCTTTGTCCAGCGGTGCCATGCTGACGGAAGAGAGGTAGTTGAGCAGCGCAATATCGTTCTCGACACCCAGCTTCATCATCGCCGATTTCTTCTGGCTGCTGATGGTTTTGATGCTGCGGTTGAGTTTCTTGGCGATTTCGGTCACCAGGAAACCTTCGGCGAACAGACGCAGTACTTCGCTCTCTTTTGGCGACAGGCGTTTGTCACCGTAGCCGCTGGCGCTGATCCTCTCCAACAGTTTGGAGACGCTTTCCGGCGTGAACTTCTTGCCTTTTTGCAGTGCGGCCAGCGCTTTCGGCAGGTCGGTAGGCGCACCCTGTTTCAGTACGATACCTTCGATATCCAGATCCAACACGGCGCTCAGAATGGCCGGGTTGTTGTTCATGGTCAGAACGATGATCGACAACTGCGGATAATGGCGTTTGATGTATTTGATCAGCGTAATGCCGTCGCCATATTTATCGCCCGGCATGGAAAGGTCGGTGATCAGTACGTTGGCGTCCAGCTTGGACAGATTGTTGATCAGTGCTGTTGAGTCTTCAAACTCCCCAACGACATTCACCCATTCAATTTGCTCAAGTGACTTCCGGATGCCAAACAGTACGATAGGATGGTCATCAGCAATAATTACGTTCAGGTTATTCATGTTGTTGGCTACCTTGCTCCAGCAGTCTGCTGACGAAAAAATCAATCTGACTGATGTTATTCTCGATCTTGAGCGCATCACCGTCTGCGATGTGCTGTTCTAACGATTCACACAGTTGCTTGCCGGGAAGCAGATTTAACATGGCAAACACGCCTTTCAGGCGGTGTGCTGTCTGTGACAGAGCATTGAAATCACTGCTGCCCGCCTCAGTATACAGTTTTTTGATATCGTCGGGTACTGTATCAACAAACAGGCCATAGTAATCACTTGATTTCAATTGTTTTTCATAGAGTTGGATGTCATCGGCGGTCAGCGAAAGCGGGCTTTCCTGCTGTTCCAGCGCGGCCATTTGCTGCTCAATCAGCATCAGCACGGCGTCTATCATTGCACCACTCAGGTTATAGTTTACCCGAATATACCGTTTTTCAAGCTGTTGCCATCCGGCCTCATCGCTGGTCAGCAGCAGGGTATAATCGTCAGCCCTTTGCGGGTTGTCGGTCAGTAAAACGTCGTAGTCGCGGTTAACCTGGCGTTCATCGGCAACGAGGCAACTTGCACCGTAGGCGTGCAGCAGATGGGTCACAATGCCGCGCACCTCTTCAGAAGTGATGTCCAACAGCGCGGTCACGCCGTCGAGCAGTTTTTCCTGCGCTTCCGTCTCCTTTTTCTCCATTTCCATCGGCACGCGGATGGTGTAGCGGGTGCCGATATCGACCTTGCTGCGGATATCCAACTGGCCGTTGAGCTTTTTGCACAGCTGGTTGCACAGGAAGAAGGTCAGGCCGGAGCCATGATTAAAGCGATCCACCAGCGTCTGGCTGAGGAACGGATAGTTCAGGTTGCTGATTTCCTCGTTGGAAATACCCGAGCCGGTATCATTGATGTGAAACACCAGGCGATCGGGGTGCTCGGGTTCATGATCAACCACCAGCGAAATCTTGCCGCAGGCGGTAGTGATAATGGCGTAATGCACCAGCAGCGAGATCACCTTGCGTAGCGCGTTAGCGTCACCGATGTATTGCTGCTCGACATCAAGCTGGAAATGATTGAACAGCGACAGCCCTTTCTGATTGATGGAAGGCAGCGCCTCGCGCAGCAATTCATCTACCAGGGCCGAGGGGCTGAAAGGGTGACGCGAAGGTTGCCAGTCCTGGGTTTCCAGCCGGGTGAGCAGGGTGATGTTCTCAATCAAGCCCAGCACCGACGCTGACTGTGTGGTCAACTCTTTTAGCAGTGCTTGCTGTTGTTCTTCATCCGGTTGCGTACGCAGACGATCGGCCAGATCGTGCATTTGGCGCACCGGTTGGTTCAGCTCGATCCCCAGATTATGCAGCATCAGCTTGCGTGCCTGCACATTCTTGTCGTACTCGCGCTGTGCCTGCTGCAATCGTTTGTTCACCATCACTTCCTTGTCCTGATCGTTTAACAGGAACAGGTAGGTCTCCGGTGACAGCTGGCTGCGGAAGATGCGAATTTCATACACTTCATTGTTGACCGTGGCCTGAATCACGCCATGGTGCTGTTCGGCCATGTGAGCGATTTTTTGCAGGCTGAGGTGAGGCAGCAGATGTTGGGCAATCTTATTGCTGGCGATTACCGTATTGCTGGCGAAGTTATACACCAGCAGGCCGGAAGGCAGGCTGGCGATGATCTCTTGATTCAGTGCGCGCTCGGCTTCCAGCTCGACCGCCATGCTTTCACTCGGCCGGATGTATTGGCGACGGATAAAGTAAATGCCTGCCAACGACAGCGCCAACAGCAGCAAATTGATGGCAATCAGCCAAATATTGTTACGCAGCAGGTCTATGGCCAGGCTGATGGCGGAGACGCGGTAAACCACTTTCAGCGGGGCGTTAGGCAGGGAAGCGCTGAATTCCACCCAGCTACCGTTCATCGATATACCGGTGTTGCTGGAGGCTTCCATCGGCAGAGTGCCGTCGTCCATGTTGTTATCATCGGGCAGCAGCATAAAGCTGGCGCGCGCCATGTTAATGGGAATGATGTCGTTAATTGGCAGATCGAAGGCGATCACCGTGGCCAAATGCCCCGGCTGGTTAAAAGTGGTGCGAATTGAAAATGAATAGGCATTCTGGAAGCGCTGCTTGCGCAAGGCGGAGAAGCTTTCGCGCTCATCGAGCATGTTCGCCTGTTGCAGCATTTCGGCGCGACGATCTTCCGCCGACGTCGTCAGATAGCTCTCTTTGAAACGTGAGGCCAGCTCTTTTAACGGCTGAGTGGTGATCAGGCTCAGGCTGTTGTCCTGACCATTCAGGTAATACATGGCGTAATTTTCGGTTTTGGCGCCCCAGCGGGTGTCCAGATAGTCTGAAATATTGGCGATCATCGCCAATGTCCCTTCTTCATGGCTGCCAAAAATGACCGCGTCGGTTTTTTTATGCGGTTTTTCCAGGTAATAAACGTCCGGCCGCAGTCGGGTTTCCTGCAGGCTGGGATCGACGTTCAGGGAGGCCGCATTGCCGAATTTATCGTAGATCTGATAGGTGATGTAGCGATAGTTGTCGATGCGCTTTTGCAGCCCATTGGCGATGCTGTTCAGCGCATATTTTTTCTCCGCCAGCCAGGCGTTGGTATAGTTGTAGCCGTACAGGCCAATGGCAATCGTCAGCAGCACGGCAAATAGCAGGAAGCAGCGGGTAATATTGCTTGAGCTAATGGTCAGTTGTTTGTTTTGCATAGTTGGCTGCGCATTCCTGAATCAACGGGTTATCGCCCGGGCGCTGGCGGTAACAGCCAGGAGTAAGACGGCAACGCAGGCAAAGGCTACCGTCAGGCTGGAGAACTGGGCGATAAAGCCGATTAGCGCCGGCCCGGCGAGAATGCCGGCATAGCCTACGGTAGTCACTGAGGCGATAGCCAGATTGGCCGGCATATCATGTTGATTGCCTGCGGCGCTGAACAGAATCGGCACCACGTTGGAGGCGCCCAACCCTACCAGCATAAACCCGATCAGCGAGAGCATGGCGTTATCGAACACAATCGCCATGCTCAGACCCATGGCGGCACACAGGCTGCCAAGCAACAATACTTTATATCTGCCCAAGGCGTTGACGATGCGGTCACCGTTCAACCTGCCGAGGGTCATGGTGATGGAGAACAACGCATAGCCTAATCCGGCCTGGCTGTGATCAACCCCGCGCAGGGTGGTGAGGAACAGGGCGCTCCAGTCGAGCATCGATCCTTCCGCCAGGAACATGATAAAGCACAGAATGCCGATAAACATTACCCAGCCGCGTGGCACGACGAACATCGGTCCACCTTCTTCACCGCCGCTTTCGCGCAGCAAATTGCGGCTGGCAACGGTTAGCAACGCCGCGATAGTCAATACGGTGACACAGGTCGCTAATAGCGGGGAGAGTCCCAGCCACAGCATGATGCTAACGCCCCCGGCGCCGGCAATGCCGCCAACGCTGAAGAAACCATGAAAGCCCGACATCATTGCCTTGCCGCTGGCACGCTCGACCACCACGGCCTGTATATTCATCGCCACATCGATCATGCCAATTGCCGCGCCAAACAGCAGCAGTGCCAGCGCCATGCCCAGGGTGGTATTCATCAGCACCAGCAGCGGTAAATCGATGCACAGCGCCAGACCAGCAAGCAAGATCACCGGCCGACAGCCCAATCTGCCGGTCAGAAAACCGGTGAGCGGCATCGCCAGCATCGAACCCGCACCAATGCACAGCAGCAACAGACCCAGAGAGCCATCATCAATGCCGATGCGCGCTTTGGCAAAGGGGACCAGGGGCGCCCAGGCTGCCATGCCGAAACCGGCGACAAAAAAAGCCAGCCGCGTCGCGATCTGAGCCGGTACCCCGGGTTTTTGCTGTTCATTGCATAAGGTGGATGTCATGTGGGCTTTGGGATCTATTGTGGAAGTGGGGCTGAAAGTTATGGATTGTTTTTATCACAATCCGCGATCCGGGTCGAAAGGAATTGCGCCATCATTGGCCTTCGGTGCTGCACGACGTTCCAGCCACAGGCTAATGACTTGCACAATATACTGCTTTTGCTGTTCGCTCAGCGCTTGCCCTTGCGGAATATTATGCCACTTGGCCAGGCAACCACGGCAACAGGTGGCGGTGGCGTGCTGAGCGACAAACACCGGATGGCCGCGCATGGGGGTCTGCTTGCCGTCATTGTTCGGAAAAGGCGTCGCCAACCGTTGCTCGATAAAATCCCGTGCATGGCTGAGGATCAGCGGCAAGCCTTTGGTTTCAAAATAAAGTTGGTCTTTGGGATTCAGACGAAATTTGGCGCGGAAAGGGGAGCTTTGTAGCCGACGCCATAGCGCTTCGGGTTGAAATAGAATGGATCATCTTCTTCGGGGCATTTTGTGCAGGTTATCAAAATAGCAACCGCGCGACCAATGTTGTCGCATCAACACCCGTGCAGCACGAAGCGGAAGTTATTTAAGCAATGAAATGCTTTCCAAATTAATGCGCTTAATATGTAGTCTAAAATAGAAGAAAAGATTAGCTATTAGTGCGGAAGTTAATTGGTGGGATAATATCTTTAAGTGATTATTTTTTGGCATAAAGTGCGAATTAAGATGAAATTTGAGCTAAGCGTGAGGCAATAAAAAACCGGCCATAAGCCGGTCGAAGTGTACAGAGTGTACAAAAAATTATCTTACAGATAATGAAGGTAATAATGAAAATAATGATGATAGCGGGATTATTATAACGTCAGCGTTATGGGATGCTTTTGGCACAATGTGCTTATTGTCAGTGACTTTTGTATGGCAATCTTTTTTTTCTTAAGCTTTTGTATAACTGTATGATTTTATATCTATAAGTGTGTTTTTTGGCATTGTGTGCCTTATTTTGTGTGTCTGTAATGTTTTGTGGAAGTTCGCGCAAGTTTACATTTGGAAACCTTTAATAATCACACTGAAACACTATCGGATACTTGGTATCATTTTCTTTCTGGATTAATATTATCCTTGTTACCAGAATGGTAATGCACAGTCGTGCTAATAATGCTCAAAAGGGCAGTGGCCATAGCTCGACATAATAAACGAGGATAATAACAATGAAACTTCGAGTTCTTTCTCTGATCGTCCCCGCACTGCTGGTTGCAGGCACCGCAGGCGCGGCGGAAATCTACAACAAAGACGGCAATAAACTGGATCTGTACGGCAAGATCAATGGTCTTCACTATTTCTCTGACAACAATGGCTCCGATGGCGACATGTCTTATATGCGTTTCGGCCTGCGTGGCGAAACACAAATCAGCGACCAGTTGACCGGTTATGGCCAGTGGGAATATCAGGCAAACCTCAACCACGCTGAAAGCCAAGACAACAAGAACTTTACCCGTTACGGCTTTGCCGGCCTGAAATTTGGCGATTACGGTTCATTTGACTACGGCCGTAACACCGGCGTGCTGTATGACGTTGCCGCTTATACCGACTTGCAGCCAGAGTTCGATGGCTCCACTTACGGTGCCGACCAATTCATGTTCCAACGCTCCAGCGGTTTGGCAACTTACCGTAACACCGACTTCTTCGGTCTGGTTGACGGCCTGAACTTTGCTCTGCAGTACCAGGGTAAAAACGGCAACGGCGAAGAGTCTAACAACGGCCGTGAAGTTCTCAATCAGAACGGCGACGGCTACGGTATGTCGGTGAACTACGACATCGGCTATGGCATCAGCGCTGCAGGTGCCTTCTTTAGCTCTAAACGTACCAGCGAGCAAAACGGCGGTGGCGCATACAGCGGCATCATGGGTCGTGGCGATCGTGCAGAAGGTTATTCTGGTGGTCTGAAATATGACGCCAACGACGCTTACCTGGCCGTGATGTTCACCCAGTCTTACAACGCCGCACGCTTTGGTTCTACCAGCAGCGATGCTTATGGTTATGCCAACAAGGCGCAAAGCATCGAAGCTTACGCACACTATCAGTTCGACTTCGGTCTGCGTCCATTCGTCGGTTATAACCAAACCAAAGGTAAAAACCTGGGTCTGGCCGCTAACGGCAAGGACTATGGCGACGAAGATCTGGTTAAATTTGTGGATCTGGGTGCGACCTACTTCTTCAACAAAAACATGTCCACCTACGTTGACTACAAAATCAACCTGTTGGACGACAACGACTTCACCAAGGCTGCCGGTGTCAACACCGACAACGTGGTTGCCGTGGGCCTGGTTTACCAGTTCTAAGCAACAAAGTGTGAATGTGACCACGCGGCCTTCGGGCCGCGTTTTTTTTGCCTGCGGTTTGGCACGAATTGGCACGTACGGGGCACGGATTGCCATTCTGAGATCCTGCGGCTTGCCTAAACTTTCGCTGAGTTGATAAATCAGGAGGTTAGCATGGAACTCAGCATAAATCGGGTGGTTGAAACCGTACTCTACGTCAAGGATATCGAACGCGCCGCAGCTTTCTATCAGCAGGTTTTAAAACTGCCGGTGATGGTGGCGAACGAGCGTTTCCGCGCTTACAACGTCGGTGAGCAAAGCGTGTTGCTGTTGTTTATCGAAGGGGATTCGCTGAAAGGCGCGCATTACCCAGAGGGGTATATTCCCCCGCATGACGGTAATGGACCGCTGCATATCGGGCTGGCGGTGGCGAAAGAGCAGCTGCTGCATTGGGAGCAACATCTTACGACCGAGGGGATCGAGATAGAAGGGCGCATGAGCTGGGATCACGGCGGGGAGAGCATCTACTTCCGCGACCCCGACGGTCATCTGCTGGAGCTGGTGACGCCGGGGATTTGGGCCAATTATTGATGATGCCAAACTTTGGCTAAAGCCTTCAGCGTTTCGCTCAACAACAGTAACGCCCGCTGCGGTTGCTGCTCTATTTGCACTTTGACGATCGCCCCGTCAATCAGCATCGCCAGCATTTCTGCCCGTTGTTCCCGCTCTGGGCCAAGGGGCAGGTAGCGAGCAATCTCCTCGGCCATCTGCTGCTTGTGTCGGCGGGCGATGTTCAGGCTCTCCGGCAGCAAATCCGCCAGTTCCAGCGCCGTATTGATAAAAGCGCAGCCGCGGTAGTGCGGATCGCTGAACCATTCCTCAAGACAAGGCACTAACGCCGGCAAGACATCCCCGAACTGTACGACATGCTGTGCCAGTGACTGGCTGAACCAGCTTAGCCATTGCTCATGGCGGTAAGCGAGAAATGCCTCAATCAATTCATTTTTGCTGGGGAAATGGCGGTAAAAGGTCACTTTCGCTACGCCAGATTCGCTAATGATGCGATCGATACCGGTCGCACGTACCCCATCGCGGTAAAACAAATCATGGGCTGTCAGCAGGATACGCTGGCGCGGGGGGAGAACCTGAGCGGGAGCGGACATTGAAATATCTCCTGAGCATTGATTTCAATGATTGTAGACAACTCTGTCTACTTACGCTAGCTTAATGATGTAGACAAACCTGTCTGCATCACTTTAACCCCCGAGGTAAGCTATGAGCATTAAACCCCCCTTGCCGCCCTTTACCCGTGAATCGGCGATTGAAAAAGTGCGTTTGGCTGAGGATGCTTGGAACAGCCGCGATCCAGAGCGGGTATCGCAGGTCTATTCGCTCGATACCCATTGGCGTAATCGGGCAGAGTTTGTCGATGGCCGCGAGGCCGTCTGTGCATTCCTGCAACGCAAGTGGGCCAAGGAGCTGGAATATCGGCTGATCAAGGAATTATGGGCATTTGACGAAGCGCGCATCGCAGTGCGTTTTGCTTACGAATGGCGTGATGACTCCGGGAATTGGTACCGCAGTTTTGGCAACGAGAACTGGGAGTTCAATGCGGATGGCCAGATGATCAACAGACACGCCTGCATCAACGATATGCCGATCCGCGAGCAGGATCGGCAATTCCACTGGCCGCTCGGTCGCCGCCCGGATGATATTGCGTCCCTGAGCGAGTTTGGCTTCTGATTGCCGCTAGTGATAATAGGGTTTGAGTTCCGCATGGAGAGTGGAGATCAGCCGTTTTTTCCATTCGATTTCCCCCTGACGGTAGTGCGAAAACAGATAACCAATCGCCAGATCGTCCAGGATCGGCAGGGCGTACAGGCCTTGCTTGTCCTGCTGAGCATTGAACCAGGGTTGCGGAACTACTGCCATCATGGGGGCTGCGCGCAGTACCGGTGGTAACTGCGCGTAATCGGCACAGCTGAGCTGGATCCTGCGTTGCAAACCCTGGCGTGCCAACTGACGGTCCAGTTCGTTCTCTGCCTGTGGCCAGGGATGGCAGTAATAGTGCGGGTAGTCTGCCAGCTCACTAAATGTCAGCCCGCTTTTGTGCCCCAATGCCTTGCGTAACGGCGAACCGAATACCGCCACCAGGCGAGTGCTGCCAATAAGCTCATAACGCAGTGCGCTGGTGCGCTGTTGGTGATCGCCAACGGCAATCACCATATCTACCACTCCCTCCAGCAGCTCAGTGCGCCATGAACGTCGTTCAAAGTTTTGGCAACGGATATCGGCGTTGGCGAGCGTGCTTTTCTGCGCCAGCAGCGGCAATAAGATCGGATGCAGTGCCGGCGGCACGACCAGGGTGAAATGCCGTGGCGCGTCCGGCACATGGCCGAACAATTCACTGTCCAGCGAAGAGAACAAGGGCGTCAGCGTTTCTTTAAGCGACAGGGCAAACAGCGTCGGCACCTGACGATGCCCTTCCCGCCGGAACAGAGGTTCATCCAGCACCTCACGCAGGCGGGCCAGGGCGTGGCTGACGGCAGAAGTGCTAATGCCAAGCTTATCCGCCGTTTTCTGACTGGATCCGGTGCTGGTCAACAGGTAGAGCACTTTCAGCAGGTTCATGTCCATTTGCAGGATGTTCATTAATAACCTTTTAAATTGAATACGCTTCAATATTAGGCTGAGTATACTTCAGCCCTGTTTTTCCCCGTAGAGCTGAACATGAAAAAAAACATGGGTTATCTGATGGCTATGACATTCTCACTGTGCTTTAACGCTCAGGCACGGCTCGATCCTGCGCAACCGTTGTCCAGCGTTCCGCCCTATTCACTTTTTGAGCAATGGGCGCAGCCGGTAGCGCCATTCCAGATGTTCCCTCAAGTGTATTATGTCGGCACGCGCAACCTTTCTTCCGTGCTGTTCAGCACGCCGGAAGGGTTGATTCTTATTGATGCGGCGTTGGATGCCAGTGCGCCGGCGATAAAATCCCATATTGAGGCCTTGGGTTTTGACATCAAGGATTTGCGCTTCATTCTTAACAGCCATGCTCGCCTCGATCAGGCCGGAGGCATTGCTCGGCTGAAAGGTTGGAGCGGAGCAAAAGTTGTTGCCAGCGCCGCCAATGCCCAACAGTTGGCGCGGGGAGGAAAACAGGACTTTGCCTTGGGAGATGCGCTGAGTTTCCCAGCGGTGAAGGCCGACATTATCGTCGGGCAGGGTGATAGCATCACGCTGGGAGGCGTGAAGTTAACGGCATTAATGACGCCAGGGCATTTGCCCGGTGCCACCTCATGGTCGACTACGCTGCGGCAGGGCGGGAAAACCTATCGACTGGTCTATGCCGACAGCTTGGCAACCCCGGACTATTATCTGGTCGGCAACAAAAACTACCCGAATCTGGTGCCGGACATCCGCAGCAGCTTTAGGCTTTTGGCCCAGCAGCACGCGGATATTTTTATCGCTAATAAGGGAACGCGCTTCAATTTGGAAAATAAAATGGCGCGACTGCAGGCTGGTGACCGGGATGCTTTTGTCGATCGGCTGGGGCTACAGCAATATGTGCAGCAGTCCCAACGGGATTTTGAGACGCAGCTAAAACAACAGCAAAGTAAAAATTAAGTTATGTTTCTATTTTATTTTGGCGCAATTAACCCTACCCAATAAAATAAGGCATGAAAATTAGAAATATTTAACAGTATTAATGGAAGTGAAAGGTGGTGCCCGGGTTTGATAAGGCGGGAAGACAGAAGGAATAATAATATGAAAAAGGGTTGGAATAAGGGATGGCGCGCGTTGAATATTGCGTGCCGGGAGTGTTGACGGCAAAATAACCAGTGGCGGGCTGTGATGAAACAGGCTGCAGTAGCCACAGAAGTCAAAACAGTCGCCGGTGCCCATGTCCGCCATGTTGTGCCCTGCCGGCGGGCTATCGACGAGGCTCTGGCTCATCATCGCGCTGTGCCCGGCATGCTCCTCACTCATGGACATTCCAGCCATCTCGCTGTTATCCATGCTATTTTCTGCAAGATGGGCGGAGATTAATGGCGCGATGAATATCATCAACATAGCGAACAGGCCCAGCCAGGCCAGCGTGCGCATATGTTGAATTGACAATTTCACCAGGAGCGTCCTTCCAGAGTTGAAGCGTAAAGGAATGATAACATCAGCAGTTGTTCCACTATTGTAACATTGATGAGAATTAAGCTAAACAGAGAAGAAATCTGTTTGTTAAATGAATTTAATTCGGGTAGATTCCGGGTAATTCCATTTGACCACGGATGACTTATCATGTCTGAACGTAATATTGCGTTGCCTGCGGCTGCACAAAATATTAACCAGCAGGTGACCACTCGCAGTTGGTTTATTCCGTTGGCTATGCGGATTCATTTTTATATTGGGCTGTTTGTTGGGCCGTTTTTACTTATTGCGGCATTGAGTGGCATATTCTATGCCTTGACGCCGCAAATTGAATCACGGCTTTATGCCCCGCAGTTGTATAACGACAGCACCGGGCCGGTATTGCCGTTAAAACAGCAGATTATGGCCGCTCAGGCGATAGCGCCATCAAAGGCTTCACTCTCTGCGGTGCGCCCCTCTCCGGCAGAGGGTGAGAATACCCGGGTACTGTTTAACGTTGCAGGGCTTCAGGCTTCGGAACGTTTGGCGGTGTTTGTCGATCCGGTTACGGCACAGACGCACGGTGTCATGACGGTTTATGGTACCAGCGGCGTATTGCCGTTGCGCACCTGGTTGGACCAATTTCACCGCAGCCTGTTGCTGGGGGATGTGGGGCGCAATTACAGCGAACTGGCGGCCTCCTGGCTATGGATTGCCGCGCTGGGTGGCCTGATCCTATGGGGCGCGCGCAGGCGTAAGAAGCTAACGCGTCAGCGTGGTGGTTTACGCAGGTTACATGAAAAAAGTGGCGTATTGCTTCTGGTCGGCCTGCTGTTCTTTTCTGCCACCGGGCTGACCTGGTCACAGTGGGCCGGGGAGAACATCAGCGTACTGCGCAACCAGTTCGGCTGGGCGACGCCTTCACTGTCGACGGCGATCAACGGGCAGGACGCTGCGCCTGCCGGCGATCATGCCGAACACCGTGGTCATATGATAGTCAGGGCGAAACCGCCTCAGGATGGCGTCATGTATGACAGGGTTCTGGCCGGTGCGCGGCAGGCCGGTATCGACGCCGCCAGGGTTGAAATCAAGCAGCCGGCGATGGCGGGGCAGGCCTGGACGGTGATGGAGATCGATCGCCGTTGGCCTACACAGGTTGATGCAGTGGCTATCGATCCCGTAACCCTGGCCATTACCGACCGCGTCAGTTTTGAACAATACCCGCTTGCGGCAAAATTAACGCGCTGGGGAATCGATCTGCATATGGGCGTCCTGTTTGGCCTGGTCAATGAGCTGGTGCTGGTGGTCTTTGCCGCCGGGCTGGTGGCGATGGTGGTGATGGGGTACCTGATGTGGTGGCGAGGTCGGCCAACGCGAATGGTACGTAAACCTGCCCGTTCCCCTTTTATGTTGCTGCGCAAAACGCCGAAAGGGCCGCTGTTGCTGATTGTCTGCCTGACGCTGCTACTGGGCTTTTGTTTACCGGTAATGGGCGTCAGTTTACTGCTGTTTCTGCTGTGTGATTTGTTGTGGTGTCTGGCTTCGCGGCGGCGTCAACCGCACCTATCGACAAAGTGAAATTTGTAGAAAAGCCTTTCCTCTTCTAGACTTAGAGTACAACAAACGTACTCCAAGAGGACAAGTCATGACGAACAAGCTGATTTTAGCCGTTTGCACAGCAGCGACATTTTCTATTCTTGCCGGCTGTACGGCTTATGACAGGGCCGCCAGTTACGTTCAGGAGCCTGTGGTCAGTGATGTCAAAGTGGGAATGACCAAACAGCAGGTTCGCGCCATTGCCGGCCCACCGTCAACCACGGCGACTTTGGTTCACGCTCAGGGGACTTGCGACACCTACGCGGTAGCACCGCGTGACGGGAAGGTGCAAACCTATTTTGTCAGCTACAGCGATACCGGACATGTGATGAACAAAGGCTATCAGACCTGTTCTGATTACGACTCACAGCCTAAATAATCCCCGCTGAAGTGAGCCATCCGGCCCCGCTTTTGCGGGGTTTTTCATTTTTTAACCGTTAGCGGCTTGAAGTTTAAGCAAACGCACTTTTTCCCGCATTTTTTTTCATGAAACGATAGACATTTCATAACGGTAGCGCTAATATCTGCGCCCATTGGAAGGATGGCCGAGTGGTTTAAGGCAACGGTCTTGAAAACCGTCGAGTGTAACAGCTCCCAGAGTTCGAATCTCTGTCCTTCCGCCAAATTTAGCCGGCTTAGCTCAGTAGGTAGAGCAACTGACTTGTAATCAGTAGGTCACCAGTTCGATTCCGGTAGCCGGCACCATATAAGCAGCACCGACGCTTAGCGTCTACCAACCCCAGTAATCTTCGCGATTGCTGGGTTTTTTCGTTTTCTGTTCCTGAGTCAGTATCTCAGTGCACATTGCCCGATAAGGGAGAAATATAACCCCCTGGCGGCAGGCGTGAGAAGTAGCCGATTGATGAGCAAATTTGTTGAACGACAGACGAAAAAAAGCCTGCTTAAAAGCAGGCTTTTCTCATTAATTTGGTCGGCATGAGAGGATTAAATAAAACAATTTAATACGTTGATTTATATTAGTTTATTTAATTGTGTTTTATCCGTGTATGCCTAAGCGTATGTCTAAAAGGTAAAGCCATCTTAGTTAGAGGAAAACCACAACAGCTCTAAAATTTCACCTGACTGAAGGGTTGCAGTAAGCTAAAACTGTAAGTACACCGCTTTTAGTTCCAGGCACTTTTTGAGATTTCCGGTTTCTCAGCCATCAGCCGGTATTCTTCCGGCGTCAGGTTATTCAGGGACTCATGAGGTCGCTCGCTGTTATATTCAGTCAGCCAGCGATCTGTGATCTCCCGTGCTTCATTCAGCGTTCTGAACAGATAAAAATCCAGTATTTCGGTCCGGTACGTTCGGTTAAACCGCTCTATAAAGGCGTTCTGTGTTGGCTTACCCGGCTTTATAAATTCCAGCATCACGCCATGTTCTTCAGCCCATTGCGCCAGAGCCAGTGATATCAGTTCCGGTCCGTTATCCATCCGCATCTTCAGCGGATATCCACGGTTTGCCACTATCCTGTCCAGCACCCGGACGACGCGCTGCGCCGGGATATTCAGGTCAATTTCGATAGCCAGTGCTTCACGGTTAAAATCATCAACGACGTTGAAAGTCCGAAAACGTCGGCCACATGTCAGCGCATCGTGCATAAAATCAATCGACCAGCTTTGGTTGAGCGCTTCCGGCGTTGCCAGCGGGGCTGGATTGCGCACCGGAAGGCGTTGTTTACCCTTGCGACGAAAATTCAGTTTTAGCAGACAGTAAATCCGGTGTACACGCTTGTGGTTCCAGACGTGGCCCTGCCTGCGAAGCACATGAAAAAGCTTCTTAAATCCGTAGCGGGGGTAGCGTTCTGCCAGTTCAGTCAGCGCATGGATCACCGGTTCATCACGCCGGGCATCGGGCTGATAAAAATATACCGTCCTGCTCAGCGATAACGTCCTACAGGCCTGGCGTAAACTCATGGCAAATTGCGCCGTCAGATAGCTGACAAGTTCACGCTTTATCGCTGGTTTTAAAGCTTTTTTTCGATGACGTCTTTAAGTGCCCGGCTCTCAAGGCTGAGATCAGCAAACATCTGTTTGAGGCGTCGGTTTTCATCCTCTAGGTCTTTCATCTTTTTGATATCAGAGGCTTCCATACCGCCATACTTTGCTTTCCAGTTGTAGTACGAGGCTTCAGATATACCGGCTTCACGGCAAACATCCTTGACGGTACGTCCGGTTTCGACGGACTTCAGAACGGTAATGATCTGGTGTTCGGTGAATCGGGCTTTACGCATGGCGATCTCCTCAGAGGACATAATCAGTATGTCGGAAGATCTCTAAAAGTGAATGGTTCGTTTTGCTGGGATACTTACAATACCTTGTGGCTTATATGAAAAAAGTTAAGCGTGAATCATAAAAAACCCCACAGCTAATATGTGGGGGGGGGCATTACTTTTGTTTAATATTAAAACTTTCTGTTAATATTGTTAGCCATCGCCAACACAAAAAATCATATAGTGAGGAATGTATTTCGTCATCCCTTATTAATGCATGGGATATTTTATTCCTTATATTTGATCCTGTTTTTACAATCATTAGTTCTTTCATTTCAATGATAAGATTTTGATTTATAATGTTTTTCATCTCTAGCTCACTATTAATTAAACCGCTCAGTGATTTTTCATCTTGGCTACCGTTATTATTTGTTTGAGTACTAATATTTTCTTTTTTTAATATATCACGCAATAATGCTTCATAAAGTGGAATAAGAATAAAGGATGATGAAATCATATCATCTAAAAGCCACCGTTCTATTCCAGTAAACACAAAGCTCTTAATTTCTTCAGGTATGTTAATGCTCTTTTGAATCATTTCTTTTAAGTGTTCTTTATTAACCCCATATTTATTGTATATTTCCATTTTATATATTTTAATTACAAATCCATGAAAGGAATAATAGAGTATTGCATTCATATTACTTTCACCACCAATAGCTGAAGTCCGGCCGTCAGAAGTTATTATAACCTGTTGAAACAACTTATTAAGGGAATCATCATCTTTATTAATGTGATGATGGGAAACATTACTCGTGTATTGGCTCATTAGTAGTAATGCTTGATGATAGCTTTTAGTATTGCTGACTGCACATTCAATATTATTTTTAATGTTTGACATATCTAATTCAATTGGTTCCTGAACATCTATCAGTATAGATTTCATTTTTTGTATATCGAATTCAAAATGTGCTATGTTAAAATTATTAGTACGCAATAAGTTTTTTGGGGTTAGTTTAATAGATTGCTCTGCAAAAAATATACAGGAAACATAGCTATTACTGTATTTTTTAGAATCTAATAAATTTAGTAAATCCCAAAATAAAATAAGTGATTTAAAGTGTAATTTATTTGTTAGTTTTGCATCGTTAATTTTTTTATATAGTTTAATTGAAAGATCGAATGATAATTTTATATTTTGTATAACTCCATTTAGTCTAAAATCATCAATTTCATTATCTAAAGCTAAAGTTATGCCAGAGCATAAAAGCAGCGCGTTTTTATAAAATTTTCTTGCAAATAATGAATGCTCTCCTTTAGTCAAATATTTATTTTTGCTTAGTATATTATATGCAATTAAATCATCGATTTTGTTTTTTTTAATTAGCGTATAGACGTATTTATTCAAACTCCTTAGGATATCATTAAATACATCTTTGTCCTTACTGCATATAATAATTATCCTTTTACAGAATAAACTTATTATCGACAAATCATAACTATCATTATTGGATAAAAAAGACAAGTAATTTTCAGCGGCAAAATGAGCATGTTCATTTTTTCTGGTTTGAGTGTGAAGAATGTCATAAGAAAGTGCTTTAAAAATTTCGCTTTTACTTTCTGCTAAAATTTCAATTAAAACATTTACATCACTTTCCTGAATCTGGCAATTTCTTGCTTCAAAATTGCCATCATCATAAAAAATACCTTCAGGTCTTAAATGTAAGTTCAAAAAAATAAATTCTAAAAAATCATTATATTTGTGATCTTTTTCCTGTATGTATAGAAACGATACAACATCGTATCCGATGGAATTAATCTTTATCATATTTATAGACACCCTTATTATTTTTCAGTGAAATACGTTGATTATTTTTAAATTAATTTTTTCAAATAGGCGGCTCAGATACTCAATACATCTGAGCCTAAGAAATTCATCTACCAGTATGGGATTGCATATTGAAAGGTTTTTGCGTCAAGCCTGCACGCATAAATCTAAATCTGAGATATGAAGAAATATTATCTTCATGTGATGAGAGTATCAACTGCCTATTGCTTAACTCACAGCGTAGTAAATCGCTTAAAGAAGCAATGTTTATCTCGTCAAGAGATTGAGCTGGATCATCTATCAGGACCAGAGGGGACTTCGCATACACTTTATTAAGTGATAGGAAAAAGGCCAAGCTTAATGCTGATAGCTGTCCAGAACTCATTGACATGGTTGCGTCATGTTCTGATTTTTCTGCTGTGCAGAACCTCAGCCTATCTCCATTCCCTTCATCTATAAATAGTCCTAAGCCACGTTGGTAGTTTTGGATAAGTCTACCGCTGTAAATATGGAACGTTAACTCTATATCAGCGATGGTTTTTTTAGAATAATCTTTGTTTAGTATAGTGAGTTGTTCCTTTAATGTGGTAATTTTCTGTTTAGCATTTGTTAAGGATTTATCCATATCTAACAAATCGTTAAGCTCTTTTTTTAAAGCTTTAAGTCTAAGATTATTCGCTTCATTCTTTTTGTATAAGAAATATTTATCTTTTCGATTGATCTGTTCTAAGTCTATGTTGAAAACATCATCTGGTGTAGCGAATGATTCATTCAAGACTAATTCCCATCCTTCAGGAAGTGAAATTAGCTCATTTTTCTTTTTTTGACGTATCAACAATACTAATGATTGTTTCCTTGATTCTATTTCTTCTGGTAAATCTGTAAAGGTCTGCGGGTAAGATATTCCGATTTGTGAAAGTCTTTCATTTATTTTTTTTATTTTTTCGAATATGCTTTCTGACTTTTGTAAACTGTCAAATATTTTTTTGTCAAATTTAAGCTGAGTTTGTGCTTCTACCAAACGCTGAATCTCAGCATCCTTAGATTGCTTTATTTCATCGAGTTCGGCTTGTAGCTGTTTCCCTACATTATCTAATAAACTTTCTAAAGATTTACTTTTAATATCGATTGCGTCTAATAGCAGATCTTTTGTTATCCAGTCATGCCCACAAAGTAGACAATGTTTTTCTGATAGAGAAGTTTTCTTTTGATGTTCTTCTATTAATTTCTTTCTTGCTTGGCTAATCTCTACAAGAATAGCATTTTTCTCACCTATTTCTTTTTTGTAATTATCTCTAAGTTGTAAGCGTCTTTTGAAATCGATAATATCTATATTTTTATTATCTTTAATTTTATCAGTATCATCCTGACTTATGGAATCTTCTTTCTTGCGCAAAATGCTTAAAGATAAATTGATCCCATTGTTAATCTTATTCTTTTGAGCCAGTTCCGGGTAGGCTTCAATATGATGTCCTACTTTAATTACCTCGGTTAATAGCTTTTCATTTTTGCTTATGAAATTTTCTATTCTGGCATTATCAATAATTACGCGAAGCTGTTCTTTATTAGTAATTAGATTTTTAAGTAATGAAATTTTATTCTCATTTTTTTCTGTTGTTTCAATATCAGAAAAAATTGAAGGGTTCTCAACATCCCATGATGGCGTAGTCAGATGAGTTGATATTTTTTCATACTGCACAGGATTATTATCATTTGTTCCTGGTACACCTATCGCTTGAATTTGAGATGTGATTGAATCCCTCTTTTGAATGAAATTCAGACCGGTTGATTTCCTCGTCAATGCACTTTGAACTCGTCCACATAAATTTATGTTTTCAGTTAGTTCACTAACGTTCATCAAACCACTGATAGCATTTTTTCGCTGCCTAATACTGTTAGCAAAAATAAATGAACTCTGTCCTTGTTCAAGATAGTTAAGAAAGTTGTAGTTATCAGTGAATTTTTCGCCTAATATTTCATCAAGTTCATTTTGTGTAATTAAGGTGCTGTTTTCGTAAGAGTCTAATAAACCTAATTTATAGAGTTTAAATATGCTAAAATTATCTGCTTTATTATTCTGTATTATTTTTAAATCTTTTGCATGTGCTCTGCGTGAAAAGTAAAGTTTCTCATTATTATCATTCGACATCTCGACACTGATTTCGATATCATCCTCTCCATTTGTTTTGTTCCAGAAAAGATTATCACTATAATTTTTAATGCCTCCTGGCATTATTGTTTCACATAATTGTACAATTCTTTTTATTTTTCCTGTAAACAATAATTCTAAAGCATCATATACGCTTGTTTTGCCATATCCATTAGGGCCTTCAAGTGTCAACAAAGAAGAACTCTCAAAATCGAATTCGACTTTATCAAAAGCCTTGAAGTTATTTATTCTCAGCTTTGATAGCTTCCAGTTCTTCATTTATTAATTCCTCAATTAGCATGTCTAAATTTACATCACTTTGTTTATTTGCTGTGCTGATCTTAGTATATATCTCAGATAAATGTAATGAGTCTACCAGCGTGTTGATTTGGAGATCAATTGGAACAATATCCTTTTCTATATCAGGCATTTCTAAAAAAGGTAGTTTAATGAAAATTCTAGCTGCCATGTTATACAAGCTGGGGCGGGATGGATTTTCTTTATATGTGGAGAATTCTTCATGATCTGAGAGAACTGCTCTAAGATTATTGAAGTTCTTCCCGGAAATTAATTGATTCTCTTCATTTGAATAATACAATACATACTTTTTGAAATGATAAGCATTTTCTTCTATATCAAATATACTTTTTTCATATTGCTTGTAATTTGAAAGTTTGTCGAGTTGAAAAACTATTATAAGATCAGTGTTTTTTGCAAAAGCTGGAGCTTCTAAAAGTTCAGTTGGGGTGTTGTTAATAATTAACTCATTAATGAAACTCGCATCTTCAAGTTTATCAGTTCTGTAGGTTATTATATATCGACGTAATGCATCTTTCTCCTTTTTAAAAAAAGAAATATTTTCTAGCGTACTTTCAACTTCTATAAATTGGTGATCTTCAATAGCCTGTTTTATAAAATTATTTAGCATTTAGTTCCGCCTCTGCTTTATCAGTAGATATAACCCTTAAATTAAATTCCCTAACAATATGGTTATTGTTCACTTTAGAGTCGTTAATTTTTGTGATTTTTTCTGAGGTTGCTGAAATTATCGTATCATCTGATACTTTATAGGCTATTATGTTATTATATTCATAAAGCAATGATGCAAGTGTAGCATTATCCCTTATATGATTTTTCAACTCTTCTTGGAATGAAGTATTTCGTCTTCTTCCATCTCTAATTGTCAAAGCTGTTGGGAGATATTTATTTATTTTTTTAGAATAATGAGGCAAGCCCATTAGTTTTGGTATGTGGGATATTGCTGATACTACATCAAGATAATCCCGGACATCATCTTCATCTATAACATTGTTTTGTCTGTGAGGCTGTAAAGAGGTATGTAATTGTATGGCAGAGTTATAATTCAAGCTATAAATAAATCTGAAAACGTTTGATATCGATTCAATTTGCTTCTCGCTAAAAGCGTCCAAATCATTATAGAACTCAGTTTCAATAATATTTGTTATTTTTTCTTTGGTTAATAATGCTTGATATATTTCGTCTGTCCGATTAAGTGGGGGAGACGTTAGTAATTCCCAAAAAATGCTACTTGCTATTCTATTATGATATGCTGCGTAGTCTTGTTTTTGTCCATTGTGAACTAAGTTATGAATTACAATTACTTTATTAGTTATAAGCTCTGAGAGTAAAGTGGATTTTTCAATAATTAAATTTTTTGTTTTAATCAAATTATTGGTATCTAAAAATAATTCAATTTGCTCATCAATCAATTCATTTATTTTTGATAGTAAACAGTATTTACTATCGCCATAACTGTAAAACTCAACTATTTTTCCATCATTACTTGTATAATTTTCAAAATTATCAAGTTCTTTAGCTACATGAAAATATCTGATTGTATTTTCATCACAGTCAGTAGCTATACATGCTGCTTTATAAATAGCTTTGACATATTCAGAACGATATTGCGATAGCTTTGCTTTCACTTGATGAGTTGAGATCACCTTGCCATCACAATAAATAGCAAAGTCATCTGTGCTATCTAATTGCAACTCAAAATTATCAATTATTCTCTGTTGAAATGATTTTGCAGTTAATAGTTTCAGGCAGTGATAAAGAGCTACTTTCCCTTGGTAAACAAAGCCCCCCCAAGAACTGATCGCACTTCCTGGCAGTGTTTCCTCTATGTTAGACATTTTTTATCCTATGAAAATTTTACTGAACATAGCTATAAATCAGAATTCTTACATAGACATACTAATCATTTTTAGTGCGAATGAAATGCAAAATGTTCACTATCTTGCTCATAACTGTGAGAAAGCTCAATTATGAGAGCAGCTAAAGATTTTAATCGGTATATCCTTCTGTTGAGGTTAACTTGCCAATAACACTGATTGATGAGTTTCCAAAGGATGCTGCTTCTACATACTCACCCCACCAGATCATCATCTCTCTACGCTGTTCCAGATACTGTGATCTGTTATAGGCTCTCCTGACTTCGTTAGTATCGATATGAGCTAAAGCAGCTTCAATCACGTCTGGTGGAAAACCTTTCTCGTTAAGTACTGTTGAGGCAATAGCTCTCATTCCATGAGCCACCAACAGATCTTTGAAGCCCATCCGTTTAAGCGCCATGTTTGCTGTCTGACTATTCATAGGTTCAAGTGGATTCCGGTAGCCGGGGAAAACATAATCTCTGTGCTTACTGATGGGCTTCATCACTTCCAGAATAGCCAAAGCTTGCTCAGAAAGTGGAACGATATGCTCACGTTTCATCTTCATGCGACCAGCAGGGGTACGCCATTGTTTTGCGGCAAAGTCGATCTCATCCCAGCGAATCGTTGACGCTTCGGCAGGTCGTATCATCGTTAGTAATTGCCATTCGATAAGACAGCGAGTTTGTCGTCCGATACTGGCAAATGCCAGAGTTTTCATCAAAAGGGGGAGTTGCTCTGGAGGTAGGGCAGGGCGGTGCTTTACCTTTGGTTTATGGAATGTTCGCCCGATTCGTGCTGCGGGGTTTACAGATACCAGCCCAGAATTAAGAGCGTAATCCATAACTTCATTGATACGCTGGCTTAGACGTTTAACCGTTTCGAGTCTTCCGGCAGCGTGTGTTGGCTCTAATGCTCCGATGAACTGCTGAGCCGTGATGTTAGCAATGGGCATAGAGCCAATATGTGGGAATACATATTTACTCATAGAACGCCAGATATCGTTTAACGTATGAGTTGCCAGCCCCGCTGATTCTTTGGTTTTAAACCAGTCTCCTGCAACCTTTTCAAAGGTACTTTCTGTGGCACTTTTTTGCCGCAACTGCTCGGTTTTTTTATGCTCCTGCGGATCAATATCTTTGCTCAATAGAAGACGGGCATCTTCACGAAGTTGACGAGCCTCAGAGAGGGATACAGCAGGGTAAGCACCAAAGCTAATCATTGCGCGTTTGCGAGTGAAAGGTTTGTAATAGCGGAATCGCCAGAGTTTTGAGCCTCCGGGCTTAACCAGTAGCTCTAAGCCATCCCCGTCATACAGAATAGTGGCACGTTCAGTCGCTTTGGCATTTTTGACTTCGGTGTTGTTAAGGGGCTTTGTCTGACGCGCCATATTATTCTCCAATCACTGGTTAGGCATATGGCTCAGACGACACGATGGATTGTATGCCTAAAGATATGCCTAAAAATGTTGGATTTCACTGTATCAGCGTGGACTTTACTAGACAACAGAAAAACAGCAGGTCTACGCAACCCACTGTTAATTCTGTTTTTTATAGTCTTGTCTGGACTTCAGTAGACAAAACGTTGGGGATAATTTGGTCGGCATGAGAGGATTCGAACCTCCGACCCCCGACACCCCATGACGGTGCGCTACCAAGCTGCGCTACATGCCGACGCTGTGGGAAATAATACTACCCGTTCCCAATTTCAAAGCAAGAGCGAATTCGCCTGACTGCTTGTATTTTAAGCGATTAGTTGGCGATAAAACGCTTCACGTCGGTCAATACCTGCAGCAACAGAGCGAGCTGCGGTTTTTCGTCCTTGATCTCTTTGTCGTTTTTATCGTACGCGCGGTAATTGCCACTGCTGTCCAACACCAGGGTTTGCGTTGGCGTGGTGATCACCAACAGGCTGTTATCGCCGGTAGCCACCCAGTTGTTTCTGCGCTGGGCCGTAAACAGGTCTTCACCTTGCGAGTAGTCCTTCGCAGGCGTTTTCACGTGCAGTAAACGCTGCATTAGCGTGCGCATTACGTCATTGTGACCGGTCAGTTTATTGATGGTCTGCGCTGGCGTACCCGGCCAGTGGATAATCAACGGCACCTGCAGCTGCTGTTGGCTGAAGCTGCGGCCTGCCCCCCAGTAACCTTTACCGGTGTCGTTAAATTCAACACCGTGTTCTGCGGTGATCACCACCACGGTTTTATCCAGTACGCCACGCTCTTTGAGCGTGCTGAGCACCTGGGCAATCTGCGCATCCACATCCTGCGCGCCGGCCCGGTAGCGCTGAATAAAGTCAGCCGGGGCCGGGGTTTTCTCATTGACTGCCGGTTCTGCACCGCGGAAGTTGATGTAAGAGAACCACGGAGCGTTGCTGTTTTGATCGGCCAACCAGCGTTGCCACTGCTGTGTGGTCACCGAATCATTTTGCTGGGCAGGCGCTGGCAGCGTGAAATCGGTCAACAGCGCCTGGCGATACAGGCTGGCGTTAAAGCCGTCGGACGAGAACAAACCAAATTGATAACCCTGGGCGCTTAGCGCACTGATCAGAGCGGAAGGTTTGCGCGCGGCAAGAATGCTGTCCAGATAGCTCGGCGAAATGCCGTAGAACAGGCCAAACAGGCCGGTATCTGCATGATTGCCAGAACTGTAGTGATCGCTAAAGCGAATGTTTTCCTGGGCGAAGCGGGTGAGGGCAGGCATATCCTGCTTCATATCCTGTTCGCGTACGCCGTCTACCACGATCATCAGCAGGTTATAACCGCTGCCTTTGTCGTCGTAGCTCAGGTCGTTAAGGGGATACTCCACCGCAACGGCTTCCGGATTCCCTTGCTGCACCAGCCGACGTTCATATTCTTGCGAATCGAGCAGGCCGTGCTTCTCAAGGAATTTACGCGCTGTCATTGGATACGACAGCGGCAGGTTCGCCCGCTGCATGGTGATCGGGCGATAGAAATTGGCATCGGCCCAAATATAAATCAGGTGCGAGGCAAAGAAGGCGCTGATAAACAGCACCGCCAGAGGCTTGCCGAAACGTTGGCGGTTCAGGCTGCGCAGCTTTTGCCAGCTCCAGGTGCCGAACAGCATCTCGACCAGGAAGATCACCGGCACGCAGATAAACATCAGCTGCCAGTCGCGCGCCAGCTCACTTTGATCCGGGTTGACCACCAGTTCCCACACCACCGGGTTAAGGTGAAGGTGGAAATGCGTAAAGACCTCGCTGTCGACCAGCAACAGCGTCAGGCCGGCAGTGGCCAGCGCGGCGGAAATAAATCGCAGCAGCCGCTGCGACATCACCACAAAGGTGAGCGGGAAAATAACCAGCAGGTAGCCGGCGAAAACGATAAAGCTGAAATGCCCCAGTAAGCTGACCAGGGCATAAACCCGGCCCAACAGGGAAGAGGGCCAGTCAGTGACAAACAGGTAGCGGCTACCCAGCCCGAGGGCGAGCAGGATATTGAATAAGGCGAACCAGTGCCCCCAGCTGATCATCTGGGAGACTTTTTCACGATAACGCTGACGGTTTGTCACCATAAGTATTTATTAATGCGCTTTATCTTCACGAATAGAAGCTTGCAGAGCCTCTGCAAACGATCTTGCCAGCGTCTTCCGCTGAACCGGAGCAACGCTGGTATTGATCAAATTAGTCACCATGTTGCCCAGCACCATCAAAGACAGATCGGTGGGAGTATGGTGTTTTTCCAGAACATTAACCAGCTCGGAGAGCAGTTGTTCGACGTGTTCGTCACTGTAACGGGATGATTGTGGCATAAAAATTGCGCTCAAAGCCTGACAAAGTCCCATATCTTACCGTATAGGACAGTGATTTTCTGCTCTTTTATCGATTCCCTTTGTCTTTCAAACCCTAGCGTGGCGAGAGGGGCCTGCGGGCCATATCAATGATTCTGCACGACTTGCGGGGCGCAGCCTGAAATCCACCGCTGATTTCGGGTATTTGTCTGCTTTATGGTTGGTAGGAATTTATAGATCTCTGGCGGGATGTGCACTGCTTTAAAGTTGCAGCGCGGGGGCCTTCAGTGTTTGAATACGCGCTAAAAGAACAGGAGGATTTACCATGAGTCTGGATATCGACCAGATTGCTCTGCACCAGTTGATTAAACGCGACGAACAAACGCTGGACGTGGTGCTGCGCGATACTTTGCTGCCCACCAATGCGGCGGTGGAAGAGATGATGGAAGAGCTGCATCGTGTCTACAGCGCCAAGAGCAAGGCTTACGGCCTGTTCAACGAGGGCAGTGAGCTGGCGGAAGCGCTGCGCACCTGCCGCAAGGAAGACAAAGACTTTCTGGCTTTCAGCCGTGCGGCGACCGGTCGTCTGCGCGATGAATTGGCCAAATACCCGTTTGCCGAAGGGGGCGTGGTGCTGTTTGGGCAGTACCGTTATCTGGCGGCGGAGTATTTATTGATTGCGGTACTCAACAGCCGCAACAGTTCGCGCGTCAACGAAGAGTTGGATATCAACACCACCCATTATCTGGACATCAACCACGCCGATATCGTCGCGCGTATCGATCTGACCGAGTGGGAAACCAATCCGGAATCGACCCGTTACCTGACCTTCCTGCGAGGGCGTGTGGGCCGCAAGGTTTCCGATTTCTTTATGGACTTCCTGGCGGCGGCGGAAGGGCTGGACACCAAGGCGCAGAACCGCGGCTTGTTGCAGGCGGTTGACGATTATTGCGCCGATGCGCAACTGGACAAAAATGAGCGCCAGTCGGTGCGTCAGCAGGTTTACAGCTATTGCAACGAACAGTTGCAGGCCGGTGAAGAGATCGAGCTGCAGGAGCTGTCGAAAGAGATCGCGCCGGTGGGCGAGAAAGATTTTCTGCAGTTTTCCAGCGAGCAGGGCTATCAACTGGAAGACAGCTTCCCGGCCGATCGCGGTACGCTGCGTCAGTTGACCAAGTTTGCCGGTAGCGGCGGCGGCATCAGCATGAACTTTGACGCCATGCTGCTGGGAGAGCGCGTGTTCTGGGATGCGGCGACCGACACGCTAACCATTAAAGGCACGCCGCCGAACCTGCGCGATCAGTTGCTACGTCGTTTGGGCGGCGGCAACAAATAATTTCGCCGGATCGCAGACAATAAAAAACGCCGCAATTGCGGCGTTTTCTACTTCGGCGTCCCGAAAGGTTCGATTTCGTTGCGATTAAACGCGACGGAAGTCGATGTGAGCCAGTTTCGGCTTGAACGGGTGACGCTGTACAGCCTGAACTTTAACTTTGGTTTCTTTACCGTCGATAACCAGAGTTACTGCTTCGCTGTAGAATTCTGGTTTGGATTCCATGTTCTTAACAGAATCATGGTCCAGTTCGATGGAAACTGGAGCTTCTTCGCCACCGTAAACGATAGCTGGGAATTTGTTAGCAACACGCAGGCGGCGGCTCGCACCCTTACCCTGGTCTTTACGTACTTCTACATTGATAGTGAACATTGTTTTTTCTCTTAAAAGAAAATTTACCCTGCTACAGGCGACCCAGTAGCAAGTTCGATAACCTGCTTTAGCACCGGGCGAACCCAGGCAAAGCGGGCGGCATTTTAACGGAAAGCCGCCCACAGGGCAATGGAAACCTGCCTGATTTGCAAGGGGCAAAGATCAGTACAGCTCATTGGCGCGGCGGAAGCGTCCTTGATAATCGAACACTTTTTCTCGTACCTGCCAGAATTGCCCGCGTTTGCGTGCCACAACAAAATCCGGATGACGCAGCAGCGCTTGCTTGGCCAGCACGTCGGCGGCATTTTGCCAAGCGAACGGCACCCCAGGCGCACGCTGATGTGGGCGCAGGAACAGCATGTCGAAGGCTTTGCGTTGCGCCGGCGTTTGCAATCGAAAACGTTCGCTGGTGCTGGTGCCGTCTTCGTCGTAATAGGTCGCCTTTAGCCACTCGCCTTTTTCATCGCGGCCGCTTTGCAGCTCCATGCCGCCACAGCGTAATACCAGAGCGTCTTTCAGCTTCAGCGCCGCCTTCAGCATATCGTCGGGATCGACCAGCACCTCCTGACACTGATGGCAGCGGCGGGCGGCAATGTCGTTCTCCGCCCCGCAGTGCGGGCAGCTTTTGAAACGAAAACGGTAATCGCACTGCTCGCGATGGCCTTCATCGTCCTCCAGCCAACCCTGACAGCGGCGGCCGTAATGTTCGATGATGTCGCCATTCTCGGTGCACTTGCCCCAGAACAGGTTGGCGAAGCCGCAGCCGGGACAAAATACCTGCACCGGCTGGCTGTCGCTGTGTGGCTTGCTGACCCCCACTTCCGGCGTGAACAGATCGTGCGGATTCCCGGCGTAGTCGAGGATCAGGCAATCCTCTTTGCCGGGGGCCAGCCGCAATCCGCGTCCGACGATTTGCTGGTACAGGCTAACGGATTCGGTGGGGCGCAGGATGGCGATCAGATCGACATGCGGTGCATCAAAACCGGTGGTCAGTACCGCGACATTGACCAGATAGCGCAACTGTTGCTGTTTGAACGCTTCAATCAGGGCATCGCGCTCGGCGGCAGGGGTTTCTGCACTGACCAACGCGGCTTCGCCTGACGGCAACAGCCCGTGAATTTCACGGGCATGCTCCACGGTGGAGGCGAAAATCATCACTCCCTTACGCGTTTCGGCGTATTCCACGATCTGGCTGATGATATGCGGAGTGATGCGATTTTGCTGCTTCAGTTCGCGGTTCAGGTCAACCTCGCTGAACAGGCCGTTGCTTCTGGCTTCCAGACGGCTGAAGTCATACTGCACAATCGGCATGTCCAGCCGTTCCGGCGGCACCAAATAGCCGTTCTTGATCATGTAACGCAGCGGCAGCTCATAAATGCAGTCGCGGAACAGGCTGCGGGCATCGCCGCGGGTAAAACCATGATAGTGATACTGATAAATCCAGCCTTTTCCCAGCCGGTAGGGCGTGGCGGTCAGGCCCAGCAGCCGCAACTGCGGATTGGTTTTCTGCAGATGCTGAATGATCTGTTGGTACTGGCTTTCGTCGTCGTCACTGATGCGGTGGCATTCGTCGATGATCAGCAGGGAAAACGCGCCGTCGAACAGCGGCAGATTGCGCGCCACCGATTGAACGCTGCCAAATACCACCTTGCCGGCGCTGTCTTTTTGCTGAAGACCGGCGGCAAAGATGTCCGCCTCCAGCCCGTAAGCGCGATATTTGGCGTGGTTTTGCGCCACCAGTTCTTTCACGTGGGCCAACACCAGCACCCTGCCGCGCGCGCGTTTTGCCAACTCGGCGATCACCAGGCTTTTCCCGGCGCCGGTCGGCAGCACAATCAGCGCAGGCTGCGGGTGCTGACGAAAATGTTTAATGGTGGCTTCGACCGCTTCCAGTTGGTAGGGGCGCAGAGTAAAGGCCATAAATTAACGCCGTGGGTTGAGAAGGGCCATCGGGAACAGGTTTTGTAACATCTGAACCCACAAAAACTGTGACATTCTACTCCCCTGACGGCTAAAAAATTTCTATTATTATGCCTTCTGAGCGCGCGCGGTGCGAGAAGCGTGGAAATTACCTCTGTCAGGGGGCCGTTTCCGCCGCTATACTCGTGTGACAGTAATCGCTGTTCCCCCCTCTTCGAACCTGCCCTGTTGCACTCAGTGCAACGGTGGGTGTCATATTTTAGCAACACGATCAATGCGATCATAACAACGACAGGCAAAGCAGATTCAATGCGACTGGACAAGTTTTTATCTCAGCAGTTAGGTGTTAGCCGTGCGCTGGTAGCGCGTGAACTTCGGGCCAAACGCGTCACCGTCGACGGTGAAGTGGTTAAGAGCGGAGCGCTGAAACTGGCTCCGGAGCAGGTGGTGGCGTTTGACGGCAACCCGCTGCAGCAGCTCACGGGCCCGCGCTACTTTATGCTCAACAAACCGCAGGGTTACGTGTGTTCCACGGACGATCCCGATCATCCGACGGTGCTGTATTTCCTCGATGAGCCGGTTGCCTACAAGCTGCACGCCGCCGGTCGCCTGGACATCGATACCACCGGCCTGGTGTTGATGACCGACGACGGTCAATGGTCGCACCGTATCACCTCGCCGAAACACCACTGTGAGAAAACCTATCTGGTGACGCTGGAGCAGCCGCTGGCGGAAGACACCGCGCAGCGCTTTGCCGAAGGCGTACAGTTGCATAACGAAAAAGACCTGACCCGTCCCGCGCAACTGGAAAAGATAGAAGACAACCTGGTGCGTTTGACCATCAGTGAAGGACGTTATCACCAGGTGAAACGTATGTTTGCGGCAGTCGGAAACCGGGTTATCGAGCTGCACCGCGAACGTATCGGCGCCATCGTGATGGATGAGGATTTGGCCGAGGGCGAATACCGTCCGCTGACCGAAGAAGAGATTGCCAGCGTGGGCGCTCCGCACCTGCAGGATTAATTCATTACTACATTACGGCTGATGAAGGAGTCGTTGAACGTGCAACAGAACCGGTCATCTCACCTCGGTTTGATTTTTATTCTGGGCCTGCTTTCCATGCTGATGCCGTTGGCTATCGACATGTACCTGCCCAGTATGCCGGTGATTGCCAAACAGTTCGGCGTCGAGGCGGGCAGCGTGCAGATGACGCTCAGCGCCTATATGCTCGGCTTTGCTTTGGGGCAGCTGTTCTACGGGCCAATGTCAGACAGTATCGGCCGCAAGCCGGTGATCCTGTGGGGGACGCTGATCTTCGCGATTGCCGGCGGCGCCTGTGCGATGGCGCAGTCGATCGACCAATTGATCAACCTGCGTTTCCTGCACGGGTTGTCGGCGGCGGCGGCGAGCGTGGTGATTAACGCCCTGATGCGCGATATGTTCACCAAGGACGAATTCTCACGCATGATGTCGTTCGTCATCCTGGTGATGACCATCGCACCTTTGCTGGCGCCGATGATCGGCGGTGCGCTGCTGCTGTGGTTCAGTTGGCATGCGATTTTCTGGACCATGGGCGCGGCGGCGCTGATCGGTTCGTTGCTGGTGGCGTTCTTTATCAAGGAGACGCTGCCGAAAGAGCGACGGCAGAAATTTCATCTGCGAACCACGCTGGGCAACTTCGCTTCATTGTTCCGGCACAAGCGGGTGCTGAGCTACATGCTGGCCAGCGCCTTCTCGTTTGCCGGCATGTTCTCGTTCCTCAGCGCCGGGCCATTTGTGTATATCGAGCTTAATCACGTATCGCCGCAGCATTTTGGTTACTATTTTGCGCTGAACATTGTGTTTTTGTTCCTGACGACGCTGGTCAATAGCCGCAATGTGCGGCGGCTGGGGGCGATCAAAATGTTCCGTTTGGGCCTGTTTGTTCAATTGGCTATGGGGTTATGGTTGCTGGCGGTTAGCGCCATCGGCCTTGGCTTCTGGGCGCTGGTGATGGGCGTGGCGGTGTATTTGGGCTGTATCGCCATGATTTCGTCAAACGCCATGGCGGTGATCCTCGACGATTTCCCGCATATGGCGGGCACCGCTTCCTCTCTGGCCGGTACGCTACGTTTCAGCATTGGTGCGCTGGTGGGCGCGATACTGGCGATGGCGCCCGGCAAGAGCGCCTGGCCGATGGTCTCTTCGATGGCGTTGTGCAGCATCGTTGCGGTGCTGTTTTATTTGTACGCCAGCCGGCCACGCCATAAAACCTCGCCGGACACGCCGTAGTTCTCCTCCCTGACTCAGGCTCAACGTTGCGTTTGGGCCTGAGTGGGTTGCACCTTCCGTTTTGCCTCCTTGAAATTCAATGACGTCAGTCTGTTTACTGCTAAGCATCCGTGCGCCAAAGGGCCGGTCGCCGCGTAGGCTGTGTGCTTTTTGTTAAATAAATTGCTCTTTCTGCGGGAAGCGGCAGCGGGTATTTACACCCCGGGTTTTGATGGGGAATCGGCAGATGTTTAGGTTAGGGCCATTGATAATCAAGGCGTTAACCTAAGGTTGACGTCGGCGTCAAGAAGTTAAATGTTTCCACAATGTAAAATTATAAAGAGCGAAAAGTAACCGCGTTGAGAGAAAAAAGAGTTGAGATTGCGGCGGGAAAGGGTTACATATAACGCAAAAATGCGAGCTGAGTCGCAAAATGCGGTGAAACGACAACGCAGAGTGTCTTAAAAACGGCAGGACATCAGTAAGCGCAGGGGTAGGTTAACTGTCTGTGGCATTATTTACATTTAAATAACATTCATGAGCAGCAGAGTCGGGACGCAGCGGCTATAACTTAGTTACCCTGTCAGGTAAAAAGCGTTTCATTTTTCAAACTAGGGATTTCATGTGGAAAGTATCCAACTTTCGGTAGTGCATCGCTTGCCGCAAAGTTATCGTTGGCTATCAGGTTTTACCGGCGTCAAGGTTGAACCGATCCCGCTCAGTGGAATAGACGAAGATAACAACCTGATTGGCCTGAAACTGCTCAGCCATGAAGGGGCTGACGCCTGGCAGGTCATGCAGCAGCTTAATCTGTCTTTGCAGGAGATTCAGGTCGACTGCGCCATCGTGGAGTGGGAAGGCGAGCCTTGCCTGTTTGTGCAACGCTGTGACGAAAGCACCACCCTGTGCCGGCTAAAAAACGTCGGTGCCGCTATTGCCGAACCGATGAGTGCGCAATACCCTTTCTGACTCCCGCCGCTAGTCCGCCAACTGTAACAGCTGCTGCGTATAAGCGGCGGCGGGCGAGTTAAAGATCGTCTGACAATCGCCTTGCTCAACCACCTCTCCCTGCCGCAATACAATGACCTGATGGCACAGCGAACGCACCACCTGTAAATCGTGGCTGATAAACAGATAGGCCAGCCGGTGGCGCTGTTGCAGTGATTTCAGCAACGTCAGGATTTGCGCCTGCACCGATTTGTCCAGCGACGAGGTGGGTTCATCCAGGATCAGCAACTGCGGTTGTAAAATCAGCGCACGCGCGATGGCGATGCGTTGGCGTTGGCCACCGGAAAACTCGGTGGGGTAACGGTGGCGCAGCGCTGGGTCCAATCCCACTTCTTGCAACACCTCGATCACCCGCTGTTCTCGCTGTTCGGCGCTCAGTTTCTGGTGTACTTCCAGACCTTCGGAGATGATTTGCAGCACGTTCAGCCGGGGGTTCAGCGCCGAGAAAGGATCCTGGAACACAATCTGCATCTGGCTGCGATACGGCAGCATTTGTTTCATGCTGAACTGGTGCAGCGGCTGGCCGTTAAACCACATCGCGCCTTTGGCACTCAGCAGACGCAATAGCGCCAGCCCGGTGGTGCTTTTTCCCGAACCGGATTCTCCCACCAGCCCTACGCTCTCCCCGGCCTTCAGCTCAAAACTCAAATCCTTCAGTGCATAATGATGGCCGACCGTGCGGCGCAGCAAACCGCGTTTGATCGGGAAGCTGACCTGCAGGTTTTCCACCTTCAGCAGCGGAGCGGCATCCGCCGGCAACGGCAGCGGATCGCCCACGTTCTCCGCCGCCAGCAATTGCTGGGTGTAAGGGTGCTGCGGCTGGCTAAACAGGCGGGTGCGGTCGTTCTGCTCAACGCATTGGCCGTGGCGCATCACCGCCACGTTGTCCGCCAGGCGACGCACAATATTCAGGTTGTGGGTGATAAACAGCAGCCCCATGCCCATTTCCTGTTTCAGCTCCTTCAGCAGCAGCAGAATTTGCGCCTGGATAGTCACATCAAGCGCGGTGGTAGGTTCATCCGCGATCAGTAATTTGGGCTGGGTCAGCACCGCCATGGCGATCATCACCCGCTGCCGCTCACCGCCGGAAAGCTGATGCGGATAGTCTTTCAACCGTCCCTTGGCATCGCGGATACCGACGCGATCCAGGCATTGAATGATCTCGCCGCGTGCGACGTCGCGCCGCATGCCGCGATGCAACGCCAGCACTTCTGCCAGCTGTTTTTCAATGGTGTGCAGCGGATTGAGCGACACCATCGGCTCCTGGAATATCATCGAAATCTGGTTGCCGCGTACCTTGCGCAGCTCGGCCTCTGGTGCATGCAGCAGCGAATTGCCGTTGAACCGGATATCGCCGGCGGTATAGACCACCGGAGGCAAGGGCAGCAGGCGCAATACCGACAGCGCAGTGACGCTTTTGCCTGAACCGGATTCACCCACCAACGCCAGCGTCTCTGCCTTTTCGATCTGCAACGAAAGGCCGTTGACCACCGGGTTCAATACCTCTCCCTGACGAAAAGCCACGCCGAGATCCTGAATTGAAAGCAGAGGAGTGCTAGCCATATTAATGCGCCTTGCTGGGGTCAAAGGCGTCGCGTACCGCTTCGCCGATAAAGATGAGTAAAGACAGCAGCACCGCCAGCACCAGGAAAGCGGTGATGCCGAGCCACGGCGCCTGAAGGTTGTTCTTGCCCTGCAGCAGCAGTTCGCCGAGCGACGGCGAGCCTATCGGCAGGCCGAAGCCCAGGAAGTCGAGCGAGGTCAGGGTAGTGATGGAGCCGCACAAAATAAACGGCAAGAAAGTCAGCATCGCCACCATCGCATTGGGCAGCATATGGCGATACATAATGACCCGGTCCTGTACCCCCATGGCGCGTGCGGCGCGGATATAGTCGTAGTTGCGGGTACGTAGAAACTCGGCGCGCACCACGCCCACCAGGCTCATCCAGCCGAATAAAATGGTGATGCCGAGCAGCCACCAGAAATTGGGTTGTACGATGCTCGATAACAAAATGATCAAAAACAGCGTCGGCATGCCCGACCACACCTCGATAAAGCGCTGGCCCCACAGATCTATGCGCCCGCCGTAGTAGCCCTGTACGGCGCCGACGCAAACGCCAATCACGCTGGAAAACAGCGTCAACGCCAGCCCGAACAGCATCGAAATACGAAAGCCATACAGCACCCGGGCCAGCACGTCGCTGCCGTTACCGTCGGTGCCCAACAGATTGTGGCGTGAAGGCGCGGAGGGGAAGGGCACTTCGGTAGCAAAATTGATGGTGTCGTAACTGAAACGTATCGGCGGCCAAACCGCCCAGCCGTGGCTGTCGATCTGTTTTTTTACGAAGGGATCCTGATAGTCGGTGGCGGTGTTCAGCTCGCCGCCGAAGGTGGTCTCGCTGTAGTCGATGATAAACGGCAGGAACAGGCGCCCTTCGTAGCGCACCAGCAGCGGCCTGTCGTTGGCGATCAGGTTGGCCCCCAGACTGAGCACAAACAGCACCAGAAAAATCCACAGCGACCAGTAGCCGCGGCGGTTGCTGCGAAAACGTGCCCAGCGCGCCTGGTTAATCGGGCTTAAGCGGCTCATTGGCGGGCCTCGAAATCAATGCGCGGATCGACCAGGGTATAGGTGATATCGCTGAGAATATTCAACAGCAGGCCAATCAGGGTGAAGATATACAGCGTGCCGAACATCACCGGATAATCGCGCTGAAGCGTGGCGTCATAGCCCAACAGGCCCAGTCCGTTAAGCGAGAACATCACCTCGATCAGTAAAGAACCGGTGAAAAACATGCTGACAAAGGTCGCCGGGAAGCCGGCGATCACCAGCAGCATGGCATTGCGAAACACGTGGCGGTAAAGGATTTTGTTTTCGTCCAATCCTTTGGCTCGAGCGGTGACCACGTACTGTTTGCGGATCTCGTCGAGGAACGAATTCTTGGTCAGCATGGTCAGGGTGGCGAAACCGCCAATCACCGTCGCCAGCACCGGCAGGGTGATATGCCACAGGTAATCGGTGATTTTGCCGTACCACGGCAGGGTGTCGAAATTGCTGGAAACCAGACCGCGCAGCGGGAACCAATCGAGGTAGCTGCCGCCGGCGAACAGCACAATCATCAGAATGGCGAACAGAAAGGCCGGAATGGCGTAGCCGATGATAATCAGGGTGCTGCTCCAGGTATCGAAGGCGCTGCCGTTATGTACGGCTTTGCGGATCCCCAGCGGGATCGACACCAGGTAAATGATCAGGGTACTCCACAGCCCCAGTGTGATGGAGACCGGCAGGCTGTGGCCAACCAGCTGCATCACCGACGCGCCGCGAAACAGGCTGTCGCCAAAGTCGAGGCGCATATAGTTCCACAGCATGGTGAAATAGCGCTCGTGCAGCGGCTTGTCGAAGCCATAGCGCTTGGTGATTTCGGCGATCACTTCAGGATCCAGCCCTCGGGAACCACGGTACTGACTGTCTGTGGCACTGGCAACGCCGGTACGCGCATGCCCCAGGCCTTCACCCATTCCGCCGCCACCGAAGCCGCTGCTCTGGCCCATTTCGATAGTGGCGATGGCCTGATCGACCGGGCCGCCGGGCGCGATTTGCACGATAAAAAAGTTAATGGTGATGATCGCCCACAGGGTGGGGATAATCAGCAGCAGTCTGCGAATCAAATAAGCCGCCATCGCAGATTCCTTATTGTTGTTGAGTCGGCAAACGCGCCGCCTTGTTGACGTCAAACCACCAGTTATCGAAGCCGATCACATAGGCCGGGCGAATAGGCGGCGTGGAGAACTTGTCCCAGTAGGCGTAGCGATCGTGATTGGAATACCACATCGGCAGCATGTACATGTTCCAGGTCAGTACCCGATCCAACGCTCTGCCCAGCGGCAGCAGGGCTTTCTCGTCACCCTGGTGCGCGGCAATCTGTCTGACCAGACTGTCGACGGCCGGATCGCTCACACCAGGCCGGTTATAGCTGGAGTTAATGTATTCAGAATCCCAGAGTATTTTCAAATCGGCGCTGGGGAACGGCATGGCCATATATACCGTGGCCATCATATCGAAATCACGTTCGCGCATGCGACGGGTGTACTGAGTGGCATCGATTTCACGGATCTGCATATCGATGCCCAGCCGTTTCAGGTTGTGCTGGAACGGCAATACGTACTGGAAGTTGCTGCCGCTCAGCAGCATCAGTTCGAAGCTGAAGGGTTGGCCGGTTTTGCTGTTCACCAACCGCTGATTTTTCACTTCCCAGCCGGCCTGTTTCAACAACTGCGTGGCTTTCAGCAGGTTCTGGCGATCGTTGCCGCTGCCGTCGGAGGACGGTGGCTGGTAGATACTGGTGAACACCTCCGTCGGTACCTTGCCCTTCAGCGGCGCCAACAGCGCCAATTCGGCCGCGTCTGGGTAACCGCTGGCGGCGTAAGGCGTATTTTGGAAATAGCTGTTGGTGCGCTGATAGGCATCGTAATACAGCGCCTTGTTCATCCAGTCGAAGTCGAACGCCAGGGTAATAGCTTCGCGCACCCGGCGATCGGCAAATATCGGGCGATGAAGGTTGAAGGCCATCCAGCGGGTATTTTGCGCCGACTGGTTGGTTTCGTCCTGTTTGATTATATAGTTGCGGGCAAAGTTGCCCCCCTGATACTGGGTTGCCCAGCTTTTCGGCGAACCTTCGATGCGGAAGTCATAGGCACCGGCCTTAAAGGCCTCCAGCGCCACTTTGTCGTCCAGGTAGTAGTCGTAGCGAATGCTGTCGAAGTTAAAACGGCCACGGTTAACCGGCAGGTTAGCCGCCCAATAATCACGCACTCGCTGATAGGTAATATATTGGCCTAGCCGGTAGCTGGAAATCTTGTATGGCCCGCTGCTGAGCGGCGGTGTGCTCAGGGGCTCATTCAACTTGTGATCTTTCCAGAAACTCTGCGGTAACACTGGCAACCCGAACAGCCCCAGCAATTTGTCTTTGTCCGGCTGCGGGAATTCGACGCGCACCGTCAGACGTGAGATAGCCTTGACCGTAATGCCTTTGTACAGCACACGGAACTGGGGTACGCCTTCGGTCATAAACTTGTTATAGGTGAAAGCCACATCGGCGGCGGTGATGGGCGAGCCATCGTGGAAGCGGGCGCGGGCGTTGATATCGATCTCTACCCAGCGCATGTCGGCCGGGAAGCGGGCGGATTCGGCAATCAGCGGGTAGTAGCTGCCTATTTCATCGTCCGAGGTGGTAAACAGAGAGTCATACAATGCGTCGGTACGTTCGCCGGGTACGCCGCGCGACGCATAGCGGTTAAAGTTATCGTAGGTGCCGATCGCCGCCAGTCGCACATCGCCACCTTTGGGCGCCGCAGGGTTAACGTAGTCGTAATGGCTAAAGTCGGTGGAGTACTTAGGCTCACCGAGCTGGGCGAAAGCATAGCTTTCATTGAGGGTTTCAGCCTGCAGACCGAAACTCAGTGCTGAGAGCACCAGGGCAGCAAAAACGCGCACGGACATCTTGACGGTAAGCTCCTGCTGTAGAGTCAATTAAGCCTGCGGCCAGCATAACATTTGCCGCCGCGCCGCAGGGTAAAGAAGTTAAAAGATCAGCCCTTTAGCGCCTGATGATCCATGACCGTATGGGCATTGCAGAAGGCCACGAAGTTGTCGATGCTCAGTGGTTTGCTGTAATAGTAACCCTGCATAAAATTAACGTCCTGTTCCTGCAGGAAACTCACCTGTTCTGCGGTTTCTACGCCTTCCGCCACGGTTTGCATTTTCAGCTTTTTCGCCAGCGAAATTACCGCGTCCAATACCGGGGCGGTGACCGTATCGCGGCCAATGGAGTTAACGAAGCCTCGGTCGATTTTCAGGTAGTCCATGCTAAAGCGTTCCAGATAGATCAGTGCGCTGTGGCCGGTACCGAAATCATCAATGGCGATTTCAATGCCCTGTTGGTGCAGCCAGTCGAACTCCGCCAGCGCGTTGCCTTCTTCCACCATGCCGCGCTCGGTAATTTCAAACACCAGCGTAAAGTAATCGCCCGGCAGTTGCGCCAGCAATTCATACACGTCGTGGTGGAAGGAGGGGGTGCCAAGGTGGGAAGGGGAGATGTTCAGACCGAGCTTTGCCCCCTGCGGTAGCGCCGTCGCCAGCTTTGGCGCATCTTCGGCAATCAGGCGGAACAGATGGCGGGTTAACGGAACAATCAGACCTTCGCTTTCGGCATAGGGAATAAACAGATCGGGTGGGATGCGGCCCTCGATCGGATGCTGCCAACGGATAAGGGCCTCCAGCCCGCCGATGGTGCCACTTTGGGTATGGAACACCGGCTGGTATTCGATAAAGAATTCATTGCGCTTGATGCCGCGCATCAGTGCGCGTTCCGGACTTTGGCGCAGCAACAGCATGTAATAGCACAACACGCCGATCATCAATGACAGCACCAGGCTGCCCATTAGCGTCAAGCGTATATCGTTGGGCGTGAGTTTTTGGTTATAAAACAGAATGGTCATCGGCGTATTGGCGATGGAGATACGATCGGCTTTCTCGTCCGGCAACTGATTTACCGGCATCAGGTTCGGGCTAAAACTGGTCAGTGCGCGATCGCCCAGAATAATGGCGATGCCCGGCGCTCGTTCGGCGTTGGAGCTGAACAGCTGATAGGGCATCAGTGCGATATCCAGCGTCGCCAGTATGCCGGAATCTTCCTTTCCGGGCTGACGCAACCACACCGCTACTGCCGGTTTACCCGGTACCAGCGGGGTGCCTTGCTGCAGTTTGAGATCCAGCGACTGATGGGGGTCAATCTCCGGGTAGATGTTTTTCAGCGCCAGCATCATGTCGCCGGTGGCGGAAGAGCAGTAGGCAAAGCCATTTTTTACCAGCATAAAGGTACGCACGCCGGAATGGAAAGCGGCCTGGTAAGTAATATCCGGTTGGCTGGCGGTACAGGGGCGGTCAATCAACGGCATTAACTGCTGCATGATTTCCGTCAGGTTATTGAGCGTGTCGACGGTGAATTTCTGCGTGCGTTGTTCAACACGGTGTTGATATTGGGTGCGCTGGTGGTCAATCAAAGAGAGTGTAATCGCCACGAACAGGATAAAAAATACCAGGGCTACGATGGCGCTTTTAGCCAAGCTGCGTCGTCTGTGAGAGACGTGGCGTGCAAATGCCCTTTTCAAGCCCATAAACCTGCCCCCTGAGCACGGCGTATCAATTTGTTTTTGTTATAGAGTGACTGCCTAATATATCCCAACGGCGCTATTGCAGTCATTACTGTTTATTTAACGGTTGTTAATCGTTTAAATCAGGCATAACCACCATTATCCCATTTGACGATAATAGGTGAGTTTTTCATCGGTGCGTAGTTTCCTACAAATAATATCGCGAAATACTGGGGTAGAGGCAAAGCGCTGCAAACGGATAATAAGATCTCAATCCGGGGGCAGACAGCGGCGCAAAAAAAACGCTGCCCGAAGGCAGCGTTCTATCGCTCGTTTGGTATTCAGGACAATCAGGTCATGCGCCGTCAGCTGCTGGTAAGCACCCGGCGGGCTTCGCGATAACGTTTATTCCAGTAGTTATCGCTCAGTTTCGAAATCATCACGCCGTTGCTGGTAGAGGCATGAACGAATTGATCGTTACCTAAATAGATGCCGACATGGCGCCCGGTTGAGCCGGCGCGGAACAGCACCAGATCGCCAGGACGCAGTTTGGTACGCAAGATTTTCTTGCCCATGTCTTCCTGTTCATAGGTCGAACGCGGTAAGTCCATGCCAAACTGTTCGCGGAAAGTACGCTGTACAAACGCCGAGCAATCGATGCCGCGCTTGGTTTCACCGCCTAAACGGTAGCGAACGCCTTTCCAGTCTGCATACTGATCCATAATCTTTGACTTGACGTCAACGTTACGGACCATTGCTTCGAATTCATCCTGAGAGGCTTGCAGTAAAAGACCGTCTTTGTCATTAACTGCACGCATCTCAGTTTGTGC